>QHXS01000119.1 GCA_003223975.1 Acidobacteriota bacterium
TTTCCGAATCCGTTCGCTTCGGCGAAATCGGACATTTCCCTTTTCGCGTCCTCGCTGGTTTTTCCGGACCATTCGCCGGAATTCACCAAAACACCGTAGTCGGTAAATGCTTCAGCAGCGGGGGCAAGCCCACCTTCCTGACTGTGACTGATGGAGTGGCTCGGTTCAATAACGGTCTTTATCGGTAAACTGAATTTTGTTGCAAATTCAAAATCGCGTTCGTCATGAGCGGGTACCGACATGACCGCACCGGTGCCGTATTCCATCATCACGTAGTTGCCGATCCATACCGGTAGTTCTTCCCCGCTAAACGGATTTACGGCTCGCAGGCCGGTATCGATGCCATCCTTAACGGCCTCTATCTCATGGTTTGACGGATTCAGTTTTTGTGCACGGATCGTCTGTATCTTTTCCAAAACTGGGGGCGAAAACGTTGACAGGTGTTCGACGACCACCGGATGTTCGGAAGCCACGACGATCGCATTCGCACCGTAGATCGTGTCGATGCGTGTCGTGAACACGCGTATGTGGCCCGAACCATCGCTCTTGCCATCCGCTCTTCGAATCTCGAAATCAACAAATGCACCTTCTGACCGGCCTATCCAGTCTCGCTGTCGTTTGACGACATTCGAGGCCCAGCCCGATTCGATCTCATCGAGGTCGTCGAGCAACTGGCCGGCGTAATTTGTGATCTTTAAAAACCACTGTTCGAGATCTTTCTTCGTGACCGGGTTTCCGCATCGCCAGCACAAACCGCCGCTAGCCTGCTCGTTCGAGAGCGTTGCCTGATCGTGTTCGCACCAATTGACCTGGGTCTTTTTCTTGTATGCCAGGCCCATTTCGTACATCTTCAGGAAAAACCATTGGTCGAATTTGTAGTAATCAGGCCGATGAGCGGCCATCTGCCTCGACCAATCGTAGCTAAATCCCATTCGCTGCAATTGGCCCCGCATCGCGACGATATTCTCTTCGGTCCACTCATGCGGATTTACGCCGCGTTTGATCGCCGCGTCTTCAGCAGGCTGGCCGAACGAATCCCAGCCGAACGGATGCAGAACATTGAAGCCTTTGAGCCGCTTGAACCAAGCGACAGCGTCACCGACAGAGTAATTTCGCACGTGGCCCATGTGCAGATTCCCGGACGGGTACGGAAGCATCTCGAGCTGATAAAATTTCGGCTTTTCAGCATCGATCTTTGCTTCGAAAGCGCCAGTTTCGGCCCATTTCCTTTGCCATTTGGCCTCTACTTTTTTTGCAAAATACTTCTCGTCCATACGGTAAATGAGGAAAATGCTAATTTTATCGGATAACACGATCGCTATCCAATGCAATTAGTAATTAGCTAATTTGTGATTCTTAATTAAGTTACGTTGGTCGCCACGTCGCAAAAAGGCTTGCGAGTGGCTAGGTAAGGGCGAGCGTTTGTCTGCAAAAGTGCATGCCGGAAGTTTACAAAAAACCATTGGCCCTTGTCCATTTTTTTGTTTTCCGGTTAACAGTTTTGTGATATCCTGTCTGGACCGATAAGGTAACGAGTTTTACGAAAAGATTGATGAATAAAATAAAATTTGAGCAGGCGGTGCCGATTTGATGTTGTAAAGCGGTTTGACCGTCTGCCATCCACAAAGCGGAGGCAAACCAATGGTCGACCGAAATTACAACGCTCAGGAATCCGAACGAAATCCGCGAACTTCCCACGACCGACACTCCGCAAGACGCAGTACCCAAAACAACTCAACCACCTCCGACGAGATAATCGTTTCGCTTGCGAACACGTACGAAAACAAGCGTGCACGCCAGGTGAACGAATGGGAACGTGTTCAGGTGAACAATGTTCGCCGTGCGTCTTAGAGTCGGCGAAAATCTTTCTCTTTTCGGATGATTTTGTTCTAATAGGAACATGCAAGCGAGTCATCCGCAGAAGTCCCACGAGAGGGATATTAAGGAGTATTTCTCGTCAGTACGCGCCTACACGGAGTCGCTTTGCAAGCCGCTCGAAATTGAAGATTACATTCCGCAACCGATCGTTGACGTCTCGCCCGCGAAATGGCACATCGCTCACACCACTTGGTTCTTTGAGGAGATGATCCTCAAGCAATTCGTTCCGAATTACAGGGTCTTCGATCCCGATTTCGCCTTCCTTTTTAATAGCTATTACAACTCTATAGGCGAGCGAACGCCGCGTGCCCAACGCGGCGCGATGAGTCGACCGACCGTAAAACGCGTCTTCGAATATCGAAAGTATATTGATGACAAGATGCTCGAATTCTTGTCGGGACCATCGGTTTCAGCGAGCGTAACTGACTTGGTCATCCTCGGGCTTAACCATGAACAGCAGCATCAGGAGCTATTGCTCACCGATCTGAAATACACGTTTAGTTTGAATCCGCTGTTGCCGGTTTACCGCGAGAATTTTGCACCTATCGAGATCGTCGACAGCGAGGCCGAGGGTTTCGTTGAGACGGAAGCAGGAGTTTATGAGGTCGGTTACGACGGGGACGGCTTTTGCTTCGACAATGAGCTGTCGCGGCACCGAGTTTTTCTTGAGGACAACCGAATCGAAAAAAGGTTGATCACGAACCGCGAATTTGTCGAATTCATCGAGGATGGCGGCTACCGAAACGCGAACCTATGGCACTCCGACGGTTGGGAATGGGTGAACACAGATTCGATCGACAAGCCTTTGTATTGGATCGAACGGGATGGTGAACCCTTCAATTACACTTTTGCGGGGCTGAGAAAATTGTCGCTTGATGCCCCGGTCGCACATGTTTCGTTCTATGAGGCAGCGGCATTTGCCGAATGGAAAGAGATGCGACTTCCGACCGAGTTTGAATGGGAAGCGGCGAGCGACAAGTTCGACTGGGGACTTCGCTGGGAATGGACGAATTCGGCTTATCTTCCGTATCCCGGATGCAATAGATCGCCCGGTGCGGTCGGCGAATACAACGGAAAGTTTATGATCAACCAGATGGTATTACGCGGAGCTTCAGTAATAACACCGCCCGGGCATAGCCGAAATACTTATCGCAACTTTTTCAGCCCTCATCTGCGTTGGCAGTACACCGGGATCAGGCTGGCAAAGTAGCAGCTCAACTCTTTTTATGGATTCGTCGACTTCGACCGAGCTTACCCACTTTGCCGAGGATGTGCTCCGCGGCCTCAGTTCTGAACCTAAGCAACTGTCGTCGCGGTACTTTTACGACGATGAAGGCTCGCGGCTTTTTATGGAGATAATGAAGCTCCCCGAGTATTACCTTACGCGTGCCGAGTTGAAGATCTTTAACGAACAGACCGATGCGATCTACGAAGCGTTCACCGATAGGGCCGCTGGCCTCGATCTCATTGAGCTTGGCGCAGGGGACGGAACGAAGACGGCCGTTCTTATCGAACACTTTCTCGAAAAAGGCCTCGATTTTACCTATTCACCGATCGACATATCGCAGGAAGCGAACGATGCATTGGAAGCGAATTTTCACGAGAAATTTCCCGAGCTTCGCATCAGCCCGCATACGGGTGATTACTTTAAGGTTCTCGGCTCTTTGAAGAACGGCAACAGCCGGCGAAAGATCATATTGTTCCTTGGTTCGAATATCGGGAACTTTCTTCGGGACCAGGCGGTCGCGTTCTTTCGCCAGATCCGCAGCGTGATGAACCCGAATGATCGAATGTTTATAGGATTCGACATGCAGAAGGACCCGCGAACGATCGTCGCTGCATATGATGATAAGCAAGGCGTAACATCAGCGTTCAACCTAAATTTGTTGCGGCGAATAAACCGAGAACTTGGCGCGGATTTCAACCTCGAAAAATTCTCGCACTACGCTCAATATCGACCTATGGAATGTGCGGCCCGCTCCTTCCTGATTAGCCGGGAAAAGCAGACCGTCACGATAAATGCGCTAAACCGTGCGTTCGAGTTTCAGCAATGGGAACCGATCTTTATGGAGATCTCGCAGAAGTACACGCATGACATGATCGAAGAGCTTTCTCGGGATAGCGGTTTTGAGATCGAAAAGGAATTCTTCGACGAAGAGAATTTCTATACCGATTCCATGTGGAAACCCGCCTGATGAATATCACGGTCCTCACCTTCGATTCGCTTGATTCCACAAACACCGAAGCATTGAAACAGGCCCGGCTAGGTGCGGACGAAGGCCTTTGCATCGTCGCCGGCGAGCAGACGGCGGGACGCGGACGCCATGGCCGTACATGGGTTTCGCAGAAGGATGCTGGATTGTATTTCAGCATCGTTTTGCGGCCGAAGATCAATACGAAATTCCTGCCAGTGATCACGTTGATGACCGGTGTTGTAGTCCATGACACGCTGCAGGACTTTGGGTTGAAACCCGACATCAAATGGGTCAACGACGTCCTGATCAAAGAGAAAAAGATAAGCGGCATTCTCGCGGAAACAACGGAGACGAATGATGGCATTGCGGTCGTTGTTGGGATCGGGATCAATCTTAAATCTTCAAACTTTCCGCCCGAGATCGCCGACATTGCTACGTCGCTGGAGTCAGAGACGAAAGTCGCAGCAACCGGGAATTTGGCCGAATCGCTTACCAAATACCTCACGTACTTTTACGAAATCCTTCGATCCGAAAACGGCCCGGCCGAGATCATTAACGAATGGCGTCGGCGTTCGAGTTACTTCTCGGGCAAAGCGGTTCGGGTCGTATTGGAAAATGAAACGATCACGGGCGTGACTGAGGGCCTTGAGCCAAACGGGGCTTTGAGAATTAGACGAGAGAATGGCGAACTTGCAATTATTCAGGCTGGCGATGTTGAACAACTTAGGTCAGAGCTTTAATTGGGTAACTTCATCCTCATCTTCTATCTCGGTTCTCCAGCCGAAATAGTTTTTGGTTACACGATAAAGAACGGTGAACCCAATAAACGCCAAGCCCACGGCTCCCCAGAAAAAGACGAAGTTTGAGAATCCCGATCCAATGCCCTCTCTTAGAATCGAGACTGCAGAGAATGCACCAACCAGGAACATTGGCAAAAAAAGGATCCAAATGCCGATCAGAACAATCGGCTTTTGTCGGCCCTCGGTTGCACGGGACAACAAACGTCCTTCGCTAACGATCGCCTGCATCGGATCAAGGTTGGAAGCCCCAGTTGTCGGAGCCATGCAATTGAGGCAATAAGCATCCGACACGCCGACCGAACGTCCGCACGAAGCACACACTAAACGCTCTTCGCCCTCGTCCATAGGAATTGCAATTTTATGGATTTACCGATCGAATTGCAACGATTTCTGGAATGTGGACTTGGATCAACCAGTTGAAGGTGTATGAGCCTCTTAGATGATTCGAATGCTTAGGTCCGTTCTGCAAGTAGTCGCAAGCCATCGAGCGTAAGATTTTCGTCAATGACCGAAACGGTCTTGATGGTGTCTGCGATAAGGTGTGAAAATCCGCCGGTCGCGATCACACGAGGCTTCGAGCCTAGCTCCGATGCGATCTGTTTGATCAGGCCGTCAGCCATCGCGATCTGGCCGTTGACAACGCCCGAACGGATCGCTTCGGCGGTCGAATTTCCGATCACCTTATCCGGCCTTTCGATGTCCACCGACGGCAACTGAGCAGTCTGCTCGTGAAGCGATTCCGACATCAGCTTTACGCCCGCTGCGATCACGCCACCGACAAATTGACCTTTCGCGCTTACAGCATCGATAACCGTCGCCGTGCCAAAGCTGCATATGATGACCGGCGTCCCGTATTTTTGGGCCGCGGCCGATGCGTTAACCAGGCGATCGATCCCGAGAGCCGTTGGCGGTTCGTATTTGTTTTCGATACCGAAGTTTGCGCTGTGATCGACAAAGGTAGGTGTGACTTTGAACTGCGATCGCGACGCCTCTCGAACGACGTCGATGAGTTCAGGCACCACCGTTGAGACCATCACGGTAACGATCTTCAGCATTTTGTCGCCGGCGAATTTCAACCGGTCGAAATGAAGTTCGTCGGAACAGTAGTCACGCTTTGTAGCAATGGAAAATTTGTCGAAAAGTTCGTCGCCATCAAAAACGCCAAACTTGATGAGCGAGTTGCCGATGTCAATGGCGAGAAGCATAAAGGGGGCAAATTGTAAAAATAAAAAAGGGCAAAAGTTGGATCTAGCGAATTCACCAAACTTTCCCCCTTTTTCCTATTGATTAGCTTTTTAGCCTTGCAGAGGCAGGCCGTCATAAACGACATTCCAGCCGTTCTTTTTACTTGTACGCAGGCTTTTTGTAAACCATTCGAGGGCCGCTTGCTTGTCGTTGTAAAGCTGGACGGCCGGCATAGCCTCACGCGGGTCGACGCGGCAGATCGCGGCACCGGCTGTCGCACTCTTGATGCAAAGCAACGCAACCATGTTGTTCTTTTGCAGAACAGCGGTGCGAAGCGTAACCGTCTCCGCCTCGTCGATCAGATCGTCAAAATCGGAAATATCGTCGGCGAACTCAGCTTCAAGATCAAAATCCGGCTCAAATTCAAATTCATCTTTCATAGGTAAATCGTATCTAAACGTTACACGGTTGAAGGCGAAAGTTCAATACGAGCTTGGTCGTGGGTGAACCCTTACTGCCTGCAGGCATCTGACACAGTGTAAACTGGTCAAATGTTTCAACGCGGCTCTGGAATTCTCCTTCATATCACATCTTTGCCGTCGGGCGATCTGGGCCCAAGTGCGTATGCGTTCGTCGATCGGCTTGCCGGAGCCGGGCAGCGTTACTGGCAGATCCTGCCTGTTAATCAGACGGGTTACGGCGACTCGCCGTATGGATGCCTCTCGGCATTCGCCGGAAATGTGAAGTTGATCAGTGCGAGCGACGCGTTGGAATTCGAGCAGTTCCGATCCACCGACGACAAGGAACTTGCGAACGAATTCCACCTCTTCTGCGATTCGAATTGGTTCTGGCTTGACGACTATGCTTTATACACCGCGTTGCGAGCCGCTAATGATTACAAGGCGTGGAACGAATGGGATGAGCCGCTTCAAAAGCGTGAACCGGATGCGATAGAGCATGCAAAGGTCGAGCATGACGCTCCGATCTTCGAAGAGAAGTATCGGCAATTTACGTTCTTTCAACAGTGGCACAAGCTGAAAGTGTATGCGAACGAAAAAGGCGTTGCGATCATCGGCGACGTCCCGATCTACGTCGCGTTCGATTCGGCGGACGTGTGGTGCAACCAGTCGAAATTCAAATTAAACGTCGACGGCTCGCCTGCGTTCGTCGCGGGTGTACCGCCCGACTTCTTCAGCTCGACCGGACAGCTTTGGGGAAACCCTGTTTACGATTGGGATGCGATGCGTGCCGACGGTTTCGCGTGGTGGGTCGAACGCGTGCATCAGAATCTGCGGCTATTCGACATCGCCCGCATCGACCATTTCATCGGCCTGACGCGTGCTTACGAAGTTCCCGGCGATCACACGACCGCCGAACATGGCGAATGGAAAAGCGTTCCGGGTGTGGAGCTTTTCAACAAGTTACGGCAAGACCTCGGCGATTTGCCGCTGATCGCGGAAGACCTCGGCGAAGTGACGAAAGAGGTCGAGCAGCTTCGCGATTCGTTTGGTGTCGCCGGAATGCGTGTGCTGCAATTCGCGTTCGGCGGCGATGCACATAACACGTACCTGCCGCATAATCACGTTCCGCACTCGGCCGTCTACACCGGCACACACGACA
>QHXS01000120.1 GCA_003223975.1 Acidobacteriota bacterium
CCGTCGAAATTTCCGTCAGCGTTTTAGCCAGGCTCTGCGGGCCGCGCACCCGGACTCGGGGGGGATTCGCAACTTGAGAATAAACCTCGAAGCCGTCGGGCAATCTGCCGACCGTTTCTATCTGGACCGGCACTTCTTTTTCCTCGACCGCCTCTAAACGAACCGCCATTCGGCTCGGAGTAATTTCGTCCAGTCGGACGCCGAGCGGCAATTGCAACTCTACATTTTCAGGCGTTAGCTGCACGACGCGGTCGCCCGGCAAAACAGACGTGAGGTCGACCGA
>QHXS01000121.1 GCA_003223975.1 Acidobacteriota bacterium
TCGTTATCTCGCTCTCGGTTTCGCTCATCGTCTTTGTAGGCTCACGTTTCTGGATGACGATCGGTATTTCCATCGCGTCAAGCAGCAGTTTTCGAAGTGCGTTCGTGTCGAGGTTCCGCCGTACGTTTCCGCCTTCAACGTAAGTGATCAAGCCAGTCTCTTCAGAGACGACTATTGCAATGGAATCAGTTCCTTCGGTTATGCCGATCGCCGCCCGATGCCGCGTCCCAAGGTCGCGAGAGATCTCAGGATTCTTTGTCAGCGGCAGGAAAACTGAAGCGGCGGCGACACGTTCGTTTTGAATAACCACCGCGCCGTCGTGCAGCGGCGTCGAAGGATTAAAGATCGTAACAAGCAGGTCATAGCTGATTGCAGCATCTAGCTGCACACCGGCGTCGACAAAATTTCGCAGGCCGACGTTGCGTTCGATCACTATTAGCGCCCCCGTCTTCTCCGTTGACAGAGTCGTAACGGAAAGGACGATCTCATCGAAGATACTGCCGCCGAACTGTGCCCGCTGACGTTTTAAGATGGGGAAACGCAGCCGGTTTGCAAAATATATCAGCGCCTGTCGTATTTCAGATTGAAATAATACGATGATCGCAAATCCGACGTAAAAAACCGCCGATCGTAGCACGAATTCCAACGTGGCCAGGTCCTGCGCGACCGCCAGCCAGTAAAGCAAAGCGATCAGCACGATGCCGACCATCGTGGGCACCGCGCGCGTACCGCGAAGCAGTTTTAAGACCACATAAACGATGATGAAAACAAGCGCGATATCCAGCAGATTTCGCAGGGTACTCATCGACGATATGTAGTCAATAAACCTCATTCTGCTTAAAGTTCAGCGCTTTAGGATATCACATTGAAAACGCGGTCCGGTTAGGGAACATGGGAAGGAACGCCACGCACGACGCCGACCAATTTGCCCTTATTGTTTATTACGTAAACCGAGCCGATTCCGTTCATACGCGCCACTTCACGAGCCTCGGCAAGCGAAGTGCCTACGTTGACAAAATGATGGGAATCAACTGGACGCATAATTTCGCGGACGGTTTTTGCACGCCAAATTTCCCGCGGCAAAGCTTTCATATCCGCCAGCATCAGGACGCCCAGAAGTTGGCGATCCGCAGAAACAGCGAACACCTGTTGGCGATGCATAGGCAAGATCTTGTCGATCAGATCGTGAAGCGTCGTCTCGGGTTTAAGGGTTACGGGCAGCATCATCGCATTTTCGACATGCGTGCGTTCCTGACGATGAACGTCGCAAATGATGCCCGATGCGGAATCCCAGAGGAAAATGCCGACCACCAACGCCCAAAAACCGGTGAAATAATCGCCGCGTAATACGGCAACGAAAAGTCCGAAAAGCATCATCATTGCTGCGATAACCTGTCCGCATCTTCCAGTGAGTATTGTCGCCTCGCTCAGATCCTTGCCCGAACGCCATAGATAAGCGCGCAGGACGCGGCCACCGTCCAGGGGATAGCCCGGAAACAAGTTAAAAATGGCCAGCAGAAAATTTCCGATCGCGAGCGTCGCCGAGAGAATGACAAGAATATCCGCACCAACGGACCTTGCGGCGGTCGCAAACAAAGCGAATATAACGGCAAGAAGGAACGACGCTGCCGGGCCGGCGATCGCGATCCGAAATTCGGCCCGCGGTGTTTCCGGTTCGCTTCGAAATCTGGTCAAGCCTCCAAATGGATGAAGAACGATCTCGATGACGTGCAGCCCCTCCATTTTTGCGACAAAAGCGTGGGCGTATTCGTGCAGGAATATCGAACCGAAGAAAACCAGCGTAGTTATGAAGCCAAAGATCGCGGCGGCTATCGAATTGTCGATAAACTGAGAAAGACTTGCGGCAATGATCGCTGTCATCAATACAATGACAAAGAGCCACCGCTTATCTGCACGTACCGGAATTTCTGATACGTGCAATAGAACGAACTGCCGCTTTAGCTCTTCAAAAAAAGCCATCCGAGATTAGATGCTTCCCAGATTAACAAACCGCAATTAGTTGTGTCAGGCGACGATATCTTTCGTTACGATCTCGGCGATCTGTTGTCTTTGAACAGAGGGAATATCGTCCGGAAGGACATCGGCAGTGAACCATCGTATTTCTATGATCTCGGCGCTGCGTACACTCGGTTCGCCGTCCGCCACGGCCGAAAACAGCACTTCGATATGCGCGCCGGAATTGCGGATCGAGTGTAGTTTTAGTTCATTAAGTTCGATGCCGGTTTCTTCTCGAACTTCTCTGCGGATGGCGTCTTCGGCCTGTTCTCCGTAATCGAGAAAACCTCCCGGAAATCCCCAGTTGGAATAAGGCCTTAGAACATGGTTCAGGAGCAAAACTTCTCCTTTTTCATTTGAAATTACGGCGGCGGCAGATACGGTGAACGAGCTTTGCGTTTTGCGAACAAGCCACGCACGTGTGTCCGGTGAAATAAGGCGCCAAATTCGTCGAACCGTTTCCTTGAGCATTGCAGGTCAGATCCCTGGCCCAATTTTCGCACAACGGGCACATCAGCAAAACCAGGATTGTTTCTTTGAACCGTCGTGGCAAAAACATTAGCTTTTCCTTAATATTTGTAGATGACCATCGATGAGCAACTTTCATTTCTTAAAAAAGGCGCGGTCGACCTAATCCGTGAAGACGACCTGCGCGCGAAATTGGAGCGAAGCTCAAAGACCGGCAAGCCTTTACGCGTAAAGCTTGGCCTTGACCCGACCGCCCCGGATATTCACGTTGGACACACCGTCGTCATTCGAAAACTCAAAGCGTTCCAGGACCTCGGCCACACGGTCATTTTTCTGATCGGTGATTTCACAGGAATGATCGGTGATCCCTCGGGCAAAAATGTTACGCGGCCGCCGCTCTCACGCGAAGAAATAAACGCGAATGCCGAAACCTACCAGAAGCAGATGTTCAAGCTGCTTGACCCGGAAAAGACCGAACTTCGATTCAACGGCGAATGGATGGACAAATTCACGGCTGCGGATTTTGTAAAGCTCACTGCGAAAACTACGGTCAAACAGATACTTGAACGCGACGATTTCGATAAGCGCATAAAAGAAGAAAAGCCGATCTCGCTTCACGAACTCCTTTATCCGCTGGTCCAGGGTTACGACTCGGTCGCTCTCGAAAGCGACGTCGAGCTTGGCGGTACCGACCAGAAATTCAACCTGCTGATGGGCCGCAACCTTCAGCGCGAATTTGAGCAGGAACCTCAAGTGATAATGACGACGCCGCTGCTCGAGGGCCTCGATGGCGTGAACAAAATGTCGAAGTCGCTCGGCAATTATATCGGCATTGAGGAGGCACCAACTGAGATGTTCGGCAAGGTGATGTCCATCAGTGACGAGTTGATGTGGCGTTACTACGAATTGGCAACCGACCTGTCGCCGTCGCAAATTTCAGGTCTCAGGTCTCAAATTGAGAATGGCGAAAATCCGCGCAATATAAAGGTTAATCTCGCGAAGCTCATAATCAAAGACTTTCATTCCCAAGCTGATGCCGACGGTGCAGAGGACGAATTCAATCGCCGCTTCGTCAAGAAAGAAACGCCGGACGAAGTCGAAGAGAAAGACGTCGCTGCAGGTTCACATCGCCTTGCAGAGTTGCTTGTCGAGACCGGACTCGCGACATCAAAAGGCGAAGCGAAACGGCTTATCGAGCAAGGCGGCGTTCGAATTAACGGTGAAAAGGCAACCGCGTCGAATTCGGACGTCGATCTTTCGGCCGGCGAATCGCTTCTGCTTCAAGCCGGCAAACTCCGCTTTGTTCGACTAACTGCACGTTAAACACCTTTTGTTCGCGCGGACTAACCGCGTATAATCGAAATTACGTTGAAAACCGCCACATCACGTCGAGAGAGATTCGCTCAGCGCCTGAATGACGTCGCGGCCGCCGATAAACCGCTTCGCGAACTGGCCGGCAACCTGTCGAAGGTCGCGAGGAATGCTATCAACGAGGCGAACAGCCTTTCGCTCGAACAGGTCACGATCAATCTCAAACGGCTGCCGAAACAGCTTGACGGCTTTACGATCGTCCATCTTTCCGATACGCATCACAGCCCATTCACCAGCCTCGAACACATCGAGCGGGCCGTCGAATATGCCAATTACATCAAGCCCGACATGTTTTGCCTCACCGGCGATTACGTTTCGCACGAGCGGAAATACATCGCTCCGGTCGCCGAAGTTCTCGGGGGGCTCGATTCCGAATTTGGCACATTCGCATGTCTTGGAAACCATGACCACTGGACCGATGCCGCGCTCGTTACCGAACTGTTTCGCGGGGAAGGCATCACGATGCTCGTAAATGAAGGCATGCGATTTTCCGCTCGCGGAGGATCGTTTTGGCTTGCCGGAGTTGACGACCACATGGTCGGAAAGACCGATCTGAAAGCGGCGCTCGAGGGTTCGTTCCCCGACGAGATGAAGCTGCTGCTTGCCCACAACCCCGTCATATTTCGCCGTGTCGCTCGCCGCGGGATCGACCTGACGCTTAGCGGACACACGCACGGCGGCCAGATCAAAATGCGCGATCCCGAAAAACGCATCCTTCCGCAGCGCCGACTGAAGGCTGGGCTCCATCGCCGATACGATTCGCAGATCTATATCACCCGCGGCATCGGGACCGTCGTTGTGCCGATGCGTTATCAATGCCCGCCCGAGATCTCGCTGCTGGAGCTTCGAACGGCCGAATGAGCGAGCAACAGATCTCAACCCGTGTCCTAACGATCCCCAATGTCTTAACATTCGTGCGAATGGGCCTCATCCCAGTGTTCGCTACCCTCTTGGTGTACGGCCGCGAGACCGGGGCACTGATCGTGTTCTCGATAGCGGGAATCTCCGACGGCATCGACGGTTTCATCGCACGGCGTTTGCAGCAGCAGTCCGAACTGGGAACCATCATGGACCCCATCGCCGACAAACTCCTGATGATAACGGCGTTCGTGATGCTCACGATCCCAGGGTTGCTTGCCCCGGGCCGCCATCTTCCGGTTCCGTTCTGGGTCACAGCGGCGGTCATCGGCCGCGATGTGCTTATCGTGGCCGTCGCAATGGCCATAATGATGATGACCGGCTTTCGCGGCTTCAAGCCGTCGAGCCTTGGCAAGGCAAGTACTTTCGTGCAGGTCGCGGCCGTGATGCTTATCCTGCTTGCGGCTGTTTTCCCTCAATTTAACGGCGTCTACCTGCCAACAATTTATACGATCGTCACGCTCTTCGCGGTTCTCTCTGGCATCCATTACATCTTCTTCGTAGCCCGCCTGATGCGCGAAGCCGAACGTTCTTCGTGACCACGGATCTTTGTCCTGATCTGTCCCGGTATTTCGCAAAAGCCTCGATTCTTGCGCCATGTGGCGCGGTGGACAGGGTGGCGCGCGGGTGGCGCAAACATCGCGTTTTGTGCAAACCTGGACGAATTTGATACAAAAATGTCATTTCCGATGGGTTCGGGGTTCTGAGTTCGGAGTTCTGAGTTCTAGGTTTTTGGTTCCGGGTTTTGCACTTTGGACCTCGGACTCTAGACATTGGACTTTACCTCGGCCGGGCGGACGACACTCGTCGCCAAAGCCGATGTGTCAAGAATAGCACAACGTTGCACCGACTGTCAATGGTTTTCCGCACGAAGGCTTGCGGCTAGAGTCGAAGCGTGGACGAAATTGAAGAAGGTTGAGAATCGAACACGTGGCCGCCTAAAGACCACCTGTAACGGCAGAAAGGAGATTGAATCGGCGTGCCCAGAAACGCAAATCGCAGCGAAGAATTCATTTTGATTCCATTTGCCGGACAAGTTCGTCAAAGCGCGGGTCGTCGCGGATCGCATCGAGTTGAGGTTCAACCTGGAGCACGGCCATCCTATAGCTGCGTTGTAGGTAAGCCTTTTCAAGATGTTCGAATGCCTTGTCTTTGTCGCCGACGGTGGCATAGAGACAGGCGACATCAAAAGGCCCCGTGAAAGGCTCTATCTCAGGATGTTTGATCCGCTCGATCGTGACGCCACGCCACCCCATTGTGGCGTATGCAGTCCTAAACCGCTCGATGATCTGATTCTCCACATGATCCATGGTCAGTTTCTTGAGGAGATAATCAAAGGCCTCATCCTCCTTTCCTTGCTGCTTCAGACTTATGAATAGACGGATGTAAAGGTAGCCATGGGGCGGATTTGATTCGATTAACGATTTCCACTGAATTTCCTCCTCCTCATATCGCCGGGAGTAATACAAGGCGAGAGCGTACGTCTGCTGATTTTCCAAGGCCAAGGGTTGGATCTCGAGAGCTTGCTTGATCTCTGCGACCGCCTGGTCAAACCGGCCTTTTGAAAAAAGGAAAGTAGCGTATGCTTTGTGGCTAACCGATGAATTAGGATCTAGCTCGACAGCTCGAATGCAAGCTCTCTCGGCTCCCACGGAGTCGTACTCATAACGAAGCTTATTGAGACAAAGGGCGCTGTGGGCTTCGGATAAGTTTGGGTCGATGGCCAGGGCCTTTCCCAGAGCTTCCATTGACCTTTTGTATTGTTCACCCTGATCGCCCCCAGGGTATTCAGCGAGATATCGATGGAGATGGGCCTTAGCCGCCCATGCACGGGCAAAATTCGGGTCTAAAGATACGGCCCGGTTTAGATCGTCCATAGCGGTCGGCATGTTCTCCCGATTACGCCGTGCACTCAGATTCTCCGCTTGGCGGTATAGCCGGTAGGCCTCTTCATTCTTCGTTCCACGATCTGGTGGACCATTCGTTTTGGCGAAATTGCGCCAGTTAACGGCCGTATATAGAACAAACCCAGCCAGAAAGACCAGCGCAATGCCCGCATAGGCCATCAGAGCGGTGAAGCTCGTACGACTACGGCGGGATGAAACCAGATTATTTTCGGCTATTCCGGCGAGGTTTCTCTGCGAAGTCTCAGCGGCGACCGAGTTGACTGCGATCTCCCCGGAGAAACCGTTTGTCGTAGGTTTTCCCGGACCGTGGGCCGCTTTCCGCGAGTCGTCATCGATCCCTGT
>QHXS01000122.1:0-7764 GCA_003223975.1 Acidobacteriota bacterium
CGACGGTAGCCGTGGGTTTACAACCCACGGAAGGAAAGGAAAAACAAAAGCGCGTCGCGTGAGCGACGGGCGAATCATCCGAAGAGGAATTGTTCGTCGTATTCGACGCCATGCAATTTTAATAGTTCGACATATTCCTCCTCGAATGTTTGCTTCTTGTGATGATCGCGTTGCCGCTTTATGTAATCCACGACATCCGGAATGATCGATCTCGAAACGGAAAAGACGCCGTATCCATCCTGCCAACCGAAATTTGCCAGATCGGGAAATTCATTATGTATCCAGTAGGACGAGTCGCCTTTTAAGTATTTGGCGGCCTGGCTCGGTGAAAGCGTAGTCGGGGATCCGATAAGGGCGTGAATGTGATCATCGATCCCGCCGACCTGCAATGCGGTCATTTTGTGATTTCTTGCGATACCGCCAATGTATGCCCAGACGCGCGCTTCGATCTCCGGGCGAATGAAATCGACGCGGTTTTTTGTGCTGAATACAAGATGGAAATAGATCTGTGAGAATGTGTTCGCCATGGGTTTATCCGCGCTATTTTATGCGACGTTCAACGTCGGTTGAAAACCCACATTTACAATCACGCATCGCTACGCGATGGAATGAATTTGTGGTTGACCGTTTCCGTGGCTTAAAAGCCATGGCTACAATCAGCGAATCGCTACGCGATGAAAACCCGTTCGATATCGGGATGCGATGAAGAAAAAGCCCCGTTGATCACTCAACGAGGCTTTTCTAACTGACAACTGGCAACCGGCTACTGACGACTACTCAGCGATTGCCATTTCTTTTTCTTTACTCTTCTTGATACCGCCGATCTGGATGAGCGGCTCAGCTTTGAGGCCTGCCTTTTCCGTGACCATCTGGTTGTAGAGTTTACGCATCATCTGCATCTCTTCAGCAGCGGTCTTCGGTCCTTCCATTTCCGGTTTGTTCGGACGTGTAAGGTCGACCTCGTTCAGATTGAGGCTATGCGATTTGTCGCCGAGATCCACTTCCTTGCCGCGGGCGAAAACTTCGTGACGGCCGTGATCTTTGTACCACTGTGCGACGGTCGCGTTCTGGTGCATGTGCTCGATGATGTTACGCCATCCGATCCCGGTGTTGTATGCACAGAAGGAAATTTCGCCTTCCTGCGTGCCGTACGGGATGATGCACATTTCGGTGCGGCGGAAATCGTAGTTGAAAAGGTCCTGGAACCACATTCCTGCGATGAACAGGAAGTTCCACGGGTCCTGACGACGCTTTTCGATATCTTCGGCAGTACGATCGCCGCCGACCTTTCCGTAATCTTTACCCGACAAGCCGAACGACTTGTCGAACTTCTTGAGGATGCCGCCAAGCGTAAGGCTGTGCGGTGCTCCGTACGGGTTGTAATTTTTCAACAATGCGAGGCCCATCATTAAATTCGAAAACCATTTGCCGCGGTTGGTGTCGGTGATGTGCTGCATGTCCGTCACGAGGCCCTGAATGTTCAGGAACTGCGGAACCGGCGCCATCTCTTTCGTTTCTTTATTGACCATCACCGCCGTGCCGACGCCGCAGTTCGGGTGGCAGCCGCATGAAACCTGGCCCCATTCGCTCTCGGGCCCGTGGACCACGTCGGCGAAATCGGCGAATGCTCCCATTAAGGAAAGCGGGAACCAATCGCGGTTAGGCTCGGTAATTCCGACCTGCCCTTTAACATCGTGTGCGAGGTGCGCGAGCGTGTAACGCTGCTGTAGGCGACGCTGTTCGGTGATCAGCTCGTCGCGGCCCGTGAAGGACACCGGCTGGAACGCGATGAACGAGATCTTTTTAGGATTCTCGAGTGCGAACCGGATGATCGTACCGACCTGATCGTTGTTGATGCCGTTGACCAGCGTTGTTACGAGGATGATGTCGACGCCGGCTTCGTGCAGGTTGTTGATCGCACGAAGTTTTACGTCGAACAGGTTGCCGATCTGGCGGTGCGAGTTTGCATCGTTGCCGATGCCGTCAAACTGCAGATAAACGAAACGAAGGCCGGCTTCGGCGGCTTCTTTACAGAATTCTTTTGATTTTGCGAATTCGATTCCGTTGGTCGCGGCCTGCACCGAGTTGTATCCAACCTTTCGCGCGTAGCGGATCGCATCCAGGAAGTAAGGCGACAACGTTGGCTCACCACCCGAATACTGAACGGACATCTGTCGGCGCGGCTTGATCTGGATCGCGTTGTCGAGGATCTCGCTTACGTCTTCCATTGAGAGCTCGTGGACGAAACCGACCTGGTTCGCGTCCATGAAGCACGGGTCGCACATCATGTTGCAGCGATTCGTAAGATCGACTGTCAACACGGCTCCGCGGCCGTACTTGATCGTTGACGTGCCGTGGTTGTGTAATTTTTCGTCGTTGTGTGCCTGCTGGTCGCGGCCGGGGAAGAGCGATTCGATGTGCTGGAGGAATTTCGAGTCCATCGCCATCATGTCTTCAAAGTGGCCGTGGGTCGGGCAATCTTTGATCATCCAAACTTCGCCGTCGCGTTCGATGATCTGAGCTTTGATCTCGCCGACCTTTTCATTGATAAGCGTCGAGACATCGCGGTCGCCGCTGATGATCGCTTCACGCGCTTCGATAACGCAGTTTGGGCAAAGCGAATCCGTCTGGCGAGGGAAGCCAAGCGTCGGCTTCGTTTTCTGCCACGATTTCAGGATCGGCTTGTCCGACCATTTTGGAATGAACGAAGGGTTCGGTTTGAACTGGTTAACTGATTTGATCGCGTTGAACGCGCCTTTTGCGATGTAGGTGAGGCCTTTTTCAACGTGCTTGATCGGTCTGGTCATATTTTCTCCAAGTTTATAAATGCTGCTCAACACCTGCCTTTCAGGCGAAAATCCGATATTCTAAAGTATGGACAGGTGGAGCGCAAGGACAGCTGTCCCTATCTGTAGCAATGCGTGTGCCATTGTGAAACAAACTGCGAATTCAACGCAAGGCTTGAAGAATCCTGCAATTGCAGGAACTGCAAGGTTTTTGTGACATGTATAGTAATGACACACAGTTAACGTCCTTGTAGTGTGTTGTCGTTTTGACACACAATTTCCAGTTCGAATTATCGCCTGTAAAATCCAATCTGATTAAACGCGTGCTTAAGCAGGCAATATTTTAGAAATACGGGACGGTCGAAATTCAGCAGCGTTTCGGACTAGATGTTTGCTTACGGAGATAGCCGTTGTGACAAATATTTGTCTATTTTTGACCGGTTTTCCTCCTTAAGCGCAAGCGTTAAGTCTTACGTTAGCAATAACTACGTAACTGCTGAAAAAAAATATCTTAAATATGAAAATAAGCGCTTTACAACGGCTAAGCGCTATGCTAACGTTCTAAGCACTTCAGGGTCATCAAGAATTAAAAGCGTTAAACTCAGAAGTCAAATTTGAAGGTCGAGTACTCGCCGACATAAGTATCGATAAGACGCCGCCGAGATGAAAATTCGATTTGGCACCTCTGGATGGCGATCGATAATTGCAGACGATTTTACTTTCGAGAATGTTCGATGTGTAACTAACGCGATCAGCAGCTATTTGAAAAGGCAGGATGAAAAGACGGGACGATCCCTGATCATCGGCCATGACACGCGATTTATGGGCGAGAAGTTCGCGGCGGTCGCTGCGGACATAGCGAGCAGGAAAGGCTTTTCGGTCTTTCTTTGTACACATCCGGTTCCCACGCCGACGATCTCGCACGCAATACAAAGCTTACAAGCTGCCGGTGCGATCAATTTTACAGCGTCCCACAATCCACCGGAGTATCAGGGAATAAAGTTTTCAACCGCCGACGGCGCTCCGGCCTTGCCGGAAGTCACGCAGCAGATCGAAAAAGCGATCGAAGCGAAAGACGAGCCGGAAGATGAAAGTGGCGGGAATATTATCGAACACGATCCGAAGGCCGCGTACCTTGACGATCTGAGATCAAAGGTCGATCTTGAAGCGATCAAAGATTCGAAAGCCCGCTATGCATACGATCCGCTTTGGGGAACAGGCCGAGGATACCTCGACAAGATCTTGAGGGATGACGGCATTGAGGTCGAGACAATACACGATTGGCGCGATGTTACATTCGGCGGCCGATCGCCGGAACCCGGTGAGGATCACGTCGACGAATTACGGGAGGCCGTAGCGAGCAAGGGATTAACGCTTGGATTGGCGACAGACGGTGACGGAGACAGATTTGGAGTTATCGACAGCAACGGCGAATTCATAACGCCGAACCAGCTCATCGCAGTTTTGACAGATTATTTGGCTGACAGTCGGGGCTGGAAGCTAGGCGTCGCACGAAGTGTGGCAACGTCGCACCTCGTCGACAGAGTAGCAAAAGAACGAGACATTGAAGTTTTCGAAACGCCGGTCGGTTTCAAGTACATCGGCGAATTGATAAATGAAGACAAGATCATTCTGGGCGGCGAAGAATCCGCTGGCCTCTCGATACGGGGCCATTACCCGGAAAAAGACGGCATCATCGCGTGCTTGCTCGCGGCCGAAGCGGTCGCGGTTAGAAAAAAGAGTTTGACAGAGCAATTGGAAGATCTTTACCAACGGGTCGGAAAATTGGAATCGGGGCGGATCGGCGTAAAGCTCGACGATGCTGTGGCCGCCAAATTGAAAGAGAAACTTGCCGAGGAGCCGGACCATATCGCCGGGCGCAAGGTTCAAAAAATAAATCGTCTTGACGGCGTGAAGTTCTTATTCGCTGACGACGCCTGGATCTTAATGCGTCCTTCGGGCACCGAACCGATGGTACGGATATATGCAGAGAGCGAACATAAGGAAGACCTTGCTGAGCTACTCGAAGCTGGACGAAGGTACTTACTAGGTTGATAAGGCATGTCAAAGGTTGTTGCAAAACGGCGCAGAGTGGTAAACAAGCCGCTCAGATGGCGAAAAGAGCCAAGAAAACGCGTTTTGCCTGCATGGCTCCCGGTGGCAGCTTCGGTGACATTGGTCCTGATGCTTGTGCTAACGGTTAACTACCGAGCTTTTTCGGAACTAAAAAAAGAGTCAAAAGTTTTTGAAGAGCTGAACGATAAGGTTCAGCAGGCGACAACGGAAAATCTCTCCATGCAGGAAGAGATCTATTATTTGAAATCAGATCCTAAAACGATCGAACGCGAGGCGCGAAAATACGGCCTTGCACGACCAAAGGAGCAAGTTTCCCGAGCCGACGAAGCAGATAAAGCGGAGAATTCTGCGAGCCGGCAATTACCAACCCGTAAATAAACCGCCTTTTGCCTATCCACTCCGCATAGCCAACAGTTGTGCCTTCCGATTTCGCGGCCTCCGGTTTCCCGAAAACCAGAGGCCGCAACTCCGTTTTATGCTACAAATATTTGAACGATGGATGACGCGAATACTATTTGGCTGTCGCTGCAATTGACGGTCACGGACGAAGCGGTTGAGGCAATCGAATTCGCATTGAATTCGCTCGGGGCACTTGGAACCGAGATCGATTATATGCGGCAACCGGCAAGTGGTGTGCGGGTTGTCGGATATTTCGAAACACTGCCCGACGACAAGGCCGTCCAGGACGAGATCCATTATGCACTTCGAAGCTATGATATGGACGAGAACGCGGTCATCATGATCGAACGCGGCGAGGTTCAGAATAAAGATTGGCTCGCGGAGTGGAAAAAACATTGGAAGCCGACTGCGGTTGGACGTTTTGTGGTGGCACCGCCATGGCAAAATGTCGAGGAGCCGGAAAGGATAGTCATCCGGATCGAACCGAACATGGCGTTCGGGACGGGCACGCATGAGACAACACAGTTATGCTTACAGGCGATCGACGAATATTACTCGCCGGGCGATTCGTTTCTGGATGTCGGAACCGGGACCGGCATTCTTGCGATGGCCGCGGCTCTTAAGTCCAAAGCCGAAGATACTAGCGAGGACCTGGAATTGGACGCGATCATCGCGATCGACAATGATCCAGGCTCGATAAAGATCGCGCGGGAAAATGCTCACTTGAACGGCGTCGGAAACTTGATCGAGTTTCGGGAGAGCGAGATCACGGGCGATCTACCTCAATTCGATCTGGTTTGCGCGAATCTTACGCTAGACGTCATTGGGCCGATACTGCCTGAACTGCTTTCGACGGCAAAGAAATATCTGATACTTTCCGGAATTCTTATTGAGCAGGAAAATTTGATCCTGGAGGCGTTGGAGCGAATTGGGATTCGAAATCCTGACGTTCGTCGTGCGGGCGAATGGATCGCGGTAATTGCTCGCGTTTAGATCAGTTGTCCTTTTTTGTGGGTTGAAGCGCGACCGGAATATCGCCGTCGTCGGTGATCGTTCTCATCGGCAGTCTTGGCTTCGGATACCGCGGGGCAGGACTGCGAAAAACGGGCGGCAATTTTGGAGACTGTATTTTCGACGGAGAAAGCGGCGCGGACCGTTTCAGAATAACGCCGCCGCGGCCGGCAACCCAGAGCGCTTCCTGGCCGCGATATACGATCGACTGAAGGGTTTTACCAGTGATGTTTTGCTGAACCTCCCAGCTCTTTCCGCCGTCGGTCGTAATCATGACAGCTCCTTGTTCGCCGACGGCGATCGCGAGTTCTTCACCCACCGCCGTTACCGCAAAAAGATTCGTCCGCATCGCGGACTCCTGATCGATCCAGGTTTCTCCACCGTCGTTCGTCTTCAGGACGATACCATTCGAGCCTACAGCGTAACCATTTTTCGAATCGTAAAAGCTCAAAGCATAAAGATTTTCGTTCACATTCGTGGTGACCTGTTTCCAGGTGACGCCTGCGTCATCGGTAACGAGAACGGTCCCACGGTCGCCGACCGCGACACCGCGTTTGTCGTCGGCGAATTTCACATCTTCGAGCCAGGCTCGCGTTCCGGAAAATACCGGCTGCCAGTACGTGCCGCTCATGGTCGAGCGGATAATGGTGCCGTTTGCTCCAACCGCAACGCCAACTTTTTCCGAAACGAAAAACACGCTGCTTAGGTCCTCGTCCGTACCCGTTATCCCCTTACCCCAGCTTGCGCCGCCGTTGATGGTGCGAAGTATCGTGCCGTTATCCCCGGCGGCAAAGCCGCGTTCGTCGTGGTAAAAATGGAGCCCATTCAGGTTGGCCTTTACGCCGGTGTGCACGGGCAGCCACGTAAACCCGCCGTCGTTGGTTATCATTATCCGGCCGTTCGAACCCGCCGCGACGCCAAGAGAATTATTAAAAAACGCCAGGTCGTTAATGTCTTCGCGGGCGCCGCTGCCTTGCCGTCGCCAACTGTAACCGCCATCGTCGGTACGCGTTATGAGTCCGTTTTCGCCGACGGCCCAGCCGGTATAATTGTCAACGAAAAACACATCGGACAATTTCGGATTGGTACGCACATTGAATGGCAGCCAGGTCGATCCGCCATCGCCGGTCATCCAAACGAGTCCGTTCGTGTCGGTGGCCGAACCTGTTTTACTGTTTGAAAATGAGATCGCGAGAAAGTCGGCACGAGTGTAAGTGCTCGGCCGCGTCCAGCTCACACCGGCATCGTCGCTCCGCGCGATGCAGCCATTGAAACCCGAGGCAATGATTCGCTGTTTATCGGAGAATGCGATGCCGGTCATTTGTTCACTTCCGCATGGTGTTGAAACGCTCCATGTGGCCCCGCCGTCTTTCGTGATCAGAATGACGCCGTTCGAACCGGCTGCCGCCACGCTTTCTTCGTCGAATGAAGCGACGCGTGCGAGGTGTTCGGTCGACCCCGAATTTTGTCCGGCCCACGTCGCGCCGCCGTC
>QHXS01000122.1:7776-8354 GCA_003223975.1 Acidobacteriota bacterium
CGCCTGTGAACGTGAGGCCATAAAAGTGCTCCTTAGTACTAACTGGCACAGCTTGCCAAAATTGGCCATCGACGAGTGTCATGATCGTTCCCCGTGTACCGACGATGACCGCGTGCTTTTTGTCCTTAACGAAAACGTCTGTCAGCGTGGAATCGACCGGCGAGGTGAAACGCTGCCACGTAAATCCGCCGTCGGTCGTCCGGACGATCGTACTGTCGCTGCCGACCGCAACTCCGATTTGCTTGTCTTTTGCAAAGTGAATGGCGTTGAGTTGATTGCCCTGCGGAATAGGATTCAGCCAGATCCAGCCTGAGCCTTGCCGCTGTGCCGAAACCATCAAAACCAAAGAGACGAATAGCAATGGAAAATGGAAAATGGAAAGCGGAAAATGTTTTCCTTTTTCCCAAATTTTGCATTTTGCATTTTGCATTTTCAATTTGATTCCGTCTCTGCGGTTAGATCTCGACGATTCCGATGCCCAGAGCTGCTTCATCGAGTGTTTCCTGATCGACCTTACCCGTCTTCGCGATCTTGCGAGCCGTCTTATCGACGATATCCTGGACTTCGTGTCCGGCGTG
>QHXS01000123.1 GCA_003223975.1 Acidobacteriota bacterium
ATGAGGCTTATCAGCTCTATCTTAAAGGCAGATATCATTACGCGAAGCGGGCGAAGGATGACATGTTCAAGGCCATCGACAGTTATAAGAAGGCGATCGAACTCGACCCAAATTTTGCTCTCGCGTATGCCGCAACTGCCGAGGCATACAACTCTATCGGCAAGAATCCGAGTGCAGCGCCAAAGGATTCGATTCCCCTCGCAAAGGCCGCCGCAACCCGTGCGTTGGAATTGGATCCGCTACTGCCCGAAGCCCATTCCGCACTCGCCGATTCGCTAACTATCTATGATTGGAACTGGGCCGAAGCCGAGAGCCATTTCAAACGAGCTTTCGAACTCGATCCGAACATCTCTTACATTCATGTCGCCTACGGGACCAGCTTTTTACCGGCCGTTGGCAGGCCGGAGGAGGCCGTTGCCCAACTCGAACGGGCGGTCGAGCTTGAGCCCCTGTCACTGATCGCGAACACTGTAGCATCGAGCACGCTTATTTATGCACGGCACTACGACAAAGCCCTGGCACAGGCGCAGAAGGCTGTTGAGCTGGACCCGGATTTTCCGCTTGCTAAGCATTGGCTCGGAACGGCGTTGATCTTAACCGGACGGTACGACGAGGCGATCCGAGCATGTCTACAGCCTGCTCACGATCCGCTTTCCGAATGGCTATGTATAGTTACCATTGGCCACGCGTATGCAAAAAGCGGGAAGCGAGCCGAAGCCGAGAAGGAAATAGCCAAGCTGCGCGAGCTCGGAAAGACCATGTATATCAGGCCTTATTATATTGCGTCAATATACGCAGCTCTCGACGAAAAAGATAAGGCGTTTGAAGAATTAGAGCGGTCTTTCAACGAAAAAGACTGCTATCTCGGCCGCGCTGCGGTCGACCCCTTCATGGACCCGCTTCGCGACGACCCGAGATTCAAGGACCTGCTGAAACGGATGAATTTGTCGCAATAAGCTTATGAAACGCTGCCCCGAATGCAGGAAAGATTACTTTGATGACAGCCTGTTGTACTGTCTCGATGACGGAGCGCCGTTGGTTCACGGAAAAGTAGGCGATGAGCCGATGACGGCGATACTCTCCGGCGATCGTGTCTCCGATGAAAACCTGACCGCGGCGCTTAATGCAGGTAATACTTCCGCACGCACAAACTCGGTGACGCTGCGGCTGCCTGCGTTTCTTTCCAGAGAATGGTTGCCCTGGATACTGGCCGGGGTGCTGCTGATCGGCTTTCTCGCGAGCGCACCATTCGCTGTCAAGTATTTTCGCCAACCCGCGCGAAGCGAAGCCATTCCGGTCAGTTTTTCGATCAATCCGCCCGAAAAGTCGAGCGGTTTTAATCAGATCGCGATCTCGCCGGACGGCGCGAACCTCGTTTTCAACACGTTGATCGACGGAAAGCTCCAGTTGTGGCTGCGTCCGATGGGTTCGTTGACCGGCAGAATGCTGCCGGGTACAGACGGTGCGAGCGGTTTTATGTTCTGGTCGCCCGACAGCCGCTCGATAGCTTTTGCAAGCGGAGCCAAGCTGAAGAGGATCGATCTAGCGGATGGGACCGTCCAGAACATTTGCGATTTTGTGGGCGACCGCCGCGGTAATGGCGGTTCGTGGAACCGCGACGGCATGATCATCTTTTTTTCTGGCGGACAAGGTATCTCCCGGGTATCGGCTACGGGCGGCGAGATAGTTTCACTGCCGGGATTTGAGAAAGACGAAGCGACCTTGAAACGATGGCCGCAGTTTTTACCCGACGGGCGTCACTTCATCTATCTTGCTACAAATACGCAAAAAGGCACGTCCGACGTAATGGCCGCGTCGCTCGACGGCGGCGAATCGAAGCGATTGTTTGCATCCGATTCAAATGCTCTTTACGCTCCATCACCCGACGGCAGCGGCCACATCTTCTTCTCGCGCGACGGGGCGCTACTTGCGCAAAGTTTCGATACCGACAAACTGACGACCGTTGGTGAGCCATTTCGTGTGGCCGATCAGATACGCACGAATAACAACGCCAGGGCCTATTTTACAGCGTCTGATCGCGGGACCCTCGTTTACGATCCAAGCTCGGATCTTGAGAATCGGCAAATCACCTGGTTCGATCGGACCGGCAAACAACTCGAAACGATTGGACAGATCGGGTCATACCTCGTTGCGAGGCTGTCGCCAGATCAAAAACGACTCGCGGTCTCGCGTCGTGATACGTCGACCGGCATCTTTGATATCTATGTTTATGACATTACCCGAGGCACGAGCTCGCGGCTGACATCCAGTTCCTCTGATGTCGAAAACCTTGCGTGGTCGCCGGACGGAAATTATATTGCGTGGTCCGCGCGGCAGGTTGGAAAGAGCGAGTTGTATAGAAAGCTGGCCAGCGGCGCAGGTGAAGTTGAGGTATTAACCCGGTCTGATAACCCGATAGCCGTAACTGACTGGTCATCCGACGGCAAACACATTCTTTACACCGATTTTGACCCTGCAACAAATCAGAACATTTGGGTACTTCCGCTTGATGGCGACCGCGCCCCCTTCCTCTATTTTCGATCGCCGAACGAGGACGCAAGCGCAAGGTTTTCGCCCGACGGGCGTTTTATCTCCTATCGCTCCCGTGAATCGAGTGTGAACGAGGTTTATGTCCAGACGTTTCCGGCGTCCGGCGGAAAATGGCCGGTCTCGACAAATGGTGGCCTCAATCCGGTCTGGTGCCGAAACGGCGAGATCTTTTATTTTGCATCGGACGGAAAGCTGATGGCGGTCGACGTGAAAGCCGGAGCAAGCTTTGAACCTGGAATCCCAAAACCGCTTTTCGATACCGCTTTGGCGAGGACAACTCAGGGGACGCAATTTGACGTTTCTTCCGACGGCCAGCGGTTCCTGTTTATCAGCAGAATGGCGGACGCCACATCGTCGCTTACCGTTTCAGTTGACTGGTATGCGAATTTCAAGAAATAGATCGACATGAAACGCTGCCCCGAATGCCGACGCGATTACCACGATGACAGTTTGCTTTACTGTCTCGATGACGGCGTTGCGCTTGTCGAAGGCCCCACGTCGCCGGACGAAGCAGCCACGGCAATATTGTCTAAGCCTGTCGCGGGTGAGGGTCTGTCAAGCGATCCTTCTGGGACGATTTCCCTCACCGGAGCCGCTGCTGGTGCAAAAAAGAAGGATGCTGCAGATCACGACCCCGAGGCAATCTTGAGGCGACCTGGCCGTTTTGATCCGCGGTCATTTGGATGGGGAGCCATTCTTTTTCTTGTGATCGGAGCGGCGAGTTTCGGAGTCTGGTATTTTAACGTGCGTGGTCCTGTGGCTGCAGCGAGAAACATACGATTTCCCTTGGTCATACCGGACGGCGCCGTTCCCTATGCCGACGTTGAGACACACAGCTTGAGCATTTCGCCCGATGGGCGTTACATTGCGTTCATCGCCACGGTCAAAGGCCAACGCACGATATGGATCAGGCCGCTCGATAGCTTGGACGCACATTCATTGTCCGGCAGCGAAAACGCACAATCCATCTTTTGGTCGCCCGACAGCAACAACATCGCTTTCTTTGCCGACGGCAAACTAAAACGTATAGAAGCGTCGGGCAAGTCACTTCAAACGATCTGTAATTTGCCTGCTGCAGGCGATGCTTCGGGATCGTGGGGCAGCCGCGGGGTCATCGTATTTTTTGATGATGCCGACAGCAAGATCTACAGCGTTCCGGCAGCCGGCGGCAGCCCGGCGGTTGTTGCAGAAAAGGAAACCGGCCGGTACGTAAGGTTTCTGCCCGATGGAAATCGGTTCCTCTTTGTCGGTAATCACGAGAGCACGGAGACCGCGGGCATCTACGCAGGTTCTCTCGATTCCAATGAAACGAAGCAGATCGCTAAAATGGCGCCCGCTCGCCCACACTACATCAATGGTTATCTGATCTACCCGAAGGACGGTACCCTTGTTGCGCAACCTTTTGATCAAAAGACGTTAGCACTGAGTGGCGAACCGACAGTGCTTGTCGAGCGTCTTCCTTATTTCGACAAGACGGGCTGGGCTGAGTTCTCGGCTTCCGAGAGCGGCCCGCTTGTTTATATGACCGAGTTTCCAAAGACACGACTCGTATGGCTTGACCGCAAGGGCAGCGAAACGTCTCAGGTTGGTTCGCCCGGCAATTACGTTAAGGTTAGACTTTCGCCTGACGGCCAGCGAGTCGCTATGTCGGTAGAGGACCCGCGAACGCTCTCGGGCGATATCTGGATAGAAGATCTCGCCCACGGCACAAGCACCGTATTTGTTTCGGGACAAGCCGACGATGATCAGCCGGTTTGGTCACCGGACGGGGGGCAGGTCGCTTATTTCTCTTGCTGTGTCGATAAAACGACGGTGCACATAAAAGAGATCGGCAGTGTTGGTAACCCAAGGATCCCTCAATTAAAGGACCAGGATTTTGCAGTGCCGATGGACTGGTCACCTGACGGGCGATCAGTGATATACGACTGGGACGGCCTCTGGATATTACCTCTCGCCGACGGAGCCGAGCCGTATCAATTCATAAAGAACGTCCACATGGATTCAGGCGCACGCTTTTCGCCCGATGGAAAATGGGTTGCGTTCGCTTCCGATGAGACTGGCCGGGACGAGATCTATGTTTCAAAACTAGACCAGCCGGGAGAGAAACGACGTATATCGGCTGACGGCGGCAGCAACCCTCGCTGGAGCCGCAACGGGAGAGAGCTTTTTTACTTAAGCCCGGATTCGAATTTGATGTCGGCGGAGATCAAGCCGGGAATCGATCTCAATACCGCCCAGCCAACGCCGCTTTTCAAGGTCGATCCATTGATGACCAGCTACGACGTAAGAGCCGACGGGCAGGCATTCTTATGCGTTGTGAGCGCACCGGGAACACAATTATTTCCATATGCGGTTACGATGGACTGGACCGCCGAAATAAAGAAGTAGCACATGAAACGCTGCCCCGAATGCTGCCGAGATTATTATGACGACAGTTTACTTTACTGTCTCGACGACGGAAGTGCGCTTCTCGAAGGTCCGGCCTCGGCTGATGAGTCCCCGACCGCGATCTTATCGGGACCTGATAGTACGAAGAACGAAATAAGTGGTTTAACAACAGGAACAGGCACGCTCCTTTCAAAATCTTCGCGGCCGAAGCGGTATCTGTTAGTTTCGTTTTTGCTGTTAGTGGCCATCGGGCTCGGCGGATTCTTCGCATATCGATATTTCGCCCCCACGAAACAGATCGAATCTATCGCGGTCATGCCGTTCGTGAACGAGAGCGGAAATCCCGACTTCGAATATCTATCTGACGGAATCACGGAATCTCTAATAAACAGCTTGTCTCAGATTCCGGGGATCTCAGTAAAGGCGCGAAGCTCGGTATTTACCTATAAGGGTAGAACGGTAAGCACGCAGCAGGTGGCACAAGACCTCGGGGTTCAGGCGGTTCTAAACGGCCGTATTCTTCAGCGTGGCGATCAGGTGCTGATGAATGTCGAGATGGTGGACGCGTCTACCGGAAATCAGATCTGGGGCGATCAATACACGCGGCAAAGTGCGGACTTGCTTAAATTGCAAAGCGAGATCGCGAGTGACGTTTCGAAAAAACTCAAAGCTCGGCTGACGGGAGCAGAAAGCCAGAAGGTCGCTAGGAACTACACGGAAAACACCGAGGCGTATCATCTTTATTTGCGTGGGCGATATTACTGGAATCGACGAACAGCCGACGACATAAAAAAGAGTGTCGATTATTTTCAACAGGCAATAGACAAAGATCCAACATATGCTTTAGCCTACGCCGGCCTGGCAGAAGCTTACATTCTAATGTCGAGCTATGGTGCGGCCAGCCCGAAAGAATCGTTTCCAAAAGCTCGAGTTGCAGCGTCAAAAGCGATAGAAATGGACCCGTCGCTTGCCGAGGCGCACAACGCTCTTGCCTCTGTGCTCGGCAGTTACGATTGGAAATTTGCCGAAGCCGAGGCTGAATGGCGAAACACTCTTGCCCTTAATCCGAATTATGCGAGCGGCCGCCAGTGGTACGCCGAACATCTTCTGTTTATGGGCCGATATAGCGAAGGGCTCGAGGAAATGAAACGCGCGCAGGATGTAGACCCGCTTTCGCTGATAATCAACGGCCTCGTGGGCGTCGCCTATCGGATGAACGGACAAAATGATCAAGCCCTTGAGCAGTTAACAAAGACCTTGGAATTGGACCCAAACTTTTCGCGAACGCATCTTTTCCTGGCCGAGACATATCAGACGATGGGTCAATACGAAAAGGCCATGGACGAATTTGGCCGGGCTTTTATCCTGGAGGGTGTTCCCGCTGAGAAAATAACGCCTGCACTTGCCTTTGTAAAAGAGCGATACAGAACCGAAGGCCCAAAGGGCTATTCGCGGGCAATGGCAGAAATATTCGAGCCCGATCAGGGCCCGAACGAACCACCAAAAACGGTCGTAGCGAGTTACTGGGGCGCCGCCGGAGAATTCGATAAAGCTTTCGCCCTGCTCGAAAAAGGATTTGAGGAACACGACGACGACATGCTTATGATAAAAGACCCTCGAATGGGAGCACTCAAATCCGATCCACGGTATAAAGACCTTTTAAGGCGGATGGGATTGCCCGAGTAACGAATCGATGAAACGCTGCCCTGAATGCAGGAGAGATTACACTGACGAGACCTTGAACTACTGTCTCGACGACGGAGCCGCGCTTGTTGACGGTCCTGCATCGATGGACGAGCCGGCAACGGCGGTATTTCCAAGCGGTTCGACGTCCGGATCACCGATCCAACCACCGAAGAACGGATTTACCCTTTCTGTTCCCGTGGTGGTCGGTTCCGTTATTCTCCTTATTGTAGGAGTTGGAGCTGTTGCTTTTTCTATCTACTGGTTCAAATGGAAAAAGGAGTTGTCGGATGTCTCAACGGGAAAAAAGATCACGAGGCTGACCACGACGGGGACGATCGGGTCAGCAACTATTTCACCCGACGGGAAATACGTGGTCTATTCCGCGATCGATGAAGCGACCAGGCAATCGAGTCTATGGCTAAGGCATGTTGCGACTTCAAGCAATGTACAGATCGTTCCACCCGCAGGTCCAGACATCAACTTCGGCCAGACCACCTTTTCGCCTGACAGTAATTACGTTTACTTCATTCGAAATGAAAGGAATACGCGGGGTGTTCTTTTTGAAGTGCCTGTGCTCGGGGGTTCCCCGAAAAAGATCCTGGACGACGTTACCCGCATCAGCTTCTCGCCAGACGGGAGCCGTTTCGCTTTTAGCCGCCGCGATCCCA
>QHXS01000124.1 GCA_003223975.1 Acidobacteriota bacterium
GCGAACGCGGATGGCAGCGATGACTATGTCCTCTCGGTTAGAAAACACCCCGAGTATTATTTACCGGGCGCGGCATGGTCGCCGGATGGACAAACGATCGCGTGTCCGATGGGCGGCTGGGAGGGCGGGTATTACAGGAGCATAGCATTCATAAACGTTGCGGATGGAATTGTCAAAGATGTGCCTCTCCATAGGTGGAATAATCTGGATCGGATCAGTTGGCTCACGGATGGCAGCGGTGTTCTGACAACCGCAAACGACAAACCCACTGACCCATATCAGATCTGGATGGTTTCCTTTCCGACAGGTGAGGCCAGAACCCTTACCGACGATCTGAACGATTATCGAAACCTCAGTTTAACGTCCGATTCGAGATCCCTTGTCGCGACTCTTTCAGACAGCACATCGAATGTTTGGGTAACGCCCATTGCTCAGCCGACTGGAGGACAACAACTCACGTCCAGCAAATACAACGGGAGCGTCGCCTGGACGCCCGACGGGCGGGTAATATATTTCTCCCGCGATAGCGGAAACGATGAGATGTGGGTCATGGGGACAGACGGTCATGGCAAACGACAGCTGACAGACGACGGGAACGGCAAACGCTATCCATGCGTGACGGCCGACGGGCGGAGTATCGTTTTCGATTCCTATCGTTCGGGGAATATACAGCTATGGACAATCGGGATCTTCGGCTCGAACGCACGCCCTCTTACAAATGGACCAGGCTTTGCAGCTGACTGTTCTCGCACTGACCAATCGGTGATTTACACAACATTCGCGCCGGGCGGTTTCAGGATCTGGAAAGTTTCCGCGGAAGGAGCCGAGCCCACCCCGGTAATAGACAAATATGCCTTGATCCCGTCGGTCTCGCCAGATGGAAAGTTAATCGCCTGCTACTACGTCGCCGACATCACCCGGGCCACAAAGTTGGGGATTTTCTCCATCGAAGGTGGCGAGCCAATAAGCCAGTTCGACCTGCTAATGAACGCCGGAGCGGGATCGCCATCCGTTCGCTGGATGCCCGACGGTCGCTCTGTCGCCTATATAGCCACACAGGGCGGCGTTTCTAATATTTGGCTCCAATCGATCGATGGCGGCCCGCCCAAACAAATGACAGACTTCACGACTGGTCGCGTCTTCTGGTTCGATATTTCGCGGGATGGTAAACAGCTCGCCATGTCGCGAGGTACAGTGACCAGTGATGTTGTTTTGCTTAAGGACTTTAAGTGACTAGTCTATCGGCTCAATGAAACGCTGCCCGAAATGCAGACGAGATTATTTCGACGACAGTTTGCTCTACTGTCTCGATGACGGTAGTGCGCTGCTCGAGGGTCCGGCAAGCAGTAATGAGATGCCCACTGCGATCTTTCCCGACTCGATCAAGAGAAATATCACACCAAGTACCGGGGCAGACGAAGGTGGATCGCTTATATCAGGAGAAGCGAAGAAACGTTCTAGACGTATCCCGCTGATTGTTGGTCTTTCGGTTGCGGCATTGGCGATATTGGCGATCTCATTAAAAATATATTTAAGAAACGAGACAGCATCTTCGATAGAGACTCCCGAGCAAAATAGATCGAAGGCTTACGAATACTACCTTCGCGGGAAGATCAAGGTCGGCAGTGAGAATCCGGAAGACAACGAGGCGTCGATTAAGCTTCTTGAACAGGCAGTTGCCACCGATCCGAACTACGCGGAGGCATATGCCGCGCTGGCCCAGGCATACAACGTCAAAGCTTTCCGGCGGGCATCCGAAGAAGAAAGAAAGCGTTTGAACGACGATGCCGAGGTGGCAATGGAGAGATCACTCGCGCTCAATCCGAATCTTGCGCAGGGCCATTTTGCCCGAGGCCTGATCTTGTGGACGCCGGAGAAACGATTTCCACATGAGCAGGCTATTCAGTCATACAAGCGGGCCATCGCGCTTGATCCCAATCTGGACGACGCCCATCACCGGCTCGCAGTCGTTTATATTCATATCGGGCTTTTCGATAAGGCACAGGATGAATTGGAAAAGACCTTGGCGATCAATCCAAATAATACGCTCGGCCGATTTCGTCTCGGGATCATCGATGCCTATAGAGGACGATACGAAGAAGCTCTTGCGACCTTCAAGACCGTCCCGCTGGAGGCGAGTCCCGCCTCGGTGGACCGAAATATTGCCGATGTACTTTTCAGGCTCGGGCGAACGGAAGAGTCAGCGGCGGTCGTCGATGATTTTTTGAAAAAATATCCGACAGACGAGGGCGGAAATGTGACGAGCATCAAAGCGATGCTGCTCGCGAAAGCGGGGAGGGTTGGCGAAGCGGAGGAGGCAATTCAACATGCGATCGAGATCGGCCACGGCTTCGGCCATTTTCACCATACGGCGTACAACATTGCTTTGGTCTACGCTCTCCTCAACAGGCCCGACGAATCCGTCAAATGGCTTGCGATCGCTGCAGAGGACGGCTTCCCATGCTATCCGTATTTCCAGAAAGACAGCACTTTGGATAATATACGGAACCACCCGGCATTCATCGGCTTTATAGCCAAACTAGAAGTACAGTGGAAGAAATACAACGCTACGTTATGAGGGACCCCGGATCCACTGCCAAAAGCTAATGAGGAGATGCCCGAATGCCGCCGCGATTATTATAACGACAGATCGAACTAGCTAGTTCGCGAACCTACTTTTCAATTCACTTCGAACCTGCATAACCAAGTTCTTTCAAAACCCAACCGTTTGGGTCGACGGTGGCTTTGCTGGCAAATTTAACCGTTGCCGTGCCATTGTCCATTTTGATCCGCTGGATCTTACCGTCGACCTCGACGTCGACCGGCATCGGAAACGGCATGCTATTCGGCGTCTCCCAGCGCATTGTTAAAACGTTTGCATTCGTTTCGGTAACGAGTCTTGGCAGTTTCGGCTGCCGCAGGTAAAGTTCAAAAAACCAATCTAATTTCGTCTTCGATTCGTTTTCGGCGATCGTCAAAAAATCGTCCGTGTTCACAAGCCGCTCCTGTCGTCCGTCGGTCCACGCTTCCATTTCCTTGCGTGGATACGCCATGTGCCTTAGCGAATTGAAAAATGCGCTGTCACCGATCAAATAACGAAGCGTGTGCAGGATGTAAGCGCCTTTGCCGTATATATCGCCGTCGCTGTTTACGTAATCCGGCTCGGCCATATAGACCTGGTAAGAGATCTTGGGTTCACGCGGCGCGACAGGTTGCATATTGCGAAATCCGCGTTGCCGTGCCTTCATCGCCGTGAAATATGCGCCCTGGCCTTTGGTTTCTTCGATCCAGAAGGTGTCCATAAAAGATTGGAATCCCTCGTGTAACCAGAAATCGCGCCAATCCGAAGCGGTCACCAGATTTGCCCACCATTCGTGGCCGAATTCGTGAAACATCAACCAATCGAATCCGTCAGCGGCAAAGCGAAACTGGTTGCCGTACGCGATGTGCGTCGAATGCTCCATGCCGAGATGCGGCGTCTCCACGATACCCAACTTCTGAGAACGAAATGGGAACGGCCCAAGATATTTTTCAAAGAACGCGTTGTATTTTTTCACTTCTTCGATCAGCTTGGGTGCTTTGTCCGCGTGTTCGGGTAAAACGTAAAACACCAGCGGGATAGTGTCGCCATTCACGCTCTTGACCTTTTCTTCAATTATGCGATACGGAGCGGCGTTGAAGACCAGCGAGTAATTCGCGATCGGGTTGGTCATGCGCCAGTTGTACGTAGATGTTCCATTGTCGTGCTTTTCGACGCGCTCAAACTTGCCTGGACCTGCCGCGATCAGCGGATCCGGCACGGTGATGTGCATCGCGGCCGTCGCCGGTTTGTCAGACGGATGGTCTTTGCACGGGAAAAGCAGGTCGGCACCGTCGTTTTGCAATGCGACTGAAACCCAGTCGGCTCCGCTCGGCGTTTTCTCCCACATGATCCCGCCGATCCACGGAGCCCGAGGCGCGACACGCGGGCTGCCGCCGTAAGTAATGATCGTCTCGAACAACTCGCCCGGCTGTTTCGTGAACGGAAACCAGATCCAGATCTTTCCGCCGCGGCGTTCCCATTTCAGCGTTGACTGAGCGTCGCGCCTCTCGCCGAAAACATTGTCGATCTTGTACGGAGTGTCGAGGTCAAGCACGATCACATTCGTTGGAATGACGATCCGGGCAGTCATCACCGTTGTTCCAGTTATCGATTTCGCTTTCGGGTCGACATTTAAAGTAATGTCGTACGACTGAACGTCGAACGCAGCTTGCTCGAACATCAGCGGCCCGCCGGTTTCGGTCGGGCGAACTCCGAGTTCGCGTTGTGCAAAAGCGGACAAGACGCACGTAACGATAGCGAATAAAATGGGAACGTATTTCATATTTGTTTGGATCGAACTGCCTTACTTTACACCCGAAACGGTTTGACAGAAAATCGTAGAACGATGCTTAGAATCGTTATTCTACTTACCGTTTCCTTTCCAGGCTTTGTCGCGAATGCCGCGGCACAGGAGCCGGTTACAAAAGAACCGGTGAAGACCAACGCGCGGCCGGCGTCCGAGCCTGCCGCGAAACCCGAACCTTTCGACAAAGCCGATATTAAAACGATGGCCGGGCAGTGTGTTTCGCTCGACACCGAAGCCGGCCCGATCGAAATGGAACTTTATCCGGAGCAGGCGCCTGAAACAGTTCGCAATTTTCTTAACCTTTCGGCTACCGGAATGTACGACACCACGACATTCAGCCGCGTCGTTCCTGACTTTGTTATACAAGGCGGCAATATCTGGACAAGGGAAGGCGGCAAGGTGTCAAAAGAAATGGGTGCACGCGCCCGGCGGACAATTCCCGACGAGCCGAACAAAATACTTCACGAACGCGGCGTCGTCTCAATGGCCCGGGGTGACGAAGCCAACACCGCGTCGACAAACTTTTTTATTCTCGTCGCGAATTCGCCGCCGCTCGACGGAACGTTCGCTGCTTTTGGCCGCGTCACAAAAGGAATGGACGTCGTCGACACTATCAACAAAGCTCCGACGGTCGATGAAAAACCGGCAAAGCCAGTAAGAATCAGAAAGGTAACCGTGAGTCCGTGCGTCTCAAAGCCGCCGGTCTAGGCGCGGCGCCCGCTCACGCAGGCGGTTCCGACAGATCGTCAAGCGTCATTCGATACTCGCTCGCCATCGACGGATGGCCGTGAGCCATCGAAACGTCGATGCCTTTCTTGTAAGTTGCCCGAGCCTGTTCGCGGTTACCGCTTTGCAGGTACGCGTTTGCAAGAACTCCGTACGCATTGCCTTCATCGTCGGCTTTCGACAAATAGTCCTCCAATATGCGGATCACGTCCGCGTACCGCCCGAGCTTTTCATATTCTTTTGCAAGTCCGAACATTACCATCGTGTTTTCGGGGTCGGCGGCAAGCATCTGTTCAAAGATTTCGATACGGTCTGTCATAGTGATTGAAATTATCGCTTTTCAGACGTCGAAAATGAAAAACGCCGCCTTCTTTCAAGCGGCGTTCTCGAATCGGAATTAATTCCTAGTTACTTTGAATATACCGATACCGTGCTTCCAAATTTTTGCAGGCTGGAAGGCGCAGCACTCGCAGCCAGCGGCGGAGTTCCCAGAACCTCTTTGGCCGATTTCTGATAAACAGCCAGGTTCATGTCCTTATCGGGCGAAATAACCACACCCTTTAATGCAACCCCCGCAAAAACGCCTTTTGTGCGCGAATAGGTCAGTATCTCAGCATCCATAGTTGCGTTTGTCGATGCGGCCGCTGTACGCCCAACCGGGCCGGCTGCGACGCTCGCCTCGCCGCCGAGCTCAAATTTGTCTTCAAGCAAACCTTTCATGCCTTTTTCGTTCATGATCAGCATCACGTAGTCGGTCGATTGGCCACCAGCCTGCAGCCCAAAGCTGCCGCCGCCCATATTCATGAAGGCAGGAGCACTCCAGCCGCCGGGAATGCGTTTAATTGCCAATCCGGCTCCGCCCTGACCTGCAAAAATGAATCCCGCTTTGATCGCTCCTGGAAAAACCACGATCGCATTTGCTTTCTTAAGCAGGTCCCTTGGGATCGATTTATCAGCGACCCTCATGATCTCGTTGAAAGCTGCCGATGACTTATCAACCCGCTCAACCGCCGATTTGAGCTGTTTTCCCGGATTCTTTTGGGAATATGCAGTCGAACCAAAGACAAAACAAACCAAAAGCGTCAAACATGCCGCTACAAAAATACGTCTCATTTCACCCTCCGTTAATATCTCGATATCTGGAACTATAACAGATGCATTTTTCTTAGAGTATATTTTCGTACAAAGCTGTTTAGAACAATGTCGGCTGCGATACGCTCAGGGTTTGTTCGGCTTCTTCAGGAACGACGTGCTGCTTGAAACCGAGTCGCCGTGCGTGGAAATCGAAGAGCTTTCGGGTTACTTCCCATTGTTCGGTTTTACCTATGCTTCGCTCCGCATACGTTCGATGCCGAAGCGAACCACCGCGTTCACGGCTCATTGTGTTGATGATCTTTTTGACGCGTGTTGCCGGAAGGCGTTCGTGCATTTTTTGGACAAAGTATTCCTCGATCGAGTCCGTATCAAGATGCAGCATCGACATGAAAGCACGCTGCGCGCCGCTTTCTTTGGCACGTTCGAGCAAACCGGGGATATCCGATTCGTTGTAGCCCGGAATAACGGGCGCGATCCCTATACCAGTTAAGATGCCTTCATCCGAAAGCATCTTCATTGCGCGAAAACGCGCGTCCGGAACCGGCGTGTAAGGCTCGAACGGATTCGACTTTTCTTTCGTCAAAAATGGGAGCGAAAAGAAGACAGAGGTCTTGACCTGCTTTTTCAGCACGTCGATATCGCGCGTGACGAGCGGCGATTTCGTTATCACACCCGTCGGCACCTGGAACTCGGCACAGATCTCAAGACATCTGCGCGTCAATTCGTAATTCGCTTCGAGCGGAATATACGGATCGGTGGCAAACGAGAAATCCAGATGCGGCATCTTTTCCCGGGTTTTCTTCAACTCCTGCCGGAGAATCTCAGGCGCGTTGGTCTTTACGACGATCTTTGTTTCGAAATCAGTTCCGGCGCCATAGCCAAGATATTCGTGATACTGCCGTGCGAAACAATACGTGCAGCCGTGCACACACCCGCGATAGCAATTTACCGTGTAGCGCCACCCGCCTTCCCAATCTGACGCAAACGCCTTTGTAATCATCTTCTTGGTTGAAGTCTCTTCAAATATTTCCAGCTTCGTCGGCGGAGGCTCGCCAACATATTCAGCCGAATATTTATTGTAAGGATTTGGCGGGTTTGTAATTTGTCGCACAAATGCAACAATATCGCAGTCGCGGCAAAAACGCAATTTGCCACCGAACACACTGAGAGCTCCAAAAGGAGTCTCAGTGCTCTCCGGGTTCTCTGCGGCTAAAGTTCCTTCTGCAT
>QHXS01000125.1 GCA_003223975.1 Acidobacteriota bacterium
CGGATGCGGCCCGACGCCGAACGGCTCTTCACGCGGCGGAAACTCTGTCAACGCGCCGTAATCGAGTAAAAAGAACGGGCTCAACCTCTCACCCGTCAGCGGTCCATGCGGAAAAAATCCGTGTACGTTAAACCCATCGCCGACCCAATGCCTCGGCGGCGGTGCAATGATCTTCTCGACCGCTTTGATCGACGTTGTCCGTTTGGTCTCTGTTTTCATATAGGTTCGCGTTCACACCATCGATCGGCCGTGAACTATGAATACAGTTTAGAAGGAAGTTAGAGATTTGTAATCGTCATTTGCGGTGGGAAGGAAGTAATACTTTTAGGTGAGAATTGCAGAAGAGCGCATGGAGCAAGGGCGATGTCTTCAGCAGGGAATCAACTAAGGGCTAAGGTGAATCGGCGCCCGCCATCATCTCCTGATTTCGCTTTTACTAACCTGCAGGCTTCTGGTTTACTTTTTCGAGATAACCATCAACCCGTCGCGAATCGGAAGCAGCACATTCGATACCCGATCATCGGCTTGGGCCATTTGGCTGAACTCGCGCAGCGCTTTTGTGTTCTCATCCTGGTCGGATTCGAGCACTTTTCCGCTCCAGAGGACGTTGTCGGCGATTATGAAGCCGCCTGGACGCACTTTGTCGAAGACGAGTTTGTAATAACTGGAATAATTAGGTTTATCGGCGTCGATAAAGACCAAGTCGAAGGTTTCAGGCAGTGTTGGTATGATGTCGGCCGCAAAACCGAGGTGAAATTCAATGGATTTGGAATATTCAGACCGCTCGACGAACGACCTAGCGACCTTATTCGTATCTTCCTGTATATCCAATGTAATTACTTTCCCGTCCTCGGCAAGGCCTTCAGCAAGGCAAAGAGCCGAATAACCGAGATAAGTGCCTATTTCAAGCACCACTTTTGGCCGGATCATCTTTGAGAACATCGCCAAAACTCGGCCCTGAACGAAGCCCGAGAGCATCGCCTTGTCCTCGTAATGGGCATAACAGTGCTCCCGAAGCTCTTTTAGCACCGAGCTTTCATCCGATGTAAAGCTTCCTGCGTAACTTTGGATCTCTTCGGTAAATATCATAGGTCGACCCTAACAAGGCCACGTTTTATCGCAGTCGTCGCAGCGGAAGTCCGGTCTGAGACGCCGATCTTGCCGAAAATGTTCTGAATGTGCGACTTCACCGTGTTTTCGGAAATGTCGAGCGTGAATGCGATCTCTTTGTTCGACATGCCGCCGACGATCATTCGCAAAACATTAGCTTCGGCGGGCGTCAGCTCTTCCTGACCGAGATTTTGGCTCAAGACACGAACGATCTCGTCGGGTATGTATTTCTTTCCCGCAGCCACAGTTCTGATCGCCTTCACCAACTCCTCCGGCGAAATATCCTTGCAAATATACCCGGCCGCACCTTTTCTTAAAGCTTTTGTTATCTCGGCATCGCCAGCATGCTCGGCAAGAACAATGACCTTCGCATGCGGATCTTCGGCGAAGTACTTTTGGAGGTCGTCGATGGAGCATGAATCCGGAAACCGAAGGCCGAGAATCGTCACATCGGGATGGAGGTGCTTGAATTTTGCGAAACCGTCCACCGAATTACCGGCATCATCGATCAATTCGAGCTCGTCCGATTCCTCAAGGATCGACTTGATTCCAAGACGTGTCAATGCTTGCGCCTCGATAACCAATATTCTGATCGTGTGTGACATAGCGGGCCGAGACTACGGTTTGTTCGGATTCGCTCCTTTGAGTTGCTCGAGCGTTTTACGCAAGCCCTCGGCGTCCGGAGCGTGCGGATTCAATTGCAGATAAATTTCAAGTTCCTGGGCGGCAAGTTTGTAATCGCCCCTTTCAAGGTAAACGGACGACAATATGCGGTGAGCTTCCTTCATCTCGCCAGCGTCGATCGAGATGGAAATATTCAATTCTTTTTCTGCATCTTCGTATTTTTTCTGTGCTGCTAAAGCTCGGCCAAGGAATAGGTGCGCCACGGCCGAGAATTCCTTTGCCTTCACTGCGTTCCGCAATAGGATTTCAGCGTCGTCATATCGTTTCATACGGACAAGAATGATCCCGCGATTTACAAGTGGCTCGAACGCATCGGGCTTTAACTTAAGTGCTGCCTGCAGCGCCTCATCTGCCCTGTCGAGCTCGTTCAGCATTGCATACTGAACACCTTTCTCGGTGAGGGCAATCATAAATAGTGGATATGCTTCGACAGCCAATTCCAGCTGTTCGATCGCGGCGCGATGGTCGCCGGCTTTCGAAAGTTCCTGGGCCTTTTGATAAAGGGCTAAAGCGTTTTTAGGCACGCCGGCATTTTCAGCGCTGACAACAGCAGGTTTTTTCAGCTGAGACCGCTTTGCCATCAAGCGCAGCGTGATATTAAAGGTCTCCGAGTGTGCGCTTGGCGGTAATGCAACTTCGATCTGTTCGGAAGTGGTTTCAAATTCTTCTTCGCCGTCAACGGTCACCGTATAAGTGCCATTGCGGATCTTAGTGAAATTGAATCGGCCGCGGTCGTCAGTGGTCGTAATCACCTCTCCATAAGTCAGCGAAGAAAGACGAATGCGGATCCGAGAATTGACCTGGAGCCCAGAGGGAAAAATAACGGTTCCCAAGATATAGTTTTTACCGTTGAAATCGGTACGGGTCGACTCGTCCATACCACCGGCAATCTGCGAATGAACATACATAGGGAACGAGACCAAACCGATCAAGATCGGAAGCAAAATAGAGATTCGCAAATGTTTCATTTACTTTCCCCCTTGCTGTGGTCAAGCATTTGCTAGTTCCGCAACGAACTCCACGAACGGTTTTATCAGGTCGGTCTCGTAATTCGTTTCCACATGCTGCATCACCGCCGCCATTCGTTCGAGTCCCATTCCGGTATCCACCGAGGGGGCCGGCAACGGCGTGAGTTTGAAAGTGCCGTCCTTTTCGTGGGTGCGGTTGAACTGCATGAAGACCAGGTTCCAGATCTCGATCGTGGTATCGCCGGGGCCGTTTACCCAGTACGGCGAGTTCTTTTCGGGGTCGAGCGGATCGTCGCCCATATAGTGGAAGATCTCCGAGCTCGGACCACACGGACCGGTGTCGCCCATCTGCCAGAAATTGTCCTTTCGACCGAATCCGAGTATCCGTTCGGGGGCGGCACCTACTTTTTCCCAAAGCGCCCGAGCTTCGTCATCAGGCGGCACTTCGTCGTCGCCCTCGAAAACCGAAAACCAAAGCCTTTCGGGCGCAAGCTTGAATTCGTTCACCAGTAAATCCCACGCATATTCGATCGCTTCTTTTTTAAAATAATCACCGAAGGAAAAATTGCCGAGCATCTCGAAAAACGTCTGGTGGCGTGCGGTCTTGCCGACCTCGTCCAGGTCGTTATGCTTCCCACCTGCACGGAGGCATTTTTGAGACGTGACCGCGCGCGAGTAATCGCGTTTTTCAAGACCAAGAAAAACGTCTTTGAACTGGTTCATCCCGGCGTTGATAAAAAGCAGCGTCGGGTCGTTTGCCGGGAGCAGTGGCGACGAATGTACGACCTTGTGCTCATGGCGCTCGAAATAATCCAGAAACGCTTGCCTGATCTCGTTGCCTGTCATATTGGGTGATTTTAGCACAGCCACTTCCGCGAGCGGCCTTGAAAGCGGTCTGAGGTCTAAATAAAAAAAGCGGCCCCAGCCCGCTTTCTATACGAAAAGTTTGAATCAAAGAAATCACTTCGAGCGCTCAAATTTCAGAGCGGCTCCGTTAATACAGTAGCGAAGCCCCGTCGGCTGCGGGCCGTCATCAAAAACGTGGCCGATGTGTCCTCGGCAACGTGCGCAGGCTACTTCGGTCCGAACCATGTCGATGCTACGGTCCTCGTCCTCGATCACGTTTTGCTTGTAGATCGGCTCGTAAAAACTCGGCCATCCAGTGCCGGAATCAAATTTTGTTTCCGAACGGAACAGAGCCAAGCCGCAGGCCGCACAGTAATAAGTTCCGTGCTCATGATTCTTTTCGAGCGTGCTGCTGTACGGCTGCTCGGTACCTTTTTCGCGCAGAATGTAGTACTGATCGGGGGTTAAAAGTTTTTTCCATTCGGCGTCGGACCTTTGGATCTTGACACCGTCGAATTTCTCGGCCGGCTTCATAAGCGCGATCTTGGTCGGCGTCGAGGAAGCAATAGCTCTGGCCCTCACCGATGCTTTTGTGACCGACATAGCCGCAACGATCGATAATGCCGCCAACCCTGCGATCGCAACAAAAATAAAAAATATATTGCGTTTCATAATTGCGTGCCTTAAAAAATATCTTTCGTAACCCTATTATCGCAAAAATTGTGGCCCACGCACTTTTATCTACCGTGGGCCACAAACTAATTCCATGAGTCAATTCGGGAGCAAAACAGTATCGATCACGTGTATGATCCCATTCGACTGACGAACATCAGCAATAGTTACAATTGATCGCCCGCCCTTTTCGTCCGCCAGGATAACGCGGTTTCCGTCGAGCGACGCCCAAAGCTTTCCGCCCGCGACCGTCGTGAACTCGGCTTTACCCATGCCCCTTTTTATGGCGGCGACGATAGACTTGGAGTCGAAGCTGCCTGCGACGACATGATAAGTAAGCACTTTTGTCAGCATCGCTTTGTTCTCGGGTTTGAGCAGCATTTCGACCGCTCCGGCCGGCAGTTTTTCGAACGCGCTATTTACCGGCGCGAAAACGGTAAATGGACCTTTACCTTTGAGTGTTTCGACCAAACCTGCGGCCTTCACAGCGGCGACAAGGGTCGTGTGGTCGGCCGAATTGACAGCGTTATCGACAATGTCTTTTGTCTTGTACATCGCGGCGCCGCCGACCATTGGGTTTTCATCCTTCATCCCCATCATCTGCGCCGAAATGTTTGACGTGCCAACAAAAACCGTAACTACGAACGCAAAAATACCGATGAATAATTTATTCATTACTTTCTCCATTGTTTGAATTGTGATCTTCTAAAAAAAAGGGATCTGCTTCCCTATGTCAAAGGTTTCGCGGATTGGCGTTATTCAGATTCAAAAGAATTGAGGCATTAAGAAACAGCAGCAAGATTACACCTCCCTAACAACCGGCAAGTGAGAGGGTCCATTGGATAAAAAGCCCCGACGAGCGGGGCTTTTCATAGTTAAAAGTGAACATCAAGCCCTTGCTGCTGCGGGCTAATGTCGCTTACGGAAGGTTGTCCTTTGGTCCCATGCCCCACCAGTATTGCGGGTCGAGCGGCTTCTGTTTCGGCCAGATCTGGTTGAGCGTATCGCCTTCGAAGAGCTCGCCGTTCTTCATCACGTAACGGATGGTGTTCGTGTTCCTGATGTCATCGAGCGGATTTTTGTCAAGGATGACCAGGTCCGCGAGCTTGCCCGATTCGAGCGATCCGACGTCCTGATTCAGCCCGATGGCTTCGGCACCGAAGATGGTAGCGACCTTCAGAGTTTCCAGATTGGAAAGCCCGCCGGCGTTCACGTTCCAAACTTCCCAGTGATAACCGATACCCTGCATCTGGCCGTGGGCACCGATGCCGACACGCCCACCTGCCTTCACTACGCCTGCCGCGCCTTTTGCGATCGAACCGTAGTTGTATTCTTCAGGCGAGAACCACTGCGGACGCCGACGCATCATTCCGTTGGTCAGTTCGGCTGGAATGTAACGCGCAAGTTTCTGGTTCGTCAGCACATCGGTATTTTCAAACCACTTGTTCTCGGTCCACGGGCTGCCGTATGCGACCAGGATCGTCGGCGTATAAAACGTCTTCGTCCTTGCGACGAACTGGATCACGTCGTTATAGATCGGCTGTATAGGCAGAGCATGTTCATTGCCCGAAAATCCGTCGATCATCTGCGAAAGGTCAAGCTTCATGTCGAGCGCGCCTTCGGTCGTTGGCGTGATCTTGTTTTCCATACATGCCATTGCAACCCATTGGCGTACGTTGCGATCGCCCACAACATACTCTTTCAAAGTGTCGGTCTTGTATGCATCGCGATAACGCTTGATGTAATTGCTGACCGAATCCTTGTCGTCAAAACCGAGACTCGAGAAAACTCCCGGGCCGGTCGTGAAAACACGCGGCCCGAGGATCTCGCCAGTCTCGACGAGGTCGGCGTAAGCATAGACGTCAGTCGTCGAGCTTTGCGGATCGCGGGTCGTCGTCACGCCGTAGGCGAGATTCGCAAGGTACTGCCAAACCTGGTCCTGATGCAGGTCGCGCGGCGGCCACATGTGCGCGTGGACGTCGACGAACCCGGGGATGATCGTCTTGCCAACGACGTCAACGATCTTCGCGCCTGCCGGCCGGATAACTTTTCCTGCCGGACCGACCGCGACGATGCGGTTATCGGTGACGACAACGTCGCCTTTCTCGATCACTTCATCGCCTTTCATCGTGACGACGCGTGCATTCGTAAGAACAACGCTGCCCTGCGGTCTGGATCGGGCTGCAGTCACGCTTACCGGAATGGTTTCCGGTTTGTCCTCGGTGACCGACTGGCGATAAATATTCGTGCCCCACGACCAGCTCACCGATTTGCCGTCGCGCGACCATCCCAGATAATCGCCGCCGAACGCCGACATCTTTTTGACAGGCACGTTCGCGGTCGGAGCGGCAAGGCTGATGTTCACAGTGTCGCGGCCGGAACGCGGCAGCGTCACGATGTAATGCTTGCCCTGCAGCTCAAGGAAAACCTTCGAGCGGTCGGGGGAGATCATCATCTGTCCTGCCGAAGGCTGCTGCGGAGGTGTGCCTTTTCCGGTGATCCGCGCAAGAACACGTCGGTCGTAGCCGTCGAGGCGGATCGACATGAGGCCCTGGCCGCTCGAGAGATAAACGCGATTCGGATCGTCGGAGAAATGTGGAAAACGGCCCTGCGCCGGTGCAATGTGAACAGCCGCGCCGCCGTTTGCCGGAATGTATTTCAGATCCGTACCGGTCGAGCCGGCTGGTCCGGTGATCTCACCGTTGCTGCTCGGATTGTGAAGCATCGCTTCCTCGGGCGAACCTGCCTCGTGCTCACCGCGAATATCCGCGAAGAGTTGATCTTCGATAGCGCCGGTTATGAAAACGATCTTCGACCCGTCCGGCGAATACGTCGGTGAGATGTAATACGCCGGTGAGGACGTCAAACGGCGCATTGCGCCGCCCTCAGACGGAACGGAATTGATACTGCCGCCGGCCTTTGTCCATGTAACGTACGCGATCGTTTTGCCGTCAGGCGACCATGCGGGCATGAATTCACCTTCGTCGGCAGTCGTTAAGCGACGCGGCGTGCCCGAAGGCAGGTCCATCACATAAAGTTTACTGAATGCCGTAA
>QHXS01000126.1 GCA_003223975.1 Acidobacteriota bacterium
CAGTACAAAGAGATCGGTGAACAGATACGCGGAAAGATAAACGAAGATTTCAAAGGCTACGGCCTTGAGGTCACGAAATTCTACGTCGAGAACGTGAGCCTTCCGCCGGAAGTTGAGGCCGCAATGGACAAGCGTGCGTCGATGGGCGCGCTTGGCGACGCTCAGAAATACATGCAATTTCAGGCTGCCGATGCGCTTCGCGATGCCGCGCAAAATGAAGGTGGCGGTGCAGGTTTGGGTGCCGGACTAGGCGCCGGTTTCGCGGTCGGCGGACAGATGGCAAATGCATTTGGCGCAGGACCGCAGCAGGGCCAGCCGGCAGGCGGCGCTCCGGCAGCTACGGCGATATGTCCCGCTTGCGGAAAGGCAAATGCTTTCGGTGCTAAATTCTGTGCCGATTGTGGCGGCAAAATGGAAGTTGCAAAGGTGCCGTGCGTGAAGTGCGGTGCAGAGCTTCGCGAAGGAGCGAAATTCTGCTCGGAATGCGGCACGTCGCAGGAAAAACAAAAGTGTGCTAACTGTCAGGCCGAACTGAAGGCCGGAGCAAAATTCTGCCCCGAGTGCGGTACGAAGTCAGAACCGCCTGCGTAAGCGTACGTCCAGTTACACAACAGTTAAGAATTTATTTGATACTGACCGCCCGCTAATGGCACCCCGCTCGGAGATGCTCCTGCCGGGGACCCCGCAAGCAGGCGGTTCCGACATTTATATGGCGCTTAACCCAGAACTCCTTGAGATCCTCCGCTGCCCGAAATGCAAATCGAAGGTCGAGCTTAAGCCCGACGAAAGCGCCCTGAAATGTGTGAATGCGGAATGCTCGCTGGTTTACGCCGTGAAAGACGACATTCCGGTGATGATCATCGAGGAAGCAACTGTTGAAAAGTGACAAATGATAGTTGAAAAATGATTGCGGGCTCTGTTGATAAATGCACTTTGCCCAAATTTGCGTTTTCAATTATCAACTATCATTTATCATTTAGTCGATGGTCGATTGGTCTTCCGTAAATCGCGTCCTTGTTGTTCGACTCCGGTCGATCGGCGACACCGTCCTTGCCACGCCGTCATTGATCGCCCTAAAAAGATTTCTTCCTAATGAGCAGATCGATATCCTGCTTGAAGATTGGGTCGCGCCGGTTCTGGAAGGTTTCGACGCGGTTGATGAAGTAATTACGATCGGCAAAGGCTTTTCGGAACGCCAGCGAACAGCGCTGGAAATTCGCCGACGAAAATACGACGTCGTTTTCAACCTGCACGGCGGCCCAACCTCGACATTTTTAACATACGCGACCGGCGCACGACATCGCGTCGGTTATTCGAATTATCGATACTCGTTTCTCTATACCGAATTACTTTCCTCGTCGTCCGATTTCTGGAAAAAGGAATTCACCCATTCGGCAGAGCAGCAGCTCGCATTGCTTGGTCATGTCGGCGTTCCGGTCGAACCCGCCCCGTTGAGCAGGCTGTGCATCGACCCCGCTTCAGAACGCTCGCTTGCATCAAAGCTCGCTGATCTCGAATTTGATACGGAAGAGAGGTTTGCGGTCATTCATCCACTTGCAGCGTTCGATTCGAAACGATGGGCGCCTGAGAAATTTGCCGAGATGATCGGCGTGCTTGCAAAACGCGGTGTCAAAAGCATCGCTGTCGGCTCGACACAAGAAACAGCCGAGCTTGAAAATTTGAAAACACTGTGCAATGTACCTTTTTGGGCGTCAGGCCTGATCAGCCTGCCGGAAACGACGGCATTGCTGGCCAAGGCGAGCCTTTTTCTCGGCAATGACAGCGGCATCGCGCATATGGCGGCGGCAATGAAAGTGCCGAGCGTCGTGATCTTCGGTTCGATGAACCGTAACCATTGGTATCCGTGGACCGACGCCCCGAACGAAATGGTTTTCGAGGAGCTTCCTTGCCAGCCGTGCCCGGGATACGAGTGCAAGGTGTACGGCGACCCAAAATGTATCATCAGCATCCCGCCCGAAAACGTGATCGCGGCTATTGACCGCGTCCTCGCCAAATAAAAAATGGGCGGGCGTTTTGCCCACCCTGAGGAGAAATCCGAAAAAGATGATCATTTGGTATTCTTGCTCGAATTTCCTGATGTGTTTGTCACGGAATCGTTCGGAGCCACCGTCAGCTGGTTCTTGACGCTCTTTACCCCGTCGATGCCCTTGGCCACCTGCTCAGCCTTTGCCTTTTGAGCCGCGTTGGCAACGCTGCCGCGCAATGTCACAACGTCATTCACCACATCGACGTTGATCGTCGACTCGCGGAGATCGCTGGTTGTAAGCAATGCCGTTCGCGTCTTGAACCAAAGCCAGCTGTCATTCACGCCCTGGCCGATCGTGCTCGAACCCTTGTCCTTTTCGTAATTTGCCCGGTTTTTGTCATATTCCTCGCGCGTGACGTTTGCGTTAGAGGTGTTCGAAGCCGGAGTCGCAGTTGCGTTCACTAACACGGCCGTGTTGCTGTTAGCGTTTCGAATGTTTGCATTGGTGTTTGTATTTGAGACCGTCGTACCGCAGCCATTCATTGCCAGTACAATAACAAAGAAACCCAGTATGAATACCAATAAACCTAAATTTCGCATAATTTACCCCCTGTCCTCTCAAGCTCTGGTGTAAACAATCGTTACACCTTTCTCGTCGTTCAGGGTTAGAGATGCAAGGGGTGTTCCGTAAATGCCGCCCGCCCGATCTTTGCACGATTTTGAGCCCGAAAATTTGACACTTTACGCCTAAAACCCTAGTATTTATAGTTTCGACTCTTGCAGCCGTAACGCTGCTGTAGCGTGCCAATATGTTCGAATCCTTATCCGATAAGCTGAAGAAAACGCTGAAAAATCTGCGCGGGGCAGGCAAACTTACGCCCGAGCATGTGGACGCAGCTCTTCGCGAAATTCGGATGGCTCTGCTCGAAGCGGACGTTAATTACAAGGTCGCGAAGGACTTTGTCGAATCGGTACGAGCTAAGGCTGAAGGCCAGGAAGTTTGGCAGGGACTGAATCCGCACGAGCAGGTCGTCAAGATCGTTTACGAAGAGCTTGTCGAACTGATGGGCGGCACGTCTTCGCGGTTGGTCTTTACAAAGCAGATCCCCAACGTCGTGATGATCGTTGGGCTACAAGGTTCGGGTAAGACAACTTCGACGGGCAAGATCTCGAAATGGCTCGCGACAAATCAGGAACGAAAACCGCTGCTCGTTTCGGTTGACGTTTATCGTCCGGCGGCACGAGAACAGCTTAGAGTTGTCGGGGGTGCGGTCGGCGTTCCGGTATTTGAAAACAAAGAGTCGTCCAACCCGATGGAACTCGTTCGCGGTGCAGTGAAGCACGCGCAGGAAATGGGTTTCGACACGCTGATGATCGACACGGCCGGCCGTCTGCACATCGACGACGAGCTGATGACCGAGCTCGAACGGATAAAGGCCGAGACCAAGCCGATCGAGGTTTTATTTGTCGCGGACGCGATGACCGGGCAGGACGCGGTCAAGTCTGCTGAGACCTTTCACGAACGCGTCGGTATTACCGGCGTTGTCCTTACAAAGATGGACGGCGACGCACGCGGCGGTGCGGCATTATCGATACGGCAGGTCATCGGCCAGCCGGTTAAGTTTGTTGGCGTCGGCGAAAAATACGATGCGATCGAGCCTTTTTATCCCGACCGGATAGCACAGCGAATTCTCGGCATGGGTGATGTGCTCACGCTGATCGAGGAAGTTCAGGGCAAGATCGACGAGCAGGATGCTCAGGCGCAACTCTTGAAAATGACGCGTAACCAGTTTACGCTCGAAGATTTTCGCTCACAGCTTGGGCAATTTAAGAAACTTGGTTCGATGTCAAAACTGATGAAGATGCTCCCCGAACAAATGATGGGCGGCATGTCGCTTTCAGACGAACAGGGAGCAGAAGTTGATCATCAGATGAAACGTACCGAGGCGATCATCGACTCGATGACGAAAGCGGAACGAAACGATCATAAGCTGCTCGACGCAAGTCGAAAAACGCGTGTTGCACGCGGCTCGGGTTCGACGATCGGCGAAGTCAACCAGCTTCTGCGGCAATACGAGCAAATGCGGAAAATGATGGCGCAGATGAACCGAGGCGGCTTATTTGGCGGCATGGCGCGGAAAATGGCTGGCGGTTTAGCGGGCGGTCTCGGGAATATGCTTGGCGGCGGTGGGGGAATCGGCGGACTCGGCGGAATGCTCGGTTCGGGAATGGACACGAGCGATGAGCCGAACGGTTCGGCGTCGAAAGGAATTAGGAAGAAGAAAAGACACAAAAAGAAAAGATGAAAGTAATAGTGGATAGTGCGGGTTGTCTGTACTTACTTTCCACTATCAACTCTCAACTATCCATTGAGGAATTATGTTAGCAATTAGCTTGATGAGAATTGGCGCAAAGGGCAAACCCTTTTATCGCCTCGTCGTAAAGGAAAAACGGTCGAAGCGTGATGGTGCGTATATCGAAAACGTAGGAACGTACGATCCGATGAAAGATCCGGCTGAGGTCAGCCTGAAACATGACCGCATCCAGTACTGGATCGGCGTAGGCGCAAAACCGACGGAAACGGTCGCAAGCCTGATCAAGAACAATCCGGTCGCGCAAGAAGCGTCGGCTGTCTAGAGAATCTAGAGAGTTCGGAGAGTTCAGAGAGTCGAATGAATGTTTCGTTTTGAATCTCTTGACTCACGAGACACTCTAGACTCACTAACTCGCAGGACTTATGAAGCAGGCCGTCGAAAAGATCGTCAAATCGCTGGTTGGGTCGCCCGATCTGGTCGAGGTGTATGAGAACGGCGATGGCAAGAATGTCCGCCTCGAGGTCCGTGTTGCGCCGGATGATATGGGCCGGCTGATCGGCCGCGATGGGCGAACGATTAAGGCCGTTAGAAGCATATTGTTTTTTGCAGGAATGAAGCAGGGGAAAAGGTTTCATCTGGACCTGATCGAAGATTAGTGTCGGAACTGGTCGCAATCGCTCGGGTGGCGAAACCGCGAGGGTTGAAGGGCGAACTTGTCGCGGATCTGCTGACCGATTTTCCCGAACGCTTCGACAGGCTCGTAAATGTGATCGGCGTGTTCGCAAACGGCGAGCATCGCGAGTTGAAAATTGAAGACGCTTGGTTTCAAAACGACCGAATCGTTTTGAAATTTGAAGACATTGATTCGATCGAAGCCGCAGACGAATTGCGAAACGCCGAGATCTGTGTTGCCGAATCGGATGCGGTCAAACTCGAATCGGACGAGTATTACGATTGGCAGCTTCAAGGTTGCGAAGTCATTACTGTCGTGGGCACAACGATCGGCAAAGTTCGCGAGGTGATGCGAACCGGCGGTACAGAAAACCTCGTTGTTGAAAACGACGGCGGTGACGTGCTGATACCTTTTGCAGAAGCAATGTGCACCGAGGTCGATGTCGAGAAAAAGCGGATCGTTGTTGACCCGCCGGACGGCCTGTTAGAGTTTTGATCGCGGCTGGAGTGACAAGCATCCGTGCTTGTCTGAGCGTCGCTTCGACGCGAACGTTTTGAATGCTTCGCATTCGGGCAAGCAAGATGCTTGCAGCTCCAGTCATGAAGATTGAGATTTTAACAATTTTCCCTGAGTTTTTTACGCAGGTCTTTGAATTTGGAATTATCCGTCGCGCGAAACTGGCAAGCATCGTCAAGATAAACGTTCACGACGTTCGGGAGTTTGCCTTTGATAAGCACAAGATGACCGACGATCGGCCGTTCGGCGGCGGTGACGGGATGGTGATGAAGCCCGAGCCGATATTTGCGGCGATCGAGCAGCTGTTGGGAACGACCAACCGCGACGAATACCCGAAAGCGACGCGAGTTGTAATGCTCTCGCCGCAGGGCACGCCGCTGACGCAGGAAATTGCCAATAGTCTTGCCAAAAACGCGGATCATTTGGTTTTGATCTGTGGGCGGTATGAGGGCGTCGATGAGCGGGTGAATGACGCTCTTGTCACGGACGAGATATCGATCGGCGATTACGTCTTATCCGGCGGCGAACCCGCTGCCGTAGTTTTGACCGATGCGGTCGTTAGGCTTTTGCCGGACGCGTTAGGCAGTGAAACGTCGGCGGAGAACGATTCGTTCTCGAACGGCCTGCTTGATTGCCCGCACTACACGCGGCCGGCGGATTTTAGAGGGATGCAGGTCCCGGAAGTTTTATTGAACGGCAATCATGCCGAAATTGAAAAATGGCGCTTTGAAAAGGCGCTTGAGAAAACACAAAAGAATCGACCAGATCTTTTGAAAGGAGAAAATGGTGGATGTGAATAATCAAAGTTGACAGGGAGTTTCGGAAAGTTACAGGTAGTTTCAGAAATAAACTATCTAAACTCTGCAACTCTGGAAACTCTGCAACTCTGCAACTTATTTATTGACCTCTGGCCGACAAATTTATGAATCGTTTAGACACAGTCGAGAGCACACAATTACGGGAAAATATCCCGGCGTTTCAGGCGGGCGATACCGTCAAAGTTCATGTCCGCATTCAGGAAGGAAATAAGGAACGCTTGCAGATCTTTGAGGGCGTCGTGATCGCGCGAAAGCATGGCGGGGCACGTGAATCCATAACCGTCCGCAAGGTAAGTTTTGGCGTTGGCGTCGAGCGCATTTTCCCGCTGCATGCCACAGTCGTTGACCACATCGATGTGGTACGACGCGGAAAGGTTCGTCGTGCAAAGCTTTATTACCTGCGCGACCTTCGCGGCAAAGCGGCCCGTATCAAGGAAAAAGATACGCGAAATAAAGCGCAGGCCGCCAAGTAGCGTGCACTGCATTACGTTTTTGGCAAAGAACAATTTATAATTCGAATCCGTGAATGGATTTCAACTTCAAGCCGATCGAACCGTGTGGACGATCGGCTTTGATTTTGAGAAACAGGCTCGCAGCGAAGGGTTTTTGTTTGTCGCTGGTGTCGATGAGGTCGGCCGCGGCTGTCTCGCAGGCCCCGTCGTTGCGGCCGCATGCATTCTTGATCAGAATAGAGCCGTTCCGGCGAAACTCAACGATTCCAAAAAGTTGACCGCAAAACAGCGGGACGAGATCGGCGAAGAGCTGCGTGCTAACGCGCTGGCGTTCGGAATCGGCACCGTTGAAGCTGAAGAGATCGACCGCATCAACATCCTCGAAGCGACAAAAAAAGCTATGTCGTTGGCAATAGCAGCTCTCGCGCCAGCGGCCGATTACCTGCTGATCGATGCTCTTCAACTAAAGCTTGTATGCCTGCCGCAAAAGGCGATAATCAAAGGTGATTCGATCTCGTATTCCATCGCCGCCGCTTCCGTGATCGCAAAAACCTACCGCGACGCGCTGATGGCAGATCTCGATCCGCAATTCCCGGCGTACGGTTTTGCCGAACATAAGGGTTACGGTGCTGCTTCTCACCGTGCAGCCATTCGCAAGCATGGGCCATGTCCGCTGCATCGGAAAACGTTTCGCGGCGTTCTGTAATCTATCTCGGCCAAGAGGCGTACAAAATGGAAGATCTT
>QHXS01000127.1 GCA_003223975.1 Acidobacteriota bacterium
ATTGGATAATGGGCCGCGTCGATGACGTGATTAACGTCAGCGGCCATCGTCTAGGAACCGCGGAAGTAGAATCGGCGTTGGTTTCGCATGAAGCTGTCGCCGAGGCTGCGGTGGTTGGCAGGCCCGACGACCTGAAAGGACAGGCGATATCAGCGTTCGTCACTCTTGAAGGCGGACGCACCGGCAACGACGAACTTAAGGATGCACTTCGCGCACATGTTGCGAAAGAGATCGGTGCGTTGGCAAAACCTGACGACATTCGGTTTACGGACGCTTTGCCGAAAACTCGCTCGGGCAAGATAATGCGCCGCTTGCTACGCGAGTTAGCGACGAGCGGCAGCGTAGCCGGCGATGTAACAACGCTCGAGGATCTTTCAGTGATCGAAAAGCTGCGCGAGGACGAGGAATAAATGAGACCGGCCGAAGAGATCTCAACGAATGTCGAAGAACTCATCGACGCCGGACGCGAGTTTTATCATCGCGGTTGGGTGCTCGGCACAAGCGGAAATTTTAGCTCGCTTATCAGCCGCGAACCGTTCCGGATGTGCATCACGGCCAGCGGAAATGCCAAGGGAGAACTCGACGGGTCGCATTTCGTTGAACTGGACAAAAACGGCGCGATGATTTCCGGCACTGGCAAACCTTCTGCCGAATCATCGCTGCATATCGCGCTCTACAACATTTTGCCAAACGCTTCGTCGATCCTTCATACGCATTCTGTCTGGGGCACGATACTTTCCGATGTTTTTTTCGACCGAGGGGCGATCGAGATCAGCGGTTACGAAATGCTGAAAGGCCTTTCGGGCGTCAGGACGCACGAGCATTCGGAGCTGGTCCCGATAATTGAAAATTCGCAGGATTATGAGAAAGTCTCTCGCGACATTGTTCGTGTCGTCGGCGAAAATAAGGAAGTTCATGGCATTTACCTTCGTCGACACGGACTATACACCTGGGGCGATAGCATCGCCGATGCGCGGCGTCACATTGAGATCTTCGAATTCCTTTTTGAAGTGCTCGGTCGGCGATTACAGATAGAAGGTGTTTAGTTTATGGCGATCGTTAATGTTCCGGACAAAAATCTGAAGCTGCATGATGTGAAGGAGATCACCGATCATTTGGCGGCGATCAGCATCGACTACGAGCGCTGGGATAACTTGGATCAGATCTCCGACGATGCGACCGATCAGGAGATCCTCGATGGCTATTCTGCCGAGATCGATGCATTAAAGGCAAGTGGCGGTTATGTGACTGCCGACATCATCGATGTCACGCCGGCATCGCCCGGACTCGAGGCGATGCTGAATAAATTTAACAAAGAACATTGGCACGATGACGATGAAGTGCGGTTTATCGTTAAGGGCCGTGGGTTGTTTCATATTGCTCCGAAAGATGGAGATGTCGTTTCGATCGAAATGGAAGCGGGCGATCTGATCCGTGTGCCCGCCGGAACATTGCATTGGTTCGACCTTTGCGGCGATAAGACGATCCGCGCGATCCGGCTGTTTCGGGACCCGTCCGGTTGGACGCCCCATTACTCGGGAAGCACTGTCGAAAGGGGATACCAGCCGCTTTGTTTTGGGACTTCATACATTCCGCCTCACAATTAATGAAAGCGATCCTCCTTGATATCGAAGGCACGACAACGCCGATCGACTTCGTGCACAAAACGCTTTTTCCCTTCGCAAAATCTCGCATCGCCGTATACGTCAGAGATCATTTCGACGAACTTTCAAGCGAAATAGATCAGCTAACCGACGAGCATTCGAGCGATGCGGATTATTCGGCAAAGCTTTCTGCAGATTCGCCTGAATCCGTTGCGGCATATTTGAAATACCTGATCGATACGGATCGAAAATCAACGCCGCTTAAATCTATCCAAGGAAAGATCTGGCAGCGGGGCTATGAAGCGGGCGAACTGCGTGCGCAAGTTTTCGACGATGTGCCGCAAGCTTTCGAGCGATGGAAGGCAAAAGGCAAGCTCATCGCGATCTATTCGTCGGGCAGCGTTCTCGCTCAGCAATTGATCTTTCGATACTCGAGCCGCGGCGATCTTACGCCGATGATCGACCGCTATTTCGATACCGGGGTTGGCGGCAAACGAGAGATGGAAAGTTATCGTAAGATCGTTGCCGAGATCGGCATTCAACCATACGAAATCGCATTCGTCTCTGACATTGTCGACGAACTGGATGCAGCCGAGAGTGCGGGAATGAAAACTGCCCTATCGATCCGCGAAGGAAATGCCGCCGTTCCGGAAAATGCGAAACATCCAGCAGTTACGACCCTCACCGATCTTCCGTTTTAGCGCAGTCTTTATTCAAAATATAAGTGATAGTGTTTCTCGCAGCCCGGGTTGAACGCGGCCGCGCATTTCGGGCAAGTCGAACGGCAATTCAGATATTCGTTTATCGTTAGTTGCGAGCCGCAATTACCGCACAACACGGCGGTTTGATCCCGTTCAGACTGCAACCAAACTTCGGCGACGTGATCTGCAACTGCTTGATGACATTCAAAACACGGATACCATCGGCCGCAGCATTTGAACTTTAGCGCGACGATATCGAGTTCGCTGTTCCAATGCGTGCAGCGGGAATTCGCATCCAGGTCGATACCAAAAACTTCAATTCCGTGAACTACGCGCATCGCTTTTTCGTCGCGGCTAGTCTACGCTAAGATGTTGAAATTATGGAAGGCAAAGAACTTGAGACTGCAACGCTTGCGGCCGGATGTTTTTGGTGTGTCGAAGCCGTTTTTGACGACCTGAAAGGTGTCGAAGACGTCGTTTCGGGATATTCGGGCGGGCATGCGGAAAATCCGACCTATCAGGAAGTCTGCTCGGAAACAACCGGTCATGCCGAGGTCGTGCAGATCAAATTCGATCCGGACGTGCTTTCATTCGAAGACCTGCTCCGCGTCTATTTCACGGTTCACGATCCGACGCAGATGAATCGCCAGGGCAACGATATCGGCACGTCGTACCGCTCAGCGATCTTTTATCACACAGAAGCTCAGCGCGCATCGGCCGAGAAGATCATCAAGGAAATATCGGAGGAAGGAATTTACGATAACCCGGTCGTTACCGAGGTAACGCCGTTCGACAAATTCTGGCCCGCGGAAAACTATCACCAGGAGTATTTTGCGAACAATCCTAACCAGCCCTACTGCGCTGCCGTCGTCGCCCCGAAGGTCGCGAAGTTTCGCAAGAAATTTGCAGACCGGCTTAAGAAATAAGCTCAAAGTACTTTAAATAACATCAGAACACCGATCACGATAAACGCCACGGCGACAATGCGCTGAAGCCATTCGGTCGGAATGAATTGCGTGAGCACCCCGCCAAAAAGAACGCCGAGTAAGGTCACGGCTACCAGCGCGAGCGCAGCACCGAGGAAAACCGAGATCTTCGATTCGGTACTCGCCGTCATCGTTATGACCGCCAACTGCGTCTTGTCTCCCAACTCCGCCAAAAACAACGTCACAAACGCGGTCCCAAATATTTTCCAGTCCATAACCATTAGTCTAATGACTTGCTTGCAAGTTTTCAGCTTTTGATTCAAAATTCGCTAAACATTGTGCCGAAAGGCGCATAACTCTCGCTTTCCTGATCACTGCTCCGCTCCGGAAACAAAAATATGAGCTCATCACTATTTCGCAGAAAATCGATCGCACAAATTCAGGCCGATGCCGCGGCCGGTTTTTCGGATTCGGAAACACTCGTACCCGGTCAGCCGGCCGACGAGGCCGTCGTCGGTTTAAGGCGATCGCTGGGCACATTCGACCTTACGATGCTTGGTATTGCCGCGATAATCGGTGCGGGCATTTTTGCGATGGTCGGACAGGCCAGCTACAACGGCGGACCGGGCGTGATCTTCCTGTTCATATTCGCGGCCGTAGCTTGCGGGTTTGCCGCTCTGTGTTATGCGGAATTCGCATCTAAAATTCCCATCGCCGGCTCGGCATATACATATGCGTACGCGAGCTTTGGCGAACTGCTGGCATGGATCATCGGCTGGGACCTGCTGGTTGAATATGCGATCGGGAACATCGCGGTCGCGATCTCCTGGAGCGACTATTTTACGAGCCTGCTCGAAGCAAACGGAATTCACATACCGCTTCACTTTACGATGGATTTCCTATCGGCGAAGCGCGGCTATGCGGCAGTCACTGATGCCGTCGCGGGCGGCGCGACCGTTGAGTCGCTGCAGGCGGCATGCAGCGCCAAAGACGCTGTAGTTGGCTGCGGCGCGATGGACGCATACACCGCATGGACGACCGCACCGCATATTGGCGGCTGGCCGTTGATCGCCGATCTTCCGGCACTCGGCATCGTCGTTTTCATCACCGCTCTCGTATACGTCGGTATTCGCGAATCGAAGAAAGCGGCGAATATTATGGTCGCCGTAAAGCTGGCGGTCATCCTGCTGGTGATCATTCTCGGTGCATTCTATGTAAACACGGCTAACTGGCATCCGTTCCTGCCTAACGGTTTCAAAGGCGTGATGACTGGTGTAGCCGCCGTATTCTTCGCATATATCGGATTTGACGCCTTGTCGACGACCGCAGAGGAATGCAAGGACCCATACAAGACGCTGCCGCGCGGGATGATCTACAGCTTGCTCATCTGTACGGTCCTTTACGTGGTCCTGGCGTTGGTGCTGACCGGAATGGTGAACTACACAAAGCTTAACGTCGGCGATCCCCTGGCTTTCGTTTTTGGCCCGGAGGGCGTGAACATCCCCTGGATCTCGGGCATCATAGCCGTCTCCGCGATCATCGCGATCGCCACGGTGCTCCTTGTATTCCAGCTGGGCCAGCCGCGTTTGTGGATGGCGATGAGCCGCGACGGACTGCTGCCAAAGATCTTTTCGTCGATCCACCCGAAATTCCGTACGCCGTGGTTTTCGACGATCCTGACAGGATTTATGGTCGCGATCCCGGCGTTGTTTATGAACCTTTCGGAAGTGACCGATCTGTCGGTGATCGGGACGCTGTTCGCGTTCACTATCGTCTGCGCAGGGGTTCTGGTAAAGGACAAGGAATTCGCGGGGCAAAAGCGTTTTGTGCCTTATATAAGTTCGCGGTATCTCTTTCCCGCGATCATGATTGCGGCGTTCGGGCTTGTTTATTATCTCAATCCCGATTTCTATCGAAACCTTTTCGATTTCACGGCGACCGCCGATCTGACGTCGAATCAGGTATTCATGGAAAAGATCCCTTACTTCGTCTTTCTCCCGTTCTCGCTTTTGCTGGTCGCTCTTTGTATCGTCAAACGGCTCTCGCTCATACCTGTGCTCGGCGTGATGTGCTGCACATACCTGATGACGGAGCTAGGATGGAAGAACTGGTTCCGCTTTGCGCTGTGGATGATCGTAGGTTTCTTCGTGTACTTCATTTACAGCTACAAGCACAGCAAGCTGAATACTGCGGAGCCGGCATGATCCGGCTCCTGCCTTACATTTCTTTACAAACAACTGAAAACTTAAATGCTTATACTCACGTCTAAGTGTGAGTATCGATCCCAATCTTCAGGAGAATAAAATGCGCAAAGCAATATTTTTTACGTTGGTTTTCTGCATGGCGGTGGTTGCCGCAAATGCTCAGAAAGCTGTCGATTTGTCGGGCAAATGGACGCTCGACGTTGCTAAATCGGACCTCGGCCAGCAGGCCGCGATGATCAAATCGCAAACGGTCACGATCACTCAGGCCGGCACCTCGTTCAAGGTTTCAACCCAGACCGAGCGTAACGCTCCGCCGGAAGGCGGCGGTGGTGGTGGCGGCAACGGTGGCGGCGGCGGCCGTGGTATGGGCGGCGGCGGCGACCAGTCTTATACCCTCGACGGAAAGGAAGTTAGCACCGAAAGGCAAGGACAGAACGGCCCGGTGACGATCAAGACCAAGGCAGAGCAGACCGGAAACAAGGTGGTTATCACATCGGTTTTCCCAACCCCGAATGGCGACATCACATCGACCCAGACCTATGAACTCAGCGCCGATGGTAAGTCCTTAACGGTCACCCGTGAATCCACCCGCGGCAAGACCAAGAGCGTTTATACAAAGGGCGGCTAAGTACCTGCTTCTTTTGAAATAGAGCAAAAGGGCCCGTTCTCGGGCCCTTTCTTATTCTTCAAATCGAAGTTCTTCTATGATCTCCTGCGTGTATTTGCGGCCGAGGTCGAGTTCGTCGGGGGCGAGCGAGACGGCGCCGACGACGGCGTGGCCGCCTCCGCCGTAGCGTTCGCAGATCTCGGCGATGTTGTGCGTGCGCGGACGCGGAGCCCACGGGTTAGAGCCGACCGAGATCTTTGTACGGTAAGAGCTTTGGCTCAAGCTGACGACATACGTCACTTCCGGGTGGTAATAGTACGGAATGAATTTGTTGTAGCCCTCGATGCCTGTGCCGACGAGGTCGAAACTGACAACGCCGCGTTCTGAACGTGCCCGTTCCTTGATGATCTCGGCTGTTTTCCAGTGCTGTTCAAGAATGGGTGCAAGTCTAGTCTGGATCGGATCGCTCGCAACGACCGCATCAAGGGTCTTGGCGGTAAGCATCCGAATTATTTCCGCGACAAATTCCGGGTCTTTCTCACCCTCGATAACCTGCATCAATTTCAAGGCAGGCGAACGAAGCTCAACGCATTGCGCGGGCGATTCGTAAAACGCACCGTCAATGATGTGCGCCCAATGGATAAGCTCCGCGAGACTTTCGTCTTCAAACCCAAATTTGTCCTTTGCGACGCGGGCAATAAACTCTGCGCACGACGCGCTCTTTGTATCGAGAAATTTTTTTCCCGAGGTGTCGGCGCGGAAATGTGCTTCGTCCTCAGGCGTGAGAAACGCTGATTGGTGATGGTCGAACCACCAGGTCAGGCGTTCGTCGGGACAATACTTGAAATCGACGATCGCGTTGTCGTCGCCGTCAAACTGTCCGCGGTCAAAAGCGTTGCCGGCGCGATGCATTGTAGGCGTGTAAGCAACCTCGGCGCCGGGCGCGATCTTCGCCTGATAAAACTTGGTAAATATGGCCGCCGACGAGACGCCGTCGAAGCAATTGCCGTGATAAAGTATGCGAAGTTTCATAGAGACGCTAAAACCTTGCGGGCAAAACATTAAAGATTAGAGTTCACGGTCTAATTCGTCAAGCAACGCCTTATGAACATTCGGGTCGCAACGAAAGCGGACGCCGCCGCGATGGTCGAGTTTAATCAGGCGATGGCGCTCGAAACAGAAGGTAAACAGCTGAGTGAAGATATCCTGTCAAAGGGCGTCGCCGCTGTTTTCGGTGACCCGCAGAAAGGATTTTATGTTGTCGCGGACAACGACAGCCAGATCGTCGGTGGGTTGATGGTCACGTTCGAATGGAGCGATTGGCGCAACGGCTGGTTTTGGTGGATCCAAAGCGTCTATATCCGGCCTGAGATGCGAGGGCGATCGTTATATTCAAAGCTCTATGACTTCGTAAAGACGCGCGCCGGTGAAGCCGGAAATGTGTGCGGTTTTCGTCTCTACGTCGAAAAAGACAACGAACATGCACAAGCGGTGTACGAAAAATCGGGATGGAGCGGACGTATTATTTGATGTACGAAGAGATAAGGCGATGAACTGCGCCGTTTAAAATTACAAAGGCCGGAGCATAGTCAGTGACTCCGGCCTTCTTTTGAAAATTGAAAATGAAAGCGTATGAGGCGTGGAAGTTCCGTAGTTTATTTGTTCACCCTTTTAGATTAGAAAGCAGATGCGTTTCATTTTCGAATTTTCAAAGAACTTAAACTTTTTAGCATTTGAAGGAAGTGCCATCCTTGTCTTCGTGCCCACACTCGAAGATTTCCCCCAAGCATATCGGCACTTCCCTCAAATTTTTTGCGACGCGGGTCCGGCCCGCTCGTTCGCGTTTCTTCAGTTGTCCTTCGTTACTTAAAACGTAACCTTCCGATTGCTCTTTCTAAAGCAAGGGCTGTGCCAAAAAATGGCACGTCGTTTAGAACCCGTAAGCTTGGTGTTTTTCCAAAAAACGATCGAATTTTGCGCATTTTTTGATGTTCGTTTTCGATACACGTGATGAAAATCGTTAATGTGGTCGTACTGAATCGGTCCATTAGCGGTCGCTGTAGCTGCAATGTAATCTAAAACCGTGGCAACGATCAGCGAAACTGAATTTGAGAAGATCTGCGAAGGAATTCGGGCAGATCGTGACGTTATAATTAAGAATAATCCGATCGGAACGGACGCCGAGATCCTGCTGTGGCTGCTTTTCGGAGTGCTGGTAAGTTTTCTGGATCTTGGCGAGATCGAAACGCCGTGTTTTACTGGGATTCCGGACGAAAAGACGTATCGCGACGCGATCCATTTTGTTTTGAAAGGCCGGATGAAACCGGAATTTGACCCTTCGCGTTATATTGATCAAGCCATCTCGGCGCCGAAATGAATATGCACACCCAACTCTTTGTTCAGACGGCGTTTCAACAGAACACGCGAATCGTGTCCTGTAAAGAGACGCGAAAGGCGATATGCATCGATCCCGGCGAGCCGTCGGACGAGACCGCAGACTACGTGATCGATAACGACCTCGAACTGATCGCGATAATCGCCACGCACGGCCATCTGGATCATATCGGGGGCACGGCCTACATGCATTCGCGGTTTCCGGACGCCGAGATCCTGGTTCATAGGGACGAAGAGCCGCTATATTTCTCGCTGCCGCAGCAGCCCTTATTCATGGGTATTCAGCCGCATCAATTTCGGGCAATGGGAATGGACTATGCAGATCCGCCGAAACCGACGCGAAACGTCGAGCACGGCGAATTACTTGATGTCGGGAATTTGAAGTTCGAGATCAGGCATTGTCCAGGCCATACGCCCGGACATATCGTGCTCGTCGAACACGACGTGCGGACGGTCTTTACCGGCGACTGTCTTTTTAGCGGGACGATCGGCCGTACGGACCTGCCAGGCGGTGATCACGCTCAACTCATCGACTCGATAACCAAAAACGTGCTGTCGCTCGAGGACGATTTTGTTGTAGCGTGCGGGCACGGGCCGGACACGACGGTCGGGTTCGAACGCGAAAATAATCCATTCCTCAACGGATCTTATTGAACTTTTTGATATACTTCGAAAGCTTCAAGATCAAAACAAAACGGAGAAAGATAATGCGCAGATCCCTCGTACTTTTTCTTTGTGCGGCATCCACCCTTAATGCCTTTGGCCACGGCGACGACAGCCACTTTCCAAATCAACAGGATGTACAGGTCAAGACGACGCTTGTCAGCGGCAATGTTTACATGTTGCAGGGACGAGGAGGTAATGTCGGTGCATTAACGGGACCCGAAGGGATCCTGATCGTCGACGACGACTACAAAGCGATCAGTACAAAGCTCGCTGCCGCATTAAAGGAGCTTGGTTCGGAAAAGCCTCGCTTCGTTCTAAATACGCATTGGCACGCCGACCATACCGAAGGCAACGAGTTCTTTGGTAAGGATTCCACTATCATCGCGCACATAAACGTCCGCAAACGGATGTCGCAGTCGAACATCCTGTTTGGCAATACAATTCCTGCATCGCCCGTTCAAGCATGGCCTGTGATCACGTACGAGGACAGCATTACGATCCATTTTGACGGCGAGGACATCAAAGCGGTCCACTATCCGAATGGCCATACGGACGGCGACACGGTCGTCTTCTTTCCAAAGGCGAATGTGGTTCACCTGGGTGACGATTTCTTTGTCGGGCGGTTTCCGTTTGTCGACCTTGAAAGCGGCGGCAGCGTGCAAGGCCTGATAAACAACGTCGGTTCATTGATCGCGAAGATCCCGGCCGACGCAAAACTAATTCCTGGGCACGGCGCGATCTCGACGATGGACGACCTTAAGGCCTATCACCAAATGCTGCTTGAGACCTCGAAGATCGTTACAGATGGAATGAAAAAGAAAAAGACCCTGGATGAACTGAAAAAGGCCGGCTTCCCCGAAAAATTCAAGGCTGCCGGCTCAGGCTTCATCAAAACAGAGCAGTGGATCGAAACGATCTACAAAAGCTACTCAAAAAAATGATCTAGGCGACCGTGATCTCTTTTGCGAGGTAAACGTCCTGGATGGCATTGAGCAATTCGACGCCTTCATTCATCGGCCGCTGGAACGCTTTTCGGCCTGAGATGAGACCGGTTCCGCCGCCGCGTTTGTTGATGACCGCAGTACGAACCGCGTCTGCCATATCGCCTGCGCCTTTCGATTCACCGCCTGAATTTATTAAACCTGCGCGGCCCATATAGCAGTTTGCGACCTGATATCTGACAAGATCTATCGGATTATCCGTTGTAAGCTCGGTGTATATTTTTTCGTTGGTTTTTCCGTAACTGCTTTCGATATTCAAAGCCTTATATCCGCCGTTTCGTTCCGGCAGCTTTTGCTTGATAATGTCGGCCTGGATCGTCACGCCGAGATGGTTTGCTTGGCCGGTAAGATCCGCGGCTGTATGCATATCGCCTTCGGCTGTTTTGAACTTCGGATTTCGCAAATAGCACCACAGAATAGTTGCCATCCCCAGTTCATGCGCATAGGCGAAAGCTTCGGAAACTTCGGTGATCTGCCGAGTGGATTCATCGGAGCCGAAATAGATCGTCGCCCCGACAGCGACGGCGCCCATGTTGCGGCACTGCTCGATAGTTCCGAACATCACCTGATCGAACTTGTTTGGATAGGTAAGAAGCTCGTTATGATTGATCTTAACGATGAACGGGATCTTGTGCGCATATTTCCTCGCCACCGAACCGAGAACGCCGTAGGTCGAAGCGACCGCGTTGCAACCACCCTCGATCGCCAGTTTTACGATGTTTTCCGGGTCGAAATATTCCGGGTTAGGTGCAAACGAGGCTCCAGCGGAATGCTCAATCCCCTGATCGACAGGAAGGATCGAGACATAACCGGTGCCTGCAAGACGGCCGTGACTGAAGATCGACTGCATTGAACGCAAAACGCCGGGATTTCGGTCCGATTGCGAAATCACACGATCCACAAAATCACCGCCCGGCAGATAGATATTATCTTTCGAAATGGTCTTGCATTCATGCGCGAGAAGAGCTTCGGCATCAGAGCCAAGAAGATCCTGAATCTTCGTAGATTGAGCGGCAACGGTCATGGGTAATCTCCTAAGTACGCTGTAGGTAAAATCAATTTTGTAAGAATTTCGGATTATATCATAAGCCGGTTTTCGAGCCGAATTCGGGTCAACAAGGGAGGGTTAATTTCTACGAGGAAAGGGTTTATCGTAATAGGCTGATTCGGTAGCCATATGAAACGCAGCAAAAAAGACAGAGCCATTTGGCCCTGCCTTTTCTTTTTAATAAGGCTTCGCTATTGTGCGAGCGGTTTACCTTCCGTATCGAGGATCGTGATCGGGTATCCGAGTTCCTTAAGTCCAGACTCGACCACCTTTCGGTCACCGACAACGACGATGGCCATCTTCGACGGGTCGAGGTATTTGTTCGCTACGCGATTAACATCCTCGATCGTCACTGCATTGATGTTGCGGATGTAATCGTTGAAATAGGAATCTGGCAGCCCATAAGTGACAAGCGCCGCGAGTTGATTCGACGTACCGCCGACCGTTTCGAAAGCGCTCGGGAAGCGTCGGATGAACGACTGCTTGCTTGCCTCGAGTTCCTTCTGCGTGATCGGGCGATCGCCGCGCATGCCTCGCAGCTCTCTCATGAATTCCTGCACTGCCTCTTTTGTCGAGACGGTCTGGATCTCGCCCGAGGCCGAGAACGGGCCGGCCCCGCGGCGATATGTAAAGCGGCTGTACGCACCGTAGGTATAGCCCTTGTCCTCGCGCAGATTCATGAAGAGACGTCCGCTCGAGCCTCCGCCAAGTATCGAATTCATTACCTGTACAGCGTAGTAATCAGGGTTGGAACGCTGGATACCGACAAGTCCTATACTCACCGACGATTGAGCCGCACCGGGCTTGTCCACGAGATATATCGCCGGCTTCCCGGCCATGTACTGCTCAGCAAGCGTCATAGCCTTAACCGTGCCCGGCTTCCAGCCCGCGAAGGCTTTCTCTAAGCGAGCTTTGATGTCGCCCTCCTGCACATC
>QHXS01000128.1 GCA_003223975.1 Acidobacteriota bacterium
CCTTCCGGGATAATGTGGACGAAGCCGCTAAGCTCGGCGTTTCGGCGATCATCCAGCCGGGTGGATCGATCAAAGACGACGAGTCGATCGCTGCTGCAAATGAGCATGGGATCACGATGGCATTCACCGGGATTCGCCACTTCAAACACTGAACTGATAATAACTTAGAGCCATTTTCACCGAAACATGTTGACATCATGTAGTATCGGTGTTAAAACAATACACAATTAGTTGGACAGAAGGAACGCTCGGAGATTTTCCGCCCACGGAAGATGTCCGTCGAATTGTGCTTTGATAAAGACTTGAACCTAAGGAGACCAAAATGATGAAACTGATCGTGCCTTTCATGATAGCGATCGTTGGATCGCTTATCGCGGGTTGTGCCCCGCCTGCGGCGAACACGAATGTTGCAAACACCGCCAATGTGAATGCGAACGCGGCGAAGCCAAGTACTGCAGCCCCTACAAAAGAAGCGTTGCTCGAGCTGGACAAAAAAGCGAACGAGGCGTGGATGAAAGGCGACACAGCCCATTTCGAAGGAATGCTTTCGGACAAATTCGTCCGATACATGAATGGTACTCGCACTGGAAAGGCTGATGAGATCAAAATGATCGCTGGGACCAAATGCGACGTCAAATCTTGGTCTTTAGACGACGCCCAAATGACTAAGGTCAGTGACGACGTTTATGTGAACACATACAAAAGCACGTTTGACGGCTCATGTGTTATGGACGGCAAAACCGAAAAGATCCCGAGCCCGATGCGTGCAACCAGTGTTTGGCTGCGTAACGGAGATAAGTGGCAAGGTGTCTATCACAACGAGGCGGTGATTATCGATCCTAAAGCTCCGCCCGCTCCTCCGGCAAAGCCCGAAGCAAAGAAAGAAGAGCCGAAGAAGGACGACAAGGCAGCATCGAACAGCAATGCTGGCAACGCAACGGCAACGGAGCCTGCAACATCGACGGCTAGTGCAAATACTGACGCGCTGGTGAAAATGCATCAGGCAGGCTGGGAAGCGTTCAAAGCGAAGGATGCCAATTGGTTCAACGAGCACATCGCCGCAAATTTCGGCGTTGTCGATCCAACTGGCGCTTATTATGGTTCGAAGGCCGATGCCATCAAACGTTGGACCGAAACGATGAAGTGTGAAGGCATAACCAACGTGAAAGTCAGCGACGGATCGTCCACGTCCATTACACCTACCGTCGAGATCCTTACGCTCAAAGGCACGGCCGATGGCACGTGTGATGGGCAAAAGAACGGCGATCTTTATCAGACAGCAGTCTATGTAAAAGAAGGTGACGCCTGGAAACTTGCGTACATGTTCGAAGTACCGGCAATGTAGGCTTCGTTGATCGATAGTCTGGAACCGCGACCTTTATTTATATGAAGGCCGCGGTTTTTTTGTTTCCGTTTAGAACCTCAAATTGACAGGCAAAAAACCCAATTTCGGTGTATAGTATTTCTGTTTTAAGCAACTATATCTAAACCTTTGAGAACGCTGGCCGGGTTCGACAAGTTCCTTCCGAATATTGTAGAAAGCGGCTGAAAAAACAGGAGAGTATTTATGAAACGTATCGGTCTATTCTTATTAACGCTCACCGCAGCTGCTTTATTCGCCGCTTGCGGGGCACCTCCAGCCAATACCGGAAACACGGCTGTGAACACCACAAATTCGAACGCAAACGCGAAACCGGCTCCGGCCGCCCCGACGCTTGCCACCTTGAAAGATCTCGAGACCAAAGCATTCGACGCTTACAAAAACAAAGACGGAAAGTTTTTCGAAGGCTTTCTTGACGAAAAGTTCGTGATGGGCGGAACGGGTCAAAAAATGAGCAAGGCAGACGTCGTAAAAGCGATCTCTGAGCACAAGTGCGAGGTCAAGAGCACCACGTTCTCCGACGAGAAGATGATGCAGCTCGGTGCCGATGCGGCCGCGATCGTAATGAAGGTGGACACCGACGAAACGTGTGACGGCAAAAAAAGCCCGACACCCGTTATCTCCACGTCGGTCTATGTCAGAAGCGGCGACACATGGAAGGGAGCGTTTCACGACGAGATCCCCGTGGTCGACCCTAAAGCACCGCCGACCGTCACAAAAAACGCACCAGCGACCAACAGCCAGCCTGCCAAGCCTGCGGAATCGAACAAAATGGCGAACGCCGGTTCTAATTCGGCATACAACACCAATTCCAATTCGGCCTCCAACTCGAATTCGATGGCGAACACGTCTTCGGGCGGCGATACAGACGCTCTGATGGCGCTCGAGAAACGCGGCTGGGAAGCCTGGAAGGCAAAGGACGCAGCGGCATTCGAGAGCATCCTTGCCAAGGAAGTGATCTTTGTCGATCTGTTCGGCAATGTCGCCGGTTCGCGTGCCGACGTGATCAAGATGTGGACGGCCGACAACAAATGCGAGATCAAGAGCGTTGCGGTCACGGACGGCAGCAGCGTTTCCTTTGCCAAAGACGTTTCACTCCTGGAGTTCAAGGGTTCGGCTGACGGCACCTGCGAAGGGATGAAGGTCAAGCCGGTCTGGGGCTATAGCGTTTACGTCAAGGAAGGCGATGCCTGGAAAGGTGCATTCCTCGTCGAAAACCCGGCTTCCTAAAAGTTCCCACGCGTAACCAGCATTTGGAGGATCGATATCTCGGTCCTCCTTTTTTTATCTCGAATTTATCGAACAAAAGCGCTCACGTCTAAGTTTGTGCCGTCGGACGCTATTGATACAGTTCCTCGTTCGCCGGTCGTTATTACGTTCGCACCGACGGCTTTCCAGCGTTCGACTACCTCTTTATGTGGATGGCCAAACAACGAACGCCGTCCGACCGAGATGATCGCGATTATCGGATGCACGGCGTCGACGAAGAGCTCAGTCGACGACGAACGGCTGCCATGGTGCGGAACTTTAACGATATCTGACTTCAATTCCAAATCCGAATCAACGAGCGATTCTTCAGCTCCCTTTTCGATATCGCCAGTGAACAAGATCGGCGTGCCTCCGAACACCACTCTCAAAACAACGGAATCATTATTTGCTGACCTCGCAACTTCGCCATTCGGGTTGAGCACGTTTACCTGAACATCTCCTATATTCAAAACGTCACCAGCAAGGATCATTGCTCTTGGCACGCCGGATCGCTCAATTTCCCGGAGTAATGGTTTCAATTCTGGGTCATCGTCAATTCGCCCCAAGTAAGCAAAGCCGACTCCAAAATTTCGAACAATATCACTAAGGCCTTGAATATGGTCGGCGTCGGCATGTGTGGCGACGATCATATCGATGTGCGAGATCCCCTTTTCCCACAGAAACTCGGAAACGACCGCTTCGCCGATCCGCGGAACGTCGGGCTCAAATCTCTCCTCATCGTCATACGACTTTCGATAATCGGGCCGTCCGCCGGCATCGATCAACATCGTCTTTCCGTTTGGAAACGTGATGAGGGACGCATCGCCTTGGCCGACGTCGAGAAAATCTACATGCAATTTTCCATCCGCAACAGGTGCACTTAACGGATGAAAAAAGATCAGTCCGCCGAAGATGGCTATGAGTGCCACCGTGCCCGACACCGAACGCGTTTCCCAAACATTTCGGATGGTCAGCGAAAACGGATCCCATCGAGCGATAAGAAATCCGGCGACGACCAGCGGAATAAAGTAAACAAAATAGACTGCCTTCATATTCCCGGAATAGATCGGAATCCGAGTGCTGAACCTCACGACGTTTCCAAGCCACGAAGGCACAGATACTATCAGCCAATTGCAAGCCTCGGTTATCACAACGAATGGAAACGCAAACGTATTACTCACCATTGAAAGTATCGCGGCGATCAACGCACTTATACTCTCTGCCCCCAAAACGATCCCGACCCAAAGATTCAACGGTATCGAAACGAACGGAAAGCGGTGAAAGTAATAAACAAGCAGCGGCAAAAGGCACAACTGCACCGCGGCAGAAACAATCACGCCTTCGAAAACGAATATCGCCGCACGCCGTAGCCCAAAATCGTCCAAGCGTTTGACGAATGGCGACTTGAATATCTCCGCAGACCAGATCTGCCTTCCGCGTTCGATCTCCCACGCGGCGTCTCGCCAGTAAACCGTTTCGCAAAAGCGGCGAAGCCAGTTCGGCACATTCGGCGGAAACGGTTGTTCCACCGTTGGCATCCAAGTGCCGATCGCCTTTAACTTTATTACGAGCGGTAACCCGATGCAGATTATCGCCGCCACGCTTGCGAACGTGAGCTGAAATGACGGATCGAACAGGTCGCTTGGCCGCCAGGCCAGTAATGCAAGTGCACAGGCACCTAGTGCGTTCAGTAAGCTGGCTGAGCGGTACTCGGCGTATCCGATCATCAGAATGGTGAACATCACGCAGGCTCGAATCACAGGCGGCTCACCTCCCACCGCGATCCCGTACAGCCATAGTAACGAGATGGCGATGATCGCCTGTATCCAACGATGCCTGGTGAATATCCGAACGATGAACAGTATGAACCCGCCGATCAACGTTATGTGCAATCCCGATATGACCAGCACATGAAACGTGCCGCCTTCCCGAAATACGTCCGCCGTTAGCTTGTCGAGAAAGTATTTATTCCCGAGTGTCGAGGCGATCATCACTCCGGCAGTTTGTGCAGTGAACGTAGAACGAATCCGTTCGATCAACGCAACTCTTAGTTCTGAAACAAGTCCGATCGGCGAATATCGGCTGCCGTCGCTCAGCTTTTCGATCAGCAGAGGGCTTTTCAGATTCGCGGTCGCGTCGATCTGTTGCCGGTCGAGCAGAAGCTTTCGAGAATAAACGCCTGGGTTCAAATACCGGTCTTCGCGTTCCAGCCTGCAGGCAACGCGAACGCGCGAACCGTGCCTAAGCTGCAGTTCGGCGAGATCCTGCCTGGCCTCGTCGCTCGGAAACGGGACAAATATCCGCACGCGGCCCGATGCGGTTTGCCCCACCGCGCTTTCGATAATGTGGTCCACGTCGAGTGTAATGAAATAGCCGTCCGGTGCAGGTTCAGGAGAACTTTCGACCGTACCTTCGATCTCGACGGGATCGCCCGAGATCGAGTGGCCCGAGTCGTAAAGGCTTCGAATGCGGTCTACCGAAATGCTTGCCTTCTCAAACTGCGAACACGCAATGCCTAAGGCGAAAAATACCGCCATCAAAAGAAACGCTGCAGATTGGTGATATCGAAATCCAAGGGCTGCAGCTGTCAACACGAGAGTCGAGACCACTGCCGGCCATAGAGGAATATCGAAAAGGCTCTGTACTGTGATACCTACGCAATAACAAACTGCCAGCCAGAAAAGCGGGTTTAGCGAAGGCCTTTGTTGAGGATGAATGGGAGCCATCGAAGGTTCAATCGACACGCACCAGTTGGCTGATCTCGCGAAAACGCTTGTCGCTCACGCCGTTTACCAACAGCAGATGTTCCGCACGCCGAAACGGGCCGTGAGTCTGCCGATATTCGATAATGTCGGCCGCAAGCTTTTCGCCGATATGTGGAATGCGTTGCAGCTCGGCAGCGTCGGCGGTATTGATATTGACCGCGTCCGAGTTGATCTCGACCGTTCGCGTCCGGACGGTTGAGCTCTCGCTGGTGCACGAAAAACACGCTACCGTGATCATCAACAACGCCACGGTTAGTGGTCCGCGGATAAAATGGTATCTCGATAAAAAACTCATGCGGGCAAATTAAGGCATTTTTGGTCGATATTGCAAATTGCCCTGCCCTTGTTCACTTATCTGGAGCTCAAATTCCCTGTTTCGGGCATCTGCCGATATAACTTGTTTACAGTGCGTACAGGATTGATTAACATACGTGTTGCCGCAGACGGCCCAACCGAGAGAGCAGAAAAATATGGGAAACGACGGATTGTCGACAGATAGCTTAGTGCGAAAGATCGGCTTGATCGCAGACGATGTTCAAACCGCGATGAAGCGGGAAAAAGGCGAAGAGTACGACAGGCGCCTTATCGAAGATTCGATGCGGCGCTGCCTTGAATATAAGCTCGACGCCATCGAAGAAAACATGCACGAGCTTTTCACCTCGCCGGGCACACGGGAGTTTTCACAACTCGCGACCATGTTGGAGCAATCGAGGCTTGAGGAGAGCGCGGTCGAGGTCGGCGAGGCCGTCGAACTTGCGCAGGAATTTGGCGACGACAGCGTTTTCACAGGCCGCCGCATCTTTGCGAAATCGAAAATGGCCGCCATGATCGAATACCTGACGTCGAAAGGAAACCACATCTATAGGACCAGCCTCAACAAACTGCTTTTTTACAGCGACCTGACGAATTACTATTTGCTCGGCCAAGGAATATCTGGAGCGGTTTACTATAACCGCAGATTCGGACCGGTTGCCGATCCGGCAAGCTCGATCCTGAGCGAACTGGTCAATACTGAAAAGATCCGCATCGAACCGCGTTTGCATACGCTGGAAGCAGCCGCTGGAAGCGACGACGTTCTAAGCGATCAGGAAAAAAAGGTGCTTGATTGGGTCTCGGATACCTACGGAAAAATGAGCGCTTCGGAGATCAGCGAATTTTCCCATCTTGAAATGGCGTACAAATTTACCGAACCGAACGAAGCCATCGCTTACGAGTACGGCAAATTCTTTAAGAAACTGCCGCCTAGGTCCTTGATCGACCACTAGTTTAGCCTGCGTTTCATCGAAACATTCCAAAGAAAAAGTAAGAAGGCGTAGAACATTGCCGTTCTACGCCTTTTAGGTTTGTTCGAGACGAGTTACTGCGGCGTGACGGCTTGGACGTCGGTACGCGGTTTGGCGTTTTTGACGTATTTATCGAACCACTGGACCATCTCGTAAAGCGTGTGCTCCGTGCTTTCCTTTGCTGAATAACCGTGTGCCTCGAAGGGCAGCATCACGAGACGTGCGGTGCCGCCGTTGCCCTGGATCGCGGCAAACAGGCGTTCCGATTGGATCGGGAACGTGCCCTGATTGTTGTCCGCTTCGCCGTGGATCAACAGGATCGGCTCGTTGATCTTGTTTGCGTAAAAGAACGGCGAGACGTCAGTATAGATCTTGGTCGCCTCCCAGAAATTACGCTCCTCGTCCTGGAACCCGAACGGCGTCAGCGTGCGGTTATAGGCTCCGCTGCGGGCAACGCCGGCACGGAAGATGTCGGAGTGAGCCAGCAGATTCGCCGTCATGAACGCTCCGTAACTGTGACCGCCGACCCCCACGCGGTCACGGTCAGTCACGCCTAGTTCAACGGCCTTATCGATCGCGGCCTGTGCGGAGTCAACTACCTGCTTAACAAATGTGTCGTTCTTCGTAAGTGCCGGACCCACTATCGGCATCGAGGTATTATCAAGAATCGCGTAACCCTCGAGCAGGAGGAAG
>QHXS01000129.1 GCA_003223975.1 Acidobacteriota bacterium
GAGCGCATCGAACGCGACCGAACCAACTACTGTTAGTGACATAAAATATAAGTCGCCAGCGATGATGGATCAGCTTTCAGAAAAGTGCTTCTGACCGCTGATAGCTGAAGGCTGACTGCTCACTATTTTACACGCCAGGGCGGGTTTTTGCGATTTTCGCCTGCACGAAACAGGCAGATGCGGTTTCCGTTAGGGTCAACAAGGTAAGCTTGCCGCCAAAGCCACTCGCGGTCCGTCGGGTCTTCTTCGAAGATAAGACCTAGCGATTTCAGCCGCGCGACCTCTTCGTCCAATCTCTCGCATTCGAAATAAAGGACGATGTTATTCATCGAAGTGACGCTGTCGGCGGTCTGAATTGATAGTGTTGCATCGCCGTCGGGACATTCGAGCCGGGCATAACGTGGCAGGGAATCGACTATAAGCAAAAGGCCGAGTTTCTGGAAAAACTCGACCGTTTCGAGGGGTTTATCTGTATAAATAGTGACCTGGTTAAGGTTCATTTTCCCGCTTTTAGTTCCGCGATCGTTTTCTCGGCCTCGTCCTTAAATCGACTCCCAGGATTTAATTCCAACATTTTGGCAAGATATGCCTCTGCGTCCTCACGAAGCTTTTGCGGTGCGAACTTATCTTTCTCCTTCTCTAATCGCAGATCCACCTTTTGCTTGCCTTCGTTTTTCGAGAGATAGTAGCTCGACATTCCCGCGAGATACAGAAATTCGTCTATCTTAGAAAAATCCGGATACGCAGCATACGTTTCCTCAAAACGAAATATCACCTGCTTATAAGCACGCTTCAATGGCGTGAACGCCTGCCACGCGACGTCGAGATTGTGCTTAGCGTCCTTTTCGAGAATAGGGTCGCGGTCGATCGCCTGGGTCACGTTTCTCTGCGCGAATGTTGATGTGCTGAATAGAGTGATGATCGCCAAGATCGCCAAAAAACCGTATTTCATATCTAAATAAAGATGATTGCTCTGCGACAATAGTTTCCTTTTATCCGACGTGAGTCCTCGCGAAGTACTGACTTCGGTTTCATTTTGCGTATTTTCCGACGATAGCCTCAAGCTTCTTTGTTGCCTCGGCCGGCCAATGATCGGGAGCCGTGAAGATCGCATTCTGGATCGCATTGCGATATTGATTCGGCGTTTCCTTTTCAGCGACGCGTTTCACCGCATCTTTAAGAATCAACTGCGCGTTGCGGACGTTCTTATTGAGATATTCCACGACCATATCGATCGTGACGGCGTCGTGAGCTTCGTGCCAGCAGTCGTAATCGGTGACAAGCGCGAGCGTGGCGTAAGCGATCTCGGCCTCACGAGCGAGCTTCGCTTCTTGCAGGTTTGTCATCCCGATGATGTCCATGCCCCATTGGCGATAGACGTTCGATTCGGCCTTTGTAGAGAATGCCGGGCCCTCCATGCAGAGATATGTGCCGCCCCGGTGTGTCTTCACGCCGAGGGTTTTGCAGGAAGCTTCGAGAATATCGCCAAGCTGGTTGCAAACAGGATGCGCAAACGTGACATGGCCGACGATACCTTCACCAAAGAATGTCGATTCCTTTGCTCGGGCACGCGTTCGGTCGAAAAACTGATCAGGGATGACCATATCGGTCGGCGCATATTGTTCCTGCAGCGATCCGACGGCAGACACCGACAAAATGTACTCCACGCCAAGCAGTTTCATCCCGTAGACGTTCGCCCGGTAAGGAACTTCGGTCGGCGTAAACTTGTGGCCGCGCGCATGCCGCGGCAAAAATGCAACTGTCACGCCGTCCAATTCGCCGACGATAAATGCATCAGACGGGCTGCCGAACGGAGTCTCGACGATCTGCTCGCGCACATTTTCCAACTCCGGCATCTGGTACAAACCACTGCCGCCGATGATCCCAATGTTTACTTTTTCCATTTAAAACTTTTCGTGCCGTTTCGTGTATTTTCGTGGTTCCAAAAATGAAAGCGAAACCATGAAATTACACGAAACGACACGAAATGGGAAATCTAAACCTGCTCCATTTCCGCGAGGTCTTGCAGATCGTCGTAGGCCTTTTGGAGCACGGGCCGGGCGCGGGTTGAGCCGTCCATATCGCCGATATAGCCTTCACGGACCATCGCGTCGAGAATGGCGGCCGCACGGCCGTAGCCGATTCGTAAATGCCGTTGAAGCAGCGACGTCGAACCACGTTTCGCGGAAACAACGCATTTTAACGCGTCCCAAAACAGCGGGTCGCGGCGGCCGGGAAGATCGCCGCTGTCGTCGAGTTCTTCCTCGGTTTTCGTGATGGTCGTATCGTATTCCGGTCGCCCTTGTGATTTCACCTGTTCGACGATCCGGCCGATCTCCTTTTCATCTACATAAGCGCCGTGCACGCGGATAACCTGTGAGCTTGCGGGCGGCAAAAAGAGCATGTCGCCTTTGCCGAGCAAACACTCGGCACCGTTGCCGTCGATGATGGTTCGCGAATCGACCTTGCTCGAGACGCGAAATGAAATTCGTGCAGGGAAGTTGGCTTTGATCAAGCCGGTAATAACATCAACCGACGGCCGCTGAGTCGCAAGGACCAAATGTATGCCGACTGCCCGGGCCATTTGTGCCAGCCGAGTGATCGAATCTTCAACATCTTTGCCTGCCACCATCATCAAGTCGGCGAGCTCGTCGATAATGATCACGATGTAAGGCAGCGTGCGATGCGGTTCGCCGGTGTCGTCCCACATCTCGAGGTCGTTGCGGCGTTTCGCCTCGGCGTTGTAGCCATCGATGTTGCGGACGCCATAACCAGCAAGGTCTTTGTACCGACGTTCCATCTCAAGCACGGCCCATTTCAGCGAGACCGCAGCTCGTTTCGGATCTGTAATGATAGGCGTCGCAAGGTGCGGAATGTCGGCGTACAGCCCGAGTTCCAATCGCTTTGGATCGACCATGATGAACTTCACCTGATCGGGCCGCGCCTTATATAGAATCGAAACAACAAGGGAATTCACGCCGACCGATTTACCTGCTCCGGTCGCACCCGCGATCAAAAGGTGCGGCATTTTTGCCAAGTCGGCAACGTAATTGAGTCCATCGATCGTCTTGCCCAATGCGATCGTCAAAAGCGACGCGGAATCTTTGAACTTTTTCGATTCGACGACTTCACGGATCTGTATCGTCTCGCGTTTTTGATTCGGCACTTCGATTCCCACATACGCCTTGCCGGGAATGCGGTCGATGCGTATCGATTCCGCTTGGAGCGCCAAACAAAGGTCATCAACAAGCCCTGTCACGCGCGAATACTTCACACCTGGATCGGGCTTAAATTCGTACGTCGTTACGACCGGACCGGGGCAAATATTTACGACCTTTCCGGCGACGTTAAATTCCTTTGTTTTCTCGGAAAGCATCGCCGCGGCGGTGCGAAGGTCGTCATCCTTTTGTTCGATCGGCGGAGCAGGCGGCGTCAAAAGCTGCGTGCTCGGCAAAACATAATGTTCGAAATTTTGAGCGTTAGATGTGAGTTCGATCGGCTGCTCTTCAGCTCCAACGACCGTTGGCAGTTCGGGCAGTTCGTTCGCAGGCTTAACAGACTCGACCGGAATCTCCTCAGCTTCAGACTGAGGTATATCGTCTGAAATGATCGTATCGGGGACCGCGTCGCTGCCGGTGATCGTCGGTATCGACGGCGTTTCGGCAAGCTGCAAGTCAGGCTGGGTCAAACCCGCGGCGGCCGCACGCGTTTTTCCGCGGCTGACCGTCGCGATCGACGGCTCGTCTTTCGAGATGGTCGGCGTTTCCGCAAGCGATTTTTCACTCAACGCGATCTTTCGTTTTTCGAGGCGTTCATTCGCCAACGAGATCTGTTCCGAACGTGCCTCACGGCGCTTCTTTTTCCAATCGTCGAAACGCACCTTGAAATTCGCCCACGCAAGTTCAAAGCTGCCGAACAATCCAAGGAACGAAAGATCGGTTATCAATAGCACTGACGCAAGGAAAACAGCGCCAAGCAAGATCGTCGCACCTACTGTCGAGAGGAAATAAACTGAATACGATGCGAACAACGCTCCTGTGATGCCGCCATGCCATCCGATCAAATGTGCCAGGCTGGACGCCGTCGCAATGAAAAAGAAATAACCAACGATCCGAGATTTCGTCGGCCGAAGGTCCTCCGATTGAAATACGCGCCAGCCGATCAGCCCTAGCAGCAACGGAAAAAGGTAAGCCGTGATGCCCGAGATCGAGACGAGTGCTTCCGCAAAATTCGCCCCGACGGGGCCGATCCAGTTCTTGGTCTTTTGCGAAGTGGCGGAATTGAATGTCGGATCTCCCGCGTCGTACGAGATCAAACACAGAAATGTGAGAACTGCGAAGGCAAGCAACGCGATCGCGACCACTTCATTAACCCGCGAATGCTTTGCGCCACCCCGTTTTTTGAGCAGCGTCGCTCCGTCCGCGAGACAAAAGTTAAGATCCTCGTCGGTGTAGGTTTTTTTGCAGGCAGGACAAACTTTCATTGGGATGCGGCCTACGTGCGGGCTTCTGCACTTTTCTTGAACATCAAAAACTCTTTAATAAACTCATCGATGTCGCCGTCGAGCACGGCGTCGACGTCCGTCACTTCAAATTTCGTCCGGGTATCTTTCACCAAACGATAAGGATGAAGCACATAATTTCGTATCTGCGATCCAAACGAGATATCCATCTTCGTTGCTTCGAGATCGGCAGTTTCTGAGCGGCGTTTTTCTAATTCGAGTTCGTAGAGTTTAGATCGCAGGACCTGCATCGCAACCGCGCGATTCTGGATCTGCGAGCGCTGATTCTGACATGTTACAACAATGTTCGTCGGAATGTGCGTAATTCTTACGGCCGAATCGGTCACATTTACGTGCTGGCCGCCGGCACCGCTTGAACGATATGTGTCGATCCGCAGGTCCTTATCTTCAATATTGACCTCGATGTTTTCGTCGATCTCCGGCGAGACGAACATCGACGCAAAGCTGGTTTCGCGACTGCCGCCGGAATTGAAGGGCGAAATGCGGACGAGGCGGTGCACGCCGGCCTCGGTTGCGAGCAGGCCGTAGGCATAATCGCCTTCGACGCGAAAAGTGGCAGATTTCAAGCCGGCTTCGCTGCCGGATTGCTCGTCGAGTATTTCTACTTTGAATCCGCGTTTTTCCGCCCATCGCAAATACATCCTGAGGAGCATCTGGCAGAAGTCCTGCGCGTCCGTGCCGCCCGCACCGGCCTGCAGCGAGCAGATCGCGTTGTTCGCATCTGTTTCGCCCGAAAGCAGCGATTGCACCTCGGCCGCCGTCACGTCCTTTTCAAGCTTCGCTATCAAGGCCACAAGCTCTTTTGCCGAATCGGCGTCTTCGGCGGCAAATTCAAAGAGCACTTCGGCGTCCGAAACGCCGGTCTCGAAATCGGCTTGCTGTTTCAGCGCCCGTTCGATACGGCTGCGCACGCCCATCACCTTTTGGGCCTTTTCCGAATCGTCCCAAAATCCCGGCTCTGATATTTTCGCTTCCAGTTTTTCTAGCTCTCGTCGTTTGGCAGGCGCGTCAAAGAAACCTCCCAAGTTGGGTAACTTTTTCTTTGATCTCTTCGTGTTTTGTTTGTAGGTCTGTAAGTTCCATAAAAAATCATGCGGGCCGTTGCCTTCGCAGGCAGAAACACGACCGGTAGGCAGTGTGTCCCTGTATGCTTGTGTTCGAATCGTTAGCGGAGCCCTTGCTTACGTGCGGGCTACTGACACCCTCGCTACCGCTCGGGTTTCCGCCTGATGCCAAATACCAGCAACGCAACAGTCACCATCGAGCACAGCCACGCGAACCAGTCGCCGTATTTCACATAAAACGTCTGCGAACCGTCGGACTTTGAGACGCTCCAGACTCTTGTTGCTTCGGTGTAAGGCTCGGCGGCGTCGAGCACCTGACCGTGTTCGTTGATATATGCCGTGATCCCGACGTTTGTCACTCTAAGAACGGGCCGGTTCGTTTCGACCGCACGGAAAACGGCATTCGCGAGATGCTGCCTTAGCACAGGCGTCGGGCCGAGATAGCCGTCGTTCGTCATTTCAATTATCACGTCCGCGCCGTTTCGGACGTATTCGCGTGAAAGCTGCCCGAAATGCGATTCGAAACAGATCATCACGCCGGCTTTCGCGTCACCGACCGGCAAAAGGTCGTACTCCTTTCCGTAGGAGAAATTTCCCACGAAACCCGGCAAGATACCTTCTAAAGGGAACGGTACGGCTTCACCGAACGGCAGCAGGTAGATTTTATCATACTGAGCGACCTCTTTTCCCTCAGGCGAGACCATAACCGCCGAGTTGTAAAACTTTCCATTCGGAGCATCAGGCTCGGCCGAATTGAACAACACCGAGACGTTATTTTTTGCCGCAAAACCGTTGATGAACGCCTTCGTTTCCGGATCGTCCTCGTACATGAAGTTCATTGGTGACTCAGGAAAAATCACAGCGGTTGGCCTTTTTTGACTTATGCTTTGCTGTTCATCGAACTTTGCCAGAGTGGTTTCCGCGAGACGGATGTGATTCCGTCGGTGTTCGTTCCATTTGGTTTCGTTCAGGCCAGACATTGGAACGTTCGGTTGAATCACAATGAGGGACGGTCTCGGCCAAAATATTACGTCTGACCAATCGTGATACGCTCTCTCAACCAGTATCCCAAAGATACCCGTCAAAAGAATCACTACTATCGGCAGGGATTTGGCTTTGAAACTCTTGAAGCAAATTGCTATCGAAAATGCAGAGTTGATTAATACAACTAGGAAAGTCGTCAACAGCACGCCACCGATTTTAGCGGAACTAGTCAGTAGATTGGCCGCGATTGTATAGTTCAATTCCTTGAAAGGTGTTTCCACTAGAAGGGCCTGCGAATATCCGATCGCATTCCAGTTATTTCCCGTAATCCAATAGCGCAAAAACTCAGTGAAAACCCAAACAAACGGCGCGGCGAAAAATGCCCAGCTTCCGAAACGCCGAATTAAGATTGGCACTATCGCGGCGAACAAACCCGGGAAGATCGCTGCAACACTTGTTACGCAGAAAAGAAGGAAATACGCGAGCAGCGGCGGGAAGGCCGCGTAATGGATCGGTGCGTAGGTCAGCCACCAGCATGTTCCGAAAAAGAATATGTTGCCGAATATCCAGCCAAGAATGAAACAGGCGCGCACGCAATGTTTTTGCCGTTCGATCGCTAAGAGCAGCGGGACGAGCGCGAAACACGCAAGGAACCAGAATTCAAAATCGGGAAACGCGAGGATCAGCAAAATAGCCGACAGCACGGCCAGCAATGCATTTTGCCAATTCGGCAAGAAGTTTCCTATCTTTCCCAATTTCACGAGGGATAGATTAGCAGAACCTTCACTTGGAGCGCAGGCGTCCCGCCTGCATCGAACGCGACTGCGTTCGTAAACCATGAATATTGTTCCCCTCACTTAGATTGCTTCGCAATATCCGCAGGCGGGACGCCTGCGCTCCAGTCAAACTGACGACCCGTTTAAGCGCTTCGCACAAAACTTGTCACGGAGAAAATGACGGATTTTGTCAATCGGTCAGACCAATGGCAAAACGATATGTCAGGTTGAATTGCAGACAATTCAATTCGATCTGTAATTAAATCAAACTGCACGGAATACTGAATGATCGCGAAACCCTGTATTTATCGATTTAAAAGAGGCAAGTCCGGTCATTTCTGACCGGACTTAATAGGAAGGACAACTGAAGGAACGCTCGGAAGGTGACCAAGCACAGTGGCAAACCGCGCTCGGAGAAGTGTTGGCGGCGGGGTCTTAATCGTGTGATCAAGCTGGCCGCAGTTGTATTAGCACGTTGCGTGCCAAAGGCGGGGTCCAACGTCCAACGTCCAAAGTCCAAGGTCTTTGAGCTGCTGTAATCTGTTGTAATGATTAACTTTCCGAGGAGGGAAACTAGACGGACCTTGGACTTTGGACTTTAGACTTTGGACCGTCTTCGGACTTAAGCGTTTACACTTCGACGTTGTCTTTGTCGATCTCAAGTGCAGATGCGGCGTAGGTTTTTGCCTGCAGGCAATCGCCGCGTTCGAGGAAGATCTTGCCCAGAGCAACGTGCGCATCGATCAAGCGGTTATCCCAGAAGATCGCCGTCTTGAACGCGCTCATTGCCTGTTCGCGGTCGGCCCGGCGAAGATGGATCTTGCCGAGGATCAAGTAGCTTTCGGCAGACATCGGCTCACTGGCGAGTACGCGTCGTATGGTCGCCATCGCTTCGTCATCGTCGCCGTTCTTGAATGCCGTTCGCGCCTTGATCAAAAGATTGTCGGTTTCGTTGGTTGTCGGCCGAACCGGTTCCGCTGTGCGCTTGCTCAAAACGACGCTGACAAAATCTTTCCGCTGCGGCTGCTCGACGCGCAGATTCAATTCGCCAAGCGTTTTCGATTTCAGCCATTCCTTTTCGAAATTGGCATAACGGTTTCCCATGGTCAGAAGCCGCCGGGCGTTCGCGTCCGATTCCGAACCGTCCTGCTTCAGCTCGTTCTGCGCTTTCGCGAGAACGTAATATGCATCACCGTCATTCTTGTTGGCGTCGATGACCTGCTTCAGGTTTGCCGTCGAATCGATGTAGTTGCCGTTCAAGAATTCTGTGATCGCAAGGTTGAATCGAACGGTGCGGTCTTCCGGCGCCGATTCCAGAGCCTTTTTCAAAAGCTCTTCGCCCTGTGTCAATAGGGCCGCGGCACGTGCCGGATTTTTCTTTTCAGCCCGCGAAGCTTGAACGGCGATAGCGCCCAACATGTTGTAAACACTCGTAAGTCTCAGGTCGTCGGCCAACGGCTGCAGCACGGCCAACGCCTGTTCGTAATTGCCTTGTTCCCAGCGGATGACGCCGATGTAAAATGACGCTTCCGCAAAGCTTTCGTCATTGCACTGAGCAATGCGGTTGTCTCCGCGCGCCTTTTCGCGACATTGAGTATGCGCGTTTACGACCCGCTCAAATGCATCGACCGATTCGTTGTATTTCTTCTGTCCGAGATAAAGGTGGCCGAGTTCGAGTGCGGCATCTGCAAACGTCCCGTCCGGCTGCGTTTCGGTATAGAGCCGCATAGCGTTACGGAAGAAGTTTTCCCGCAACTCAGGTGACGAGGTCAGCAAGCCTTTAATGTATGCCTCGAACGCTCGCGACGGCACTTTGCTAGCGGCCTCGATCAACGTGTTCTGCGAAAAGGGCAATGCTTTATCGCGCTGATAGAGGATCTGATACGCAATTTGGCCCTGCATCGTTTGCAGGTTTCCAAGCGCGTCGTTCAACGTGATGTCGCGCGTAATGCGTCGACCGTCCGGCAGATCTTCGGTAAGAAACCGTCCTTCGTTCACCCGAACGATCTTTGTCGTTACATTGATCGTCGCCGCCATGTCGCCCTCGGCAGGCACGATGGTGTAATACCCGGTGATCAGCAAGGTCGCATTGCCAGCCCTCGCTAGTTTTAGCGAAGTCGCAAGGCTCGGCAGGCTTGTTAACGGGATTCGCAGTTTCTGCTGCAGCACTTTTCGCTCGCTGTTTGAAACTACTTCGAGCGTCGGCACGCGAAGCAGCTCCGAGATCGACATCGCAAAGCTCTCGCCGACCCAGTTAAATTCAGGTTTGTTCGATGTGTTTTCGAAAGGCAAAACCATAACCACATCCGTGGCCTTGCTCTGCGCGAAAGCCGTCGCTGCGAAAAGCGATATTACTGAAAATATAAGAACTTTTCTTAACATCAGATAAAACTGCGATCGCCCTAAAAACAAAAATCCGCTTGTCTGCAAGCGAATCGCAACTAACTATGATGCAAAAACTTTCCAAATCGTGACACCGTAAATGACGGCATCCATCTAAGTACTCTGCGACAGCCAAAGACTCTCTAAAGTTTACGTTTTTATGGTTTCGGCAACAACCGGCTAAACTTCCGGGTCTTTTCCCAAAGCGTCTGCAAGCAAACCATTTCCTTTTGATCTCAATTATATTGTGGTAAACAGGGCGGTCTTTCGGTAATTTTCAGGGGGAAATATGAGCGAGCGACGTTTCAAGCAGCTGATGGAGAAAGTGACCAACTTCGCCATCATTTTCAAAGATACAAACGGCATTATTGAAGAATGGAACGTGGGTGCCGAGAACCTTTTTGGCTGGACGCGCGAGGAAGCGGTAGGCAGTTCTATCCAAATGATCTACACGCCGCAAGACAGGGCGAACGGTGAATCTGAACGTGAGATGGGTACTGCGGCCGTGGAAGGCAAGGCAGAAGATGAGCGATGGCATATGTGCAACGACGGTTCGTTGTTCTATGCCAGCGGCTTATTACACGCGATCTACGAAGAAGCTGTTTTGACCGGATTCGTCAAGATCGTTCGAGATCTTACAGAACGAGTATCGCTGGAAGCAGCGCTTCAGGATGCGAAAAGCCTGATGGCTGAAAAACTTGAGGAAAAAACCGGGGAATTCAATCAAACTTTTAAAGTTTTAACACTAGAGGCTGCACGGCATGAACGGGACAATATCCTGCATTCCGCATTGGTCCGAAGAGTGATGATTACACAGGAAGATGAGCGCAAACGTATCGCACGCGATCTCCACGATCATTTCGGGCAAAAGCTGACTGCACTGCGGCTAAGAATGGCGGGATTCAAAGCAGGGATAGACGGCGATACGGAAATTCGGAACGAATTTGAGGATCTAGAAACGCTTGCAAACGACCTCGATTCGGACGTCAGTTTTCTTGCATGGGAACTTCGGCCGGCAACTATCGACGAACTCGGCCTTGAAACTACGCTGGACAATTTCGTCGACGAATGGTCGCAGCAGTTCGAGGTGCCGGCCGAGTTTAACCTCGCGAGGCACGCAAAAAAACGTTTGGCCTCGGTGCTCGAGATCAACCTTTACCGTATCGCGCAGGAGGCTCTAAACAACATAGCGAAATATGCGAAGGCATCCAATGTAACCGTGACATTGACCGATATGGACCATTCCGTAGCGTTGATCGTAAAAGATGACGGTGTCGGCTTCGACCCGGATGAAGAAAGAGGAGAAGAAAGGGGTTTGGGTTTAGTTGGGATGGGGGAAAGGGCGGCGATCCTGCAAGGCCGGCTCGAGATCGAATCGGCGATAGGAAAAGGGACGACGGTTCGCGTCCGGGTGCCGGCGCTTTACGAAGAAGCCGAGTCTGCTGCGGGTTAAAGCTGCAACGGACCGGGCATCACGCTCGTATAGAATTTGGAGCCGTGCTGACGCGTTGCAACCGGTTCCAGTTCTAATGGGGAAGAAAAATGATAATCAAAGACAAAAAGCTCAAACGAAAGCTTGACCGCATCCCGGACGTGGACAAAAACGGCGATCCGATCTATAAGATCGACGACATCAAAAAGCCCGCCCCGAAAGATAAAGGATCAAAATCGAAATAAGCTGAAAGGAAAAGATGGTATCCGGTACGGGATTTGAACCCGTGTTGCCGCCGTGAAAGGGCGGTGTCCTAACCCCTAGACGAACCGGACATGGGGGGCAAAAACGCCAATTCTCGCTCCAAAAACGCGAACGGTTAGAGTATCGCACCGCGAAATTTGTTGTCAAACAACGTGCTGCGAAGTTCGACATCTATAGAATTTCAAGTAAATTCAGTTCGATGTTCCTGATATCCAAACCTGGAAAGTCCGACATCGATAAATTTATCGCGGCAAACCAGCATTCGGATTTCTCATATTCCGAGGTCGGTACTTCGCTCCATCAGCCTCCGTCCGGATATACCGTAGATCACAATCGAACATTGCTTGGTTCAGGAGACCGCAATTTTGAGAAAGCAAAAGACGCGATCCGCGAGTGGAAGATGTTCGATTTTCCCTGGGTCGAGCTTTGCTGGCCGGATACGCCGATCGAGGTAGGCGAAAGCGTCGCGATACTCGTAAAACATTTCGGGTTTTATTCGCTGAACGGCGCGAGGGTCGTTTACGCGATCGACGAACCGAACAGATTCGGTTTTGCTTACGGTACTTTGACCGAACATAGCGAATCAGGCGAAGAACGTTTCACGGTCGATATGGAAGAAACGACCGGCGAGGTTTTCTACGACCTTTTTGCCTTTTCCCGTCCGCAACACCTTCTCGCCAAATTTGGTTACCTGTATGCACGACAGCTTCAAAAACACTTTGCTAAAGACTCTTTGGCTTCGATGAAACGTGCCGTCGAGGCGTGTTAGAATCTCCGAAATGAAACGCGTTTTTCTTATCGACTCAATGTCGCATATCTATCGTGCGTATTTTGCTCCGATGGGTGCTAGGCAAGATCCGCTGCGAAACAGCAAGGGGCAGGTCACACAGGCGATCTTTGTCTTTACGAATATGCTGCGGAAGTTGATCAAGGACGAGCGGCCCGATTACATCGCCGCGATATTTGATACCGACGCTCCTACGTTTCGTCACGACTCGTTTGCCGGCTATAAAGCAAATCGCGAGGTGATGCCCGACGAACTTTCATCGCAGATACCGTATATTATCCGCGTATGTGAGGCGTTTAATTTGCCGATAATTACATCGGACGGTTTTGAAGCAGACGATATAATCGGAACCTTTGCTAAAAAGATCGCTGAAAAGGGAATGCAGGCCGTGATCGTTTCGAACGACAAGGATCTTTGCCAGCTCGTGAAGGACCCGCACGTGATCGCAATGCGGCAAAACTCGACGAATGTGAAACGCAAGGTGCCTGTGCCGCCCGTTGAATGGTGTGACGAGGCGTGGGTCGAGAAGAAATTCGGAGTTCCACCGACAAAGATCGTCGACCTGTTGGGTTTGATGGGCGATGCCGTCGATAACATCCCGGGAGCTCCGGGCATCGGAGCGGTCGGGGCCCTCAAACTCGTGCTTGAGTGGGGAAGCACCGAGGCGGCGATGGAGAATGCCGACCAGGTCAAACATAAGACCCAACGCGAAAGCCTTCTGAATAATCAGGCGATAATCCGCCAGTCGCTCGAGCTTGCGACGATCCATTGCGACGTGCCGGTCGAATTAGATCTGGACCAGCTGAAATTTCGTGAACCGGATCGCACCGCGGCCTACGAGCTTTTCCGGGAACTGGAATTCAATCTGCTCACCAAGGAATTCTCCGATTCTGCACCGCTTTTCGATTCGCTGCCTGATGATGGACGCGAACGCATAACGCAGCAATATTCGCTCATTCGCACACGTGAGGAGTTGGATAAGCTGATAAGAACCTTGTGGGAAAAGGAATGGTTTGCATTCGGAGTGGACGATTCGAACGAAGCGAAATGGCACAGCTCGTTCGACAAGGTGCCGCCACGCGGCATTTCTATTTCATACGAACCGGGCGTCGCAAGCTTTATCGACCTGGAAAACTTTGAAGGCGGCAGCGAAGACGCAATACGGGCGATCGGCGATATTTTTTCGAATCCGTATATCGATAAGTCAACGCATGACTTGAAATGCAAGCTTGCGATCCTTGCAAAACTGGGGATCACGCCCGAGGGCGTGACGGACGATCTGATGATGGCATCGTTCCTGCTTGATTCCGGCCGCCCGCATCACGAGCTTGAATTTCTTGCCCAAAACAATTTGGACGTTTATCCGAAGACCGAACTGCCGGAAGGCTTTACCGAATCGGGGTTTCAAACTGCAACGCGTGCCGATTGGACATATCAATTGACGCCGCTGCTTCGAAAGAAGATCATCGAGGACGGTTTGAACAGGGTCTATTCCGAGATCGAATTGCCGCTCGAACCGGTACTTGCCAATATCGAAACCGCGGGAATGAAGGTCGACGTCGACGCGCTTGAGAAGTTCTCCGAGTTTATTTCAAAGGAACTTGCGACGCTGCAGGCAAAGATCTATTCGATCGCCGGGCGTGAATTTAATATCGGTTCGCCGAAGCAGGTCGGCGAGGTTTTTGAAGAACTCAATATCTCGACCGGCCGCAAGACCGCGACAGGCCAGATTTCGACGAGCAAGGATGTGCTCGCCGAGCTTGCGGTTGATTATGAGATCGCACAGATGGTCACCGATTACCGCGAGCTCGATAAGCTGAAGGCGACCTACGCTGATGCGCTTCCGAAAATGGTGAACACAGACGGACGCATTCACGGAGTGCTCAGCCAGGCTGTTGCTGTGACCGGAAGATTGAGCTCGACCGAGCCGAACTTAATGAACATTCCGGTCCGGACGGAACTTGGACAGCAGATACGAAGGGCATTCATTCCGGAGAAGGGGAATAAACTTCTTTCCGCCGATTACTCGCAGCTGGAGCTTCGCATCCTCGCACATATCACTGATGACCCGGTGATGAAGGCAGCGTTCCTAAATAACGAGGACATTCATGCCCAAACCGCGAAACTCGTTTTCGGTGCAAAGGATGGCAAGGACCTGAAAGACAAACGGCGCCTGGCGAAGATCGTTAATTTCGGCATCGCGTATGCCGTGGAGGCGTTCGGCCTTTCGCAGCGTGTAGGAATATCGAAAGCCGAAGCTCGAAAGGTGATCGACGATTATTTCGAGACCTACAAAGGCATACGAGCCTACATGGACCGCATTCCCGAAGAAGCACGGGAAAAAGGCTACGTAACTTCGCTCTTTGGCCGTCGCCGCTATTTTCCGGGTATTCGGGACCGAAATTTCAGTGTTCGCTCGCGTGCCGAGCGCGAAGCGATCAACATGCCTATTCAAGGCACGGCAAGCGATATCGTTAAGATCGCCATGATCAGCGTTTCAAAAGCAATAGCAAAGGAAGGCCTTGAAACCAAAATGATCATGCAGATCCACGATGAACTGCTTTTCGAAGCGCCGAAGAACGAAGTGGAACGCGCTTCGGAGATCATCAAACGCGAGATGGAAAAGGCCGCGACCCTGGATGTGCCGATCGTCGTCGAGGTCGGCGTCGGCGATAACTGGATGAGCGCGAAATAGTTGCAGAAGCCCGCGCGTAAGCAAGGGGCGTAACAAACAATGTCCCGATTACGCCTTACTTACGCGCTGGCTTCTGCACGTGCTTTATGAACTCTAATGTGAAAACCGAACGAACAAAAGTAAAACGCCTCCCCGATCGTGGACATTACGATCGCGAGACGATCTATCCGATCCTGGACGAGGCCTTTATTTGCCATGTCGGGTTTGTAGTCGATGGGCAACCTTATGTTATTCCGACAGGTTTTGCGCGGATCGACGACGATCTATATATTCACGGTTCGTCGGCGAGCCGAATGCTGAGACATCTTTCACAAGGTGTCGATATCTGCGTAACAGTAACGCTGATCGATGGTTTAGTATTGGCTCGTTCGGCATTTCATCATTCG
>QHXS01000074.1:0-24018 GCA_003223975.1 Acidobacteriota bacterium
CCGTAATATCGCCGATCTCGTTTCGTGAAATTCCCTGCCGTACGGCCTCGATCACCTGCATCGTCGTCTTTACGCCGATGTCTGTCGAGATCAGAAGCTCTTCGAGCTCGTCGAGCAGCTGCTCGTCGATCTGCTTTCTGCCTTCGAAGATCGTATCGAGCCGCGTATTTATCGAATCGCGCGTTTTTGCGATCGCCTTCGAAAAACGTACGCCGAGCTCGCGTTCGACCGCTGCTTCCTGCGCTTGTAGCTCCTCGATCGACCTATCGAGACCTAAGATCGAAGATGAACTTTCTTTTTTACGTCGCCAAAATGCCATAAGAAAAAGCCCCTATTTCCCGGCCGTCCGAAAAGGATAGAGTATAAAAAAATAACGCACGCCAAACAACGTGCGTTCGTCTTTCACAATGAAGGCCGGGCTATTTCAGCAAATGCAGCTTCTCGGAATTCTTAAACAGTGCATACCCGAGAACGCACGCGAAGACGGCCATTAGATAAAAAGTTACGAACGATAAAAATCCTTTGGCGACCGGATTACCCATACTGGGCAGGTTGAATGGCGAAAATATCGTGCTAAACACAAAGCCGGCAGATCCCCAGGCGATAAGTAAGACAAATCCCATGAGAAGGATCTTTACATAATCGACGCCGAGCCGTTTGATCGTATCGAGCCCGACAAGCGGATTGACGGTAGCGGAAAATGAACGTGTATAGCCTGCGACTGCCGCAGCGGCCGGAAAAAAGAACAGGCCCCAGAGGAATGCGATCGCGCCGATAACGACGAGCGGGGCAGCGAGCCGCAGCAAGCTAGAAGTAAATTCGCCGAACTCGCTATCTTTCGTTTGCTGCGTTTTGCCAAACGCAGCTTCGAGTTCCTTACGGCGCCTGTCCTGAGCCGTTTGTTCAAGCTCGTCGGTGTTGTACTGCGATTCGTCCGCAACTGAGTTCGAATTTCCCATGGCGGCATCGTTGTATCCGCCGATTCGTTCGTCGTGTTTTTTAGTGATGTCGCTCAGGACGCGCTTAACCTGCTGCGATTGCTCGACGGTCTCGCGTCCCTGATAATATTGCGTTCCCGGAAGCCGCTCAACCTCGCTCTGGAACGCATACATTTGAGATGAGGCCGAACTCAAAACGAGATAGCTTCCAATGATCAGCGTCAGAATGAATGGGCCGAATGACGTCGCCATCACACCGAGATAAAGAAAAAAAGGCTGAACTACATCGTCCCACGCCGAAAAGTCGTCGAATGAGGGCATGAAATTCGTATCGAGCCGCCCCTGTGAAAAGTTTTCGACGGTGTTTGAAAGCACGCCGAACAGAACCATGTTCGCCAACATGAAACACATGATGGCAGACGCAAACATTACCATTCCGCCAATTCCGGCCCCCGCTTGTGCGATCGTGAAAAAGGCGAACATTGCGGCCCCGAGGAAAAGGCTCACTTTGAATTTGAAAGGATGCGCGATGGCGTTGAAAAAATCAGATGCTCCAAAACCGTCGCTTACGGCATTGGATATCGCGGAGTCACGACGACGCTGTTCAAGAACGACGGTAACCGGTCTGCACATCGCGCCGCAAAGCGGGCAGATCTTTACGGTGCCGCCATACGAAGTCGGGCACGTTTTACAAAAGCCGTTGCAGCAGGTTTCGCACAGAAATGCAGATGCTATTTCCCCGTGAATCGCGCAATATTTCGGATCTAAAAACGCCGCGGTCGAATGATCAATTCGTTGACTGGCAGCTTCTACCGGAACCTGCGCAGTGTCAGTTGTTTCGGCAAGATCGCATGTCAACGGTTCTTCTGCCTCAGCGTTCGTCGTTGAGACAACAGCCGGCGTTATTTCGCCGCGAGCTTTTGCGTTGAAAAATGGAATAAGTCCAGGGACCTTACGAGCTTCGATCCATCGAAGGTTGCCTTTGCGAACTTTATCTTCCGGATGGAGCGAGTCTAGACCGATCCATTCACCGAGTTCTGCAAATGAGGCTTCGTAGATCTGGCCGCCGACCTCAACCTGCCAACTCGCGCTGTTCGGTTGTAGTTCCATACGTCGTTTTCGGAGAGATCTGAAGCAGATCGTCTTCCTCTGCTTCGTTTTCTTTCAAACTCGCCTGATCGTTCAGAAATTTAACTACGCCTCGGCCGATCTCGCCGGCTTCGCAGCCACGAACGAGAGCGTCGACGACGGACGGGTCGTATCTGATGCCGACAAATTCCTTGATCTTTCTGAGTGCCTCGGGAAGCAGCATTCCTTTGGAATACGGACGGTCGATCGTCATCGCATCGAACGTATCCGCGACGGAAACGATCTTAGCCTGCAGCGGTATCTGTTCGTCGGTCAGGCCCTGCGGATAACCTTTCCCGTTCACCATCTCATGATGCATGTACATTCCCGGAAGGAAATCTTTCATCGCCGGTATCTGGGACATGATCTTGTAGCCGCGGACCGGATGCGTCTTCATGATCGTGAATTCTTCATCGGTCAAGGCCGCAGGCTTTTTCAAAATACTGTCGTCGATGGCGATCTTGCCAACATCGTGAAGCAACGCGCTGATTCGCAACGTTTCGAGCTCGTCTTCCGGCAAGTTGAGCTGACGACCTATGGCCACCGATATTCGCGCGACGCGTTCCGAATGGCCGCGCGTATATTTATCTTTACCGTCGATCGCAGCAGCAAGAGCTTTAACCGTTCCGACAAACAATTCGCGATTTTCCCGGGCAGCTTTTGCAAGGCTGGCAATATGCTCCTCGAGCTTGTCGCTCATCAAGTCAAATGAACTTCCGAGCGTGCCGATCTCGGTGATGTTTTTCGAATTGACCCGGGTCGACAGATCGCCGCTCGCGATTCGCTGCGTCGCGACGGCAAGATTATGGATGGGTGAAGTCAGCGAACGAGCAAGCATGGCACCGATGATCAAGGCGGCAAGCGCGAAAGCGAGGCTGATGATCCACATTTGGTTCTTCATTTCGCCGACAGACGCCAGGGCCTTGGCCTCATCCTGCATAGTGATGACCCCGAGATTCAGGCCGCTGCCCACCGCTACGGTTGAATATGCGCCGATCATCGCGTGCGAACTTCCGTCGAACTGGGCCGCAAACGGAACGAGCGCGGATTGGATCTGGCGATTTGCCTCCATCCATTCCGATACTATTTTGAGGTCTGTCAGCGACCGCCGTTCCTGAACCACTTTCGGATCGGGATGAAAAAGTGCTCGTCCCTGAGGATCGACGACATATATGATCGGCAGTCCGGACTGCCAAAGTTCTGCTTCCGTGTTCGCCGCTAGCCCCACAACGCTTCGCGAAATATGCCTTAGTGAAATGATCGCCATCACTGTCGCGACCTTTGTTCCGGCGTTGACTACCGGCGCGCCCATCAGCATCACGGGTTCCTGGGCGGCACCTGCAATTTGCGGTTCGCCCACGGTCAGCGAATCATTCTTTATTTTCGGTTCGAAAGATTCTGCGATCCCGTCGATCTCCGCCTTTTGGATCGTACCGGGACGAAATAAAGCGAGCGGTTCGCCGCTCGGCGGATGAACATAGATGGCGATGACGTCAGGATTTTCCCGCAGCGTTCGACTTAGCTGTTGGTCAGTTTGAGGCGTCGAAAAGACCGCGGCACTGCCGGCAAGGCTGAAGGCGTCAGCCAGGCCCGTAACCAGATCGCTGTTTCGCTGGGCAAACATCTCGATCTGGCGTGCTTTTTCCTGAACAAGCTGAATCTGATACCGGTTTTCGACCGCCCGAAGCTCGCCTGCGCTCCTTTCCGAAAGAAACCATCCCGTAAGAACAAGTGGAACCAGCCCTACAAGAAGTAAGGAAGCAACAACAAAATAAATAAGACTAACCTTGGTTTTACGTTGCGGCATTTAAGGGCGGGATACGGGAGAGAGGAGTTCGCCATGACCATTTTAACGGCTGTTTTCGTAGCGGTCAACAAGTTTTAACGATGATATGTATAAAAGACTAGAAAAATTGGTTGCCAAAACCAGAGCCTAATGCTATTTTTAGTCCATCTTTTTTCCGCGCTGGAAGGAGAAACAATGACGTTAACGGTCCTTAAGTGGTTCACCGCGTCGGTAGTTCTTTGTTTAACATTCAATTCCCTCGTGAATGCGCAGTCGGGCGGAAACTTCACCATCACCAAAAGTGTTATCGCAGGCGGAGGCGGACGTGTGTCCGGAGGCAGTTTTACCGTTGACGGCACCGTCGGCCAAGCGGCTGCAGGCACGACAAGTACAGGAGGAACTTTCGCTGTCGAAAGCGGCTTCTGGGCAGGGGCAAGCGCCGCAAATCTTAGGACGGCGATTTTCGACTTCGACGGTGACGGGAAGAGCGATATTTCGGTGTGGCGGCCAGCCGATGGCGTTTGGTACATCATTCAGTCGGGCAGTGCGAGTGTCCGTGCTCAGGGTTGGGGATTGAACGGGGACAAGCTTGTGCCGGCGGATTTTGATGGCGACAGGAAGTCGGATCTGGCTGTTTACAGGCCGAACGAAGGCAACTGGTATATCTTCAATTCTTCGGACAATACGACAACCGTTGCTGGTTGGGGATTGCCGGGTGATTTCCCGGTTCCGGCGGATTACGGCGGTGACGGGAAAGCCGACTTGGCTGTTTACCGCCCGAACGAAGGCAAATGGTATCGGCGCGATTCCGACGGGAAACTGCACATATATTCCTGGGGACTTCCGGGAGACAAACCGGCACCGGCTGACTTCAACGGTGACGGTGTTGCTGACATGACCGTGTTCCGTCCGTCCGAAGGCAAGTGGTACACGATCAATTCTGGAAACGCTGCGATATCTGAGTTTACGTGGGGCTTGAACGGAGATATTCCAATTCCGGGAGATTATTCGGGAGACGGTAAGTCAGACTTTGCTGTATTCCGTCCGAGTAACCAAACTTGGTACCGGATACACTCGGACACATTCCAGATCCACATAATCACCTGGGGCTTGCCGGGCGATTTCCCGACACCGGGCGATTACGACGGCGACGGCAAACAAGACCTGGCCGTCTTCCGTCCATCAAACTCGACGTGGTTCATCAACAGTTCGACCGGCGGCATCTACTCACAACCATTCGGATTGGCAGGCGACGTACCGGTCGAAAACGCGTTCGTTTATTAAATGAAAAGGGCGGCCAAATGGCCGCCCTTTCTGTTACCACTCTACCCGAAAACAGCCCTAATTTCGCTTCACTATAACCAAGGTGATGTCATCGTTTGCGGGAGCGGTTTCCGTGAAGGTCGAAAGACCGGATTCCACTTTATCTCGCAAACCTGAAGCCGAAGCAGCGATATTTCGGCGTACCACGTCGGAAAGCCTGTCGATACCGTATTCTTCGTCCTTTAGATTTACGGCCTCCGTGACGCCATCTGAATAAACGACAAGCACTTCGCCATTGTTTAGCTGTGTTTCGCCTGCCTCGTACTGCGCTCCGCCCATAATTCCCAAAGGCAGCCCGCCGGATCCCAGTTGCTCTACACTGCCGTCGCTCCTGGCAACCAAGGGAGGATTATGGCCGGCATTGATGTAACGCAGTTTTCCCGTAAGCGGGTCGAGCTCGGCAGCAAACAGCGTGACGAAGCGGTTCGCAGGAGTATTCTCAGCAAGATATTCATTGACTGAGACGATCGTTTCGTCGAGCGAACTCTTTGCAGCTACCTGCGCGTGAATCGCGGCATGGAGGCTGGACATCAGAAGCGCTGCCGCAGTTCCCTTCCCGGATACATCTCCGAGCGCGACCAGCATTTTTCCGTCGGGCTTAGGAATAAAATCGTAATAGTCGCCGCCGATCTCGTAACAGGAAAACGAGATCCCCTGGAACTCGTACCCTTCGACTATTGGCGGACCCGACGGCTGAAATCGCTGCTGGATCTCGGTTGCCAACTCGAGTTCGCGTTCCATGCGCTCGCGTTGGAACCGCTCCTCGAGCAATGTGGCGTTTTCGACACGGATCGACGCGACCGATGCCAGGGTCGTAAGTATATTGAGGTGCTCTTCCGTGAATGTCGTTTCCCAAGTCGGCGAATCGGCGTAGATAAGTCCGAAAACATTTCGTTCGTCTACACTGAGCGGGACAGCAAGGACCGACCTAATTCCCTGAAGGGCGATGGTCTGGCTCGCAAAACGGGGATCGTGTTGAGCATCAGCCGTCAGCACGGATTTGCCGTTCTTCAAGACCTCATCCATGACCGTCCGGCTTATGCGGACCTCCTGAAGTTGCTCTTCGGAACCACGGTCGCGGGCGACCATGATCTTCATTTCTTCCGGGCTCGCCGAATCGCGCAGCATGATAACGCAGCGGTCCGCCGGGACGGCTTCAAAAACGAGCGAGGCGACCGAAGTCAGGGTTTCGCTTACACCACTTGAGCCCAACAGCGCGACGCCCACCTTGCTTATCAAACCGAGCAGGTCGTTTCGCGACGAAAATTGGCCCTTCAGGAATTCGGTTGTCGGGATCTTACTGCTTTGGAAAGAGATCGTCTTAGATGGATCAAGTGCCTCGGTGTGATTCGCGATGAGCGTCGAATGCATCGGAGGCGCGACTTTATCATCGTCGAACACCATGATCGTTTCGCCGATCTGTATTTCGCCGCCCATCGAGATCGGTACCGGATTTTTGACCGGCATGCCGTTGTAGCGAGTGCCGTTAGCCGACCCCAGATCCTGCAGCCAGAAGCTGTCGCCTTCCTGCCGCACTTCGGCGTGCAGGCGCGATGCGAAGGCGTCCGGGATGCAAAGATCGCTTCGCGCAGATCGGCCGATCGTCGTTCTGAGCCGTGTGAGTGGGACGTTCTCCATCGGCGTGCTTGAGTTTTTAAAGATCAACTGGGCCATATATCAATCGATGATTTCTTTCCGTCCCTTGATCACAACGGTACCTGATATCAGATCGTGCAGCGAGCGGCCAGACCTGTTAAGGGCGGAGATGAAGAATCCCAGTCCAAAAGTGATCAGGGTGAGAAATAAACCGATGGTCTGTCGAAAAATAATATTCTTAACTCTCGCCGGCGAACCGTCAATACCAACGATGTGCAGGCCGGCAAACATTTTGCCGAGAGACTGCCCAGCGACAACCGGCAACAGCAAAAGATCAGCGACCGCAACAATGATCGCGATCAGCCATCCGGCGTTATTCAGATCTCCGCCGATCAGGGCCGACCCATCCTCGCCGTAAAAGCGTCCCAAAAACAAAAACACGACCGGCGCCAGGATTATTATGACGTAATCCGCAAAGGCGGCTCCGCAGCGAAGCACGAACGGCGCGTGCACCGTTCCCGGGGAAAACCCGAGAACGATCTCCCGGCGGTCAGGTCTAACCGCGGCCTTTCGCGCGGAGGTCGTTTCCATAAATCTAATCGATCACAAAATGCAAAGTCGTGTCGCCAAGTTTGATCCGGTCGCCGCTCGTTAACAGTTGAGGCTTATGCGGCGTCAGGCGAACCGCTCCGGCGGCACCCATCGCCGATAAGATAGTGCCGTTTGACGAACCGAGATCCTCGACGAGGAATTTCTCGCCCTGTTTCCAAATACGCGCGTGGCGCCGAGAGATCTTTGTTTGCGGATCGTATTTTGAAAGATCGACCTCGGGAAAAATATTGGACATCGGATCACGCCTGCCTAGTAAATTTTCTTCTTTTTGAAGTGCGAACGCCGGCATCGACAATTCAGACGTACCCTCGATCATAAGCTTCGCGGTAATGCTCGCCTTGGCTGCGGGGACAACGGAATGGACCCCATGCTGTGCCATCGGCTGGCGTGAGCCGCAAAACGCACAAAACATATCCGTCGCGACGATCCGCTGGCCGCAAAACCCGCAAAAAACGGTCTGGTCGTCGAGCGCGACCGAAGCCGGGACCTCTCCGACACCGTATGTCACATTTCCTGATTTCAAATTAACCAGGTGCTGCTCCAATACTTTTCGCATTTCCGCCGCTGACGAAAATCGAGCGTCGGCGCTATATTCGACAGCCTTCATCAGGATCAACTCGATCTGATCGGAAAGACGCGGATTTATCTGCCGCGGGCGCGGATTTTTCTGAAAATCGAATATCAAAAGCGGATTGCTCTGCGGGTCAGCGCCCGTGAGCAAGTGAAACATCGTTGAGCCCAGGCTGTAGATATCCGACCTAGGCTCCACATTTCCGCTGAAAAGCTCGGGCGGTGCATAGCCCATTGTGCCCACGGCCGTAACACCTTTTTCCTGCTTTTGGCTGATCGATCGCGCGATCCCAAAATCGATGAGCATAACACGCCCCGAGTTTCCATCGATCATGATGTTCGAAGGCTTCAGGTCGCGATAAACGATCGTCGACGGCTGGTTGTGCAGGTAGTTGAGAACGTCGATTATCTGAAGCGCCCACTCGGTGACCGTGGCCTCGTCGATCTTGCCTTCGGGCGTTGACCGTATCCGGGCTGCAAGGTCACCGCCCGAAATGTATTTCATGACGAGATAAAACCGACATTCGGATTCGTCATAGAAATAATCGAAGATCGTCGGAATGGCCGGATGGTCGAGGCTCGACAAGATCATCGATTCGCGCTTGAAATCGTTTATCGCTTTTTCCTGCTGGTCGTCCTCGATGTGCGCCTGCACCATTTCCTTGACGGCGCGAAGAACTCCGCCGAGATTGTTGTCGCTGGCCAGATAAACCGCCCCCATTCCGCCGCCTCCGATCTTGCGGATGATCTCGTAACGGTTGTTAAGGATCGCGCCTTCCTGCAGCGGTTTTAATTTGGACGACTTGCGGCCATCGCTCGTGCCCATGTCGAAGTTGGGGGTGGTATTCGAACGCGACTCTTCCGCGGGGGGTTCCACTTTCGCGACCGGCTTCTTCAGATTTTGACTCGACGGGATCTGCGTCGAGACAAACGCTTGTTCGTCCGGCATATCGGTCGCAACGATCCGGACCGAATCGTAGATCGGGTTTTCCTGTTGATATTCGGGCAGTTCGAGATCCGGCTTTGCGATCTCAGGCACAGGTTCGTCATCGAATTCTGCGACAGTTCCGATTTCGGACGGCAAGGCGATCGGGTCCGAAATGGGTCCAGGTGTCGACGACGGAGAAAAATCGTCGAATTCCGAAAACTGTTCCATTTCCGGCTCGATCAAGGGGGGAGTTGGCACCGCGGGTTGGAACGCGGGTGCTGCAGGCTCCGGCTCTGAAGAGACAATAGGCGTTTCCGCCTTCACTTCTTCGTCCTTTGTTTCAAGCGTTTTCGCCTGTTCCAACTTGTAATCCGCAGTCGAACGAACCTTTATATCTCCGCTTGTATCTAGAATTTTCCCGCTCGTGTCGTTTACCTGATCCAAAATTGCCGGCGAAGGAGGTTGTTCGACCACGAAAGTTTTCGGCGTTTCAGATGGCTTCGACGGCTCGCCGAAAAGGATCTGGTCCAAGGTCGGTTCGGTTTCCCCGGAAGCTTGCGCTATCGGTTCTTCGTGCTGGGACACAGGCGTGTCTGCAACGGGTGTCGAAGGCGGTCTTTGAGCTGCGAGGGCCGCCAATTCGGCCGGCGACATCATGAGCGTTCCGTCAAACTCATCGGCTGGCGGTGTCGGCTCGATCACGGGCACAGGTTCAGGTTCGGCTGCGGGGATCGGCGTCGGTTCCGGCTGCACCTTCGGCACTGTGATGGGTTTGCTCTCCGCCGGCGGCGCGCCTTTCCCAAGCGCGATCCCACAAACCGGACAAAACGGTTCGTTGGCGCTGATCGGCGATTCGCATTCAGGACAGCTAGGCATTCAAACTAGTTATTTATCTGAAACCGCAAAAAAGTTTTTCCAACAATTATCTCGTCGCCTTCGCTCAAGACCTGCGGCGTCCCTGGCAACAACCTTCTTCCCCGATTGACGAACGTTCCGTTCGTCGAGCCGAGGTCTTCGATAAAGTAAGCCCCGTTCCGCCGAACGATCCGGGCATGCTTTCGCGACACCTTGGAATCGGGGTCGTAAGCATCGAGGTCGACATCGGGAAAGATCCCGTTGTCCGCGTCCCAACGTCCGATGTTAGATTCGTCTGCAGTTAACGGAAACTCAGTGCTCGCCGCATTTCCGCGTTCGATCAAAAGGATCGCGTGCACGCTCGGGTCAGCTTTATGTTCTCCGGAAGGTTCAGCCGCGCCATTTGCCTGTTCTTCGACGATCGGCGGAATTCCAACCGACGTGACATTTACCGGCTGGAAATTCGGGCTGCTAATATGTTCCTGAACAGGCGCCGATGTAGAAACGTCCTCCTCAGGAAGTTGCGTACCGCATTCATCGCAGAAACGCGATGCTTCGATCATTTGTTTTCCGCAAGAATTACACTGCTTCATTTATCGCAAGCCTATACAAAAATGCTAATGTAATGAATCAATAGGATGTAGCTAAGCCTAACATTTTCCAACGAATCATTATATAAAGCAACTGTCAGGTCATCAATTGGATTCGATGTTGACCGCGTTCGCTGGGAGCGCCAAAAACTTGAAACTATGGTCGGAAAAGTGTCGTAATACCGGATTGACATCCCGACCCCTCAAAGTTCAGCTGTAAATTCCTTTGTTGGGTACAATTAAGGCAACGCGGAGACAATAAGAGCATGGCAATGAGCCGTAAGAAAAAGATCATTATCGGTTCGGTCGTAGGTGTAGTTCTACTTGCGGTCGTGATCGGCAGCATCCTGGCCACCCGGAAAGACACGCCCGAAGTAACAGTTGTAAAGATCGAGACGCGACCCGAACTGCGTTCCACCGTGACTTCTTCCGGCGAGATCCGGCCGATCCAGTTCATGAACCTCACGAGTGAAGTTCAGGGTCGTATCGAGGAGATCTATGTAAAAGAGGGGCAGATGGTCAACAAGGGCGACCCATTGGTCCGGCTCGATCCGAATCAACTTGAATCGAGCACCGAGGCACAGCTTGCCGCTTTTCAGAGCGCGCAAAATGAGGTGAATGTTTCGCAAAGCCAGGTAACCGCGGCTCAAAACGCTCTTGCCCAGGCTCAGCAGCAGTTGAATATTTCGCAGGTTGCGGTCGATTCGGCTCGACAGAACATGGAATCGGCAAAAGTCGACGTTGAACGCGAGCAAAAAAATCTTTCTATCGCAAAGCGCGAGCTTACACGTTCCACACAACTCCTGGAATCCGGCGTCGCCTCACGATTGGAATACGACGAAGCAAAAGACAAGGTCGACCAGGCGGAGATCGCGGTAAGAAACGCGCAGTCTCGGCTTCAGTCGGCAACGCTTCAGATAAAGGATGCGACGGCAAGGGTCGCTAACCAACAAGTAAACGTAAAAGATGCGCGACGCGGAGTCGAGACCGCAACGCTCAGCGTTCGTTCGAGCCAGTCGCGTGCAGCGCAGCAAAATGCTTCATTGCGCGGCCAACGTAATCTTCGCGATAAGACGCTGCAGGTCGCACCGATCAGCGGCGTGATCGCTGAAATTCCTTCACGTGTGGGAACCTTCGCCGTTGCGGGCCTGTCGACGACCGCCCTTTTGACGATCGCCGATATGTCGACGATCAACGTCGAGGTGAAGGTCGACGAGACCGAGATCGATAAAGTCGCGGTCGGCCAAAAGGCAAAGGTGAAAGTAGACGCGTTTGGCGAACAGGAGATCGAAGCCGAAGTTACACAGAAAACTCCGCTTGCGGTCGGCAAATCTCAAACGACAGGCGGCCTTTCGACAAATATTAACGTCCAGGAAGCAAAGGAATTCCGCGTTGTGCTCCAGCTTCAGAATCTGACGCCGGAAGTGCAGACTGGTTTGCGTCCCGGAATGAGCGCAACCGCGACGATCACGACGAAGACCGCGCAGAACGTCCTTGCGGTGCCGCTGCAGGCGATCGTCGAGAAGAAACCGGATAACACACCGGAACCGGGTGTTCAGCCAGCTGCTGCAGCGCCAGCGGATAAGCCGAAACCCATCAAGGGTGTTTACGTTCTCGACGGAAATAAGGCGAAATTCAAGCCGGTCGAAACTGGTATTACCGGCGAATCCGATATTCAGATCACCTCCGGACTTTCCGAGGGCGAAGAGGTCATTACGGGCCCGAGCCGCGTGCTGAACACGCTCAAAGAAGACGCGATCGTTAAGAAGCAAACGAAGAAAGAAGGCGACGCGTCACCGAAGTAGTTATGTACAGGTTCATGGAAGACGGAAACGGCAAACCAGCAGCGACCGGATTTGAAACCTTTGTCGAATCGCCGACAACGCTCATTTCGATGCGCAACATCTGGAAAACATACCAGATGGGTACGGAAGAACTGCACGCGCTTCGCGATGTTTCGTTCGAGGTGAAAAAGGGCGAATATCTCGCGATCATCGGTCCTTCAGGTTCGGGAAAATCGACGCTGATGAACCTTATCGGCTGTCTCGATTCTCCGAGCAAAGGTGAATATTGGATCAATGGGAATCTCGTCTCAGATATGACCGACGACGAGCTTGCGCGGATCAGAAATAAAGAGATCGGTTTCGTCTTCCAAACGTTCAACCTGCTCGCGCGCGCTACGGCGCTTCACAATGTCGAGCTGCCGCTGATATACGCCGGTATGCGTTCCGGCGAACGTCACGACAAGGCACAGGCCGCTCTTGCAAGCGTGGAGCTTGGCGACCGCGTTACGCACCGTCCCAATGAGCTTTCCGGCGGCCAGCGGCAGCGGGTTGCGATCGCAAGGGCGCTTGTGAATCACCCGTCGATCTTGCTTGCAGACGAGCCGACAGGCGCACTCGACAGTAAGACGAGCATCGAGATCATGCATCTTTTCGAAAAACTGCATGCCGAGGGCAACACTATAATCGTCGTCACCCACGAACATGACGTTGCAGAACGCGCGCATCGCGTTCTCTCGATCCGCGACGGAAAGATCGAGAAAGACGAGAAAATAAAATGATGGAGCAGGTACCTGCTTACATTTCGATCGTTTTTCTGGTCACCTCCTTTCTGACGTTCGGCATCCTGGCCTACGCGATCAAAAGCGTAGGCTTTAATGTTTTTTGGTCGAAATTACTGCTGTTCGTCGTCCCGTTCTGGATGCTATTTCAGGCAGTGACGGCGAAGAGCGGGTTTTACTTGTTTACGGATACTTTTCCACCGAGGCTTGCTCTTTTTTCCGTATTTCCGGCAGTTTTATTGATCGCCGTTTGTCTTTTGACTGGCCGTGATTTTATCGAAAGGCTTCCGCTCAAGATACTTACCGGAATTCACGTCGTCAGGATCCCTGTCGAACTAGTACTTTCCTGGCTCTACGGACAAGGACTGATCCCGCAGGTAATGACATTTCACGGCTGGAATTTCGACATCGTGTCCGGAATTCTTGCGGTCATCGTCACCTGGTCCGCGTTTCGTGGCGGACGTGTCAACACGAAAATGCTTGTCGCATTTAATGTTGTTGGTTTACTGCTGCTTGCGAACATCGTCACGATCGCGATCTTAAGTCTTCAATCACCTATCCAAAAGCTCGCGTTCGACCAACCTAACCGCGCGGTGCTTTATTTTCCGTATATCTGGTTACCGGCGATGATCGTTCCCGTCGTGCTCTTTTCACACCTTGCGAGCTTGTTGAAATTGTTCCGCAATGGTGGAGAATAACGTAGAGTTTGTTCATACAAATAATGTGACCGGAATGTGGCTCGTTACTTCAATTTCCATTTTCATGGAATCGCTTCGGCTTGCGTTGCTGAGCCTGCGAAGTAACAAGCTGCGCACTCTGTTGACGTTGTTGGGGATCATCGTCGGCGTAACTTCTGTGATCGCAGTAATGACGATATTAAGCGGGCTCGACCAAACGGTCGCAACGGCGTTTTCGTCGCAGGGCTCGACGGTTTTTAGCGTTGCAAAACGCCCGCTTGTAATTACATCCCGCGAAGACTTCATCAAATACAACAAACGCAAAGATGTTACGAAGGAAGATGCCGACGCGATCCAGCGGCTTTGCCGAACATGCTGGCGCGTTGGGATGGCGGCGAACGGCAGAGGTTTGGTGAAATTCGGAGACAAGCGATCAGAAGACGTTGCCGTTCGCGGACTGACTCTGTCGATGTTCGACATCGAGAACGTTACTTTACAAGCCGGCCGCATGTGGACCGTCAATGAAGGAGATGCCGGGCACAATGTAGCGGTAATCGGAACGGACTTGATACAAAACCTGTTCGACGACCGCGCTCCTGAGGATATTATCGGGCAGGAGATCCGCGTCGACGGCATTCCGTACACGATACTCGGGGTTGCCTATCCTTTCGGGAAAGTGCTTGGCTTTTCGCGCGACAATTTCGTTTACATTCCCTATCAGGCCGGACAAAAGATGTTCGGCGCGCGCGATTCGATAACGGTCCACATTCAGGTCCAAAGTTCCGATCAATTCGAATCGGCAACCGATGAAGTGCGAACGATCATGCGCAATCGGCGTGGAAAGGTTCCCTCGGACGAGGACGACGGCGCGTCGATCGAATCGCAGGACGCATTCATCACGATCTATAAAAATGCCACCTCTGGAATTTATTTTGCGACCTTCGGAGTCGCGATCATTTCGCTAGTTGTCGGCGGCATCGTGGTCATGAACATCATGCTGGTTTCCGTGACCGAGCGGACCAAAGAGATCGGGCTTCGAAAAGCTGTCGGTGCCCGTCAGGCGGACATCTTGCGGCAATTTCTGATCGAATCGGTAATGGTTACGATCATCGGCGGGATGATCGGCGTCCTCACGGGTTATGGATTGGCGTACGTCCTTTCATTGGCCATGGGATTCCCTCTTTTGTTCAGCATTCAGTCGGCGCTTTTGGGCGTAACCGTTTCGTTCATTGTGGGTTTAGTTAGCGGAATATATCCGGCATGGCAAGCGTCCAAATTGGACCCGATCGACGCCATGAGAAACGAATGAGAGTGGATGATCTAAAAGAATCTGCGAAAATGGCGCTGGAAACGGTGCGCGAGCATAAACTGCGTTCGATGCTTACCATCCTTGGCGTTACAGTTGGCGTTGTAACTGTGCTTTCGATGGTTTCGATCATTCAGGGTTTGGACAGGTCCTTCGCTCAACAGCTCGAATCGCTCGGCTCAAACACCATTTTTATTTCGAAATTCAACCCTAGCTTCGGACGCCCGCCAAAAGCAGAAGAGCTACACAGAAAGGAACTGACACTTGAGGACGCAGACGCGATCCGGAACGAGTCGCGCTCGATCGTCGGCGTTTCACCGCTCCAAAGAAAGCTTGCCGAATCGGTACGCTATAAAGATAAACAAACAGATACGCCGGTCTTGATCGGGGTAACTCCATACTATGAGTTCACACACTCGCAATTCGTCGATCGCGGACGGTTCATAACGGATACCGATATCAAGGAACGTTCAAATATCGTGATCCTTGGCCGCGATGTGGTGAAAGCGCTTTTTGAATTCGAGGACCCGATCGATAAAGAGATCAAGATCGGGGGCCTGCCATTTCATGTGGTCGGCGTAATGGAAAGCCTCGGTTCTTTTTTCGGACAATCGCGCGACAACTCAGTATTCGTCCCGATCACGTCGTACCAAAAGTACTATCCCGAAATAAATCCGCCTGAAACTGTTTTCGTGATAATCGTGCGGCCGAAGACGCGCGCAGATGTTCGAAACGCGATGGACGAAGTTCGCGATATTTTGAGGCGCAGGCGCCAGCTTTCTTTCGGTGAGCCGGATAATTTTGGTATCTCATCGCAGGACGCGCTGCTCGACGTTTATAACCAACTGACCGGAGCTACATATTTGGTGCTCACCGCTATCTCGGCCGTTGCTCTAATGATCGGCGGCATTGGGGTGATGAACATCATGTTGGTATCTGTTACCGAGAGAACGAAGGAGATCGGCATTCGGAAAGCGGTCGGCGCGACAAAGATCAGCATTATGTCTCAGTTCCTTATTGAGGCCGTCGTGCTTACCGGAATCGGCGGATTGGCCGGCCTTTTTATCGGTGAGGGCCTAAGTTTGCTCATAAATACATATTCTCCACTTCCCGCTTTTATTCCTTTCTGGGCGATCCTAATGGGAATTTTGGTCTCGACCGGCGTTGGGCTTGTATTTGGCCTTTATCCTGCGTGGAAGGCCGCAAACCTCGATCCTATCGATGCTTTACGCTATGAATAGCCCAGCCCGCTGCGAAACATTCGTACAATAATTTGCGTATCAAATACCTGTCTCTTACCATCTAAACAAAGGATGAATCTTTCCGAAACCTTACGACTCGCTTTCGCGGCGATCTGGGCACACAAGCTCAGGTCTTTTTTGACGCTGCTCGGAATGATCATCGGCGTCGCCGCTTTTATGATCGTGCTTTCGGTACTGCAGGGTTTCAACGCGTACATTGACGAAAAGATCGCGGGCATCGGGTCGAATTCCTTTACGATCCAGCGTTTTAACTTTTCTGACTTTAAGGACACGGATTCGATCGCCGAAGCACAGCGTCGGAATAAAGAGCTGACGTTCGAGGACGTAGAGTACATTCGCAATCGGTCGGTGCTGGTCGACAAGATCGGTGCCAAGGCCGGCGGAAGTCGCCGGACGATAAAGGTTGGAAACATCTCGATGGACGACGTAATTGTCGATGGTGCCGAGCCTGTGATCGGTGAGATCGAGAAGGTCGACGTGCTTGAGGGCCGCTATTTTACGACAGCCGAGAACAACAATTCGATGCGTGTCGCCTTCATCGGAACAGATGTTCGTGACAAATTATTTCCGCGAGGCGACGCTATCGGCAGTGAGATCGATATTCGTGGAATTCCCTATCGTGTTATCGGCGTTCGCGTCGCGAAAGGTACCGTCTTCGGCCAGCCGCAGGATGCCTTTGTGCAGTTGCCGATCAAAACCTTTGGCTCGAATTTCGGCGGATTTCGAGGAAACCGCTATTTATATTTTGTCGCAACCGCGCGTTCCGACAAGCTTTTTGCCGACACCGTGGACGAGGTCCGCACGATAATGCGGCAGCACCGAAAGCTTGAGCCCGGTGAGAAAGACACGTTCGGTATTGTCACGCCCGACGCGATCTCAGGTTTGCGCGACAGCATTTTTGGAACCACGTCGATCGTGATACTTGCCGTGCCGTCGATCGCGCTGATCGTCGGTGCGATCGTGATCATGAATATCATGCTGGTCGCGGTGACCGAACGGACGAAGGAAATCGGAATACGGAAAAGCCTTGGCGCGCGACAAGCCGATATTTTGAAACAATTTTTATTCGAATCGGCAACCCTATCATTGATAGGCGGCGTAATAGGTTTGGGTATTGCAAAACTTGTAGGTTACGCGATCTCGGCCGCATTCATACAGACACGAATACCGATCTGGGCCGTAATTGTAGCGATCGGCGTTTCCGGCGGCGTAGGAATTGTTGCCGGGTTGTTCCCGGCGTGGAAGGCCGCGCGTCTAGACCCGATCGAGGCGCTGAGGGCCGATTAATATGCTCGCTTTTCTTGGAAGCAGTTTTTACGAGAACCTGAAAATGGCGATGGACACGCTGCGCGGCAATAAGCTGCGCTCGTTCCTTACCATTATCGGTGTTGTTGTCGGCGTGATCACGGTGATGCTGATCTCATCGATAATCAGCGGCATCAATGTCGCGATCGAAAAGCAGGTCGAATCTTTCGGTACGCGCTCGATCTTTCTCTACAAATACAACATCGGATTTGCGACGGGCCGGCGAAGTCAGGAAGAGCGAATGCGCAAACCGCTTACCTTCGAAGATTCGGAAGCGATCAAGAATCTGCCGAGTATCGAAACGTCTGTCCCGTTCCTCGATGTATCTAATAATTTTTTCGGGCAGAAGATCATGGTCACGGGCAAGAACGGCAAGACATCGTCCGCAGTCCGGCTCACCGGGACGCTGCCTGAGATCGAGAAAACGACGACTGAGGTTTTGCTCCAGGGCAGATGGTTTTCGCAGTCTGAAAGTGATGAAAAAGCGAATGTCTGCCTGATCGGCTCGAGCGTTGTCGATAACTATTTCCCATTTGGCGATCCGATCGGAGAAACACTTGATATTGCCGGTGCGGAATTTCGTGTTGTCGGTGTGCTCGAAAAGAAAGAACAGCTTTTTGGCGGCGGCGGCGGCAACAACGACCAAAGCAATGAGATCTATATGCCGATGGGCGCGGCGTTAAAGCTGAAGCCGAATGCCGACGACCTTTTCATTCTGGCCGTCGCAAAGGAAGGAAAGCTGGATAAGGCCAAAGACGAAGTGCAGGACCTTTTGCGCGTGCGGCGGCAGGTTCAGTACGGCAGGCCGAATAATTTCTCGATGGAAACCGCAGCCAGCATCATCGACCAGTTTCAGGCAATAACCGCGGGCGTTGCGATCGCGATGATCGTGATCTCATCGGTAGGGTTGATGATCGGCGGTATCGGTGTGATGAATATCATGCTTGTTTCTGTTACGGAGCGGACGCGCGAGATCGGCATCCGGAAAGCGATCGGTGCCAAACGCAGCGATATTCTTCTTCAGTTTCTGATCGAAGCAGCGACGCTAACGGGCTTCGGCGGAATACTTGGCTTGTTTATCGGTTGGCTTTTAACCCTGCTTGTAAAACTCGTCCTTCCTTCCTATGTACCGCTTTGGGCACCGCTCGCAGGGTTCTTCGCCAGTGTTGGCATTGGCCTGATCTTCGGCCTTTGGCCAGCATGGAAGGCTGCGAAGCTCGACCCGATCGAATCACTCAGATACGAATAAAGGAAGAGACCTGACCGTAAGGAAGGGCTAAACAAAGGCGTTTCGTTTATCGAAGATGGAAAGAGGAGCTCGCTTATGCGGCTCCTCTTATTTGTTGAGATTCAGTTTTAGCCCTCCCGTACGGCCCGCGTCCGCTTCGGGATGCCCTCGCGGAGCCGGGCAGTCGGGCCTCTGCAGTTGCTTAACTAATAAAGCTTGGGAACATATAGGCCGAAAGCACGCCGATGCCGAGCACGATCACATATATGGCGATCGACGTTGTCCAGGCCGTCGATCCTGAAACACGCTCACCGCCATTCTTTAGTCCGGTCGAGTTAAGCCAGATCCAGTAAAACCAGAGGAGTGACAATGCGCCCAGGAAAGCCCAGATCGCGGGGTTGTCTTTTGGGGTCACGAGGAAGTTAAGATTGTCCTGGACCAAAGTGCCCTGTCCGATGATCGGATGGATCTCGGTCGGGTCCTTTACAAATAAGATCACAATATTCAAAACGGATTTAATGACCGCCGATGGGAACCACGCGTAAACCGCTACGGCGAATGCCTGCCAGAAGTTGATCGACCCGCCCATCGCTGCCGTGAACATCAGGAAGATCAGCGCGAGGACGGTAAAACCGACGACAAGCCAGAAAAAGGTTCCGATAGATTGTCCTATCCGGGCAATCGGGTTCTTGGCTTGCTCGATCGCATCTTTGCGGCCTTCCTCGACCTTCTTTCGTGCATCGTCGTTGTTTGCGATCATCGGCATTTCAAGCGTTTTATCGATCGCATAATTCGTGATCCGCTCTGCAGTAAGCCTCTGGAAGAAAAGCGTGGAATAGACGCCGGACAGTACCGTCATTATCAAAACGGGGATGAGCCATCGCGGATGGCGGCGCAGGTTTTGGAAAACCTCGGCAGGCGAGAAAAAGATGTTGACGAGCGTGCTGCCGGTCGACATTCTCGGCGTATCGTCCGCCGCAGGCTTGTTTACAAAGCTCAAGCCGATGATCAGACCACCAAGCACGATCATACCGATCGCCGGCATTGTGATCGAAAACCCGGGAATCACTTTCAAAATACTGAGCACTGCGCAGATCAGGCCTAGAGCAGCGACTACGATACCGGCCAAACGATTCATATTTTCCTCACAAGAATTTGGATATTTGTAGAGCTAAATGAACAAGAACTTTACGCTTTTGCGGTGCCGTTTGTTTCAGGAACCGGAACCGCCTCGGCATATCCCTCGGCCCGGATGCATGCCGCAAAATGCCCGGTTTTCAACTCGCGAAGCTCGGGAACGATTTTCGCACATTCTTCAATTGCGATCGGGCAACGTGTTCGAAACCTGCAGCCGGACGGCGGATTTATCGGCGTCGGGACATCGCCTTTGAGCACGATCCGCTCGCGTTTCTTTTTCGGGTCGGGAACCGGAATTGCCGAAAGCAACGCCTGAGTATATGGGTGAAGCGGCGATTTATACAAATCGACCGAGCTTGCGATCTCAACGATCTTCCCGAGGTACATCACGGCGACGCGGTTTGAAATATGTTCAACGACAGCGAGGCCGTGCGAAATGAAAAGATAAGTCAATCCTAATTGCGACTGCAGGTCCTGTAAAAGGTTGACGACCTGTGCCTGAACGGAAACATCGAGCGCCGAAACGGGCTCGTCGCAAATAATGAGTTTCGGGTTCAATGCAAGTGCGCGGGCAATGCCGATCCGTTGTCGCTGCCCACCGGAGAATTCGTGCGGATAGCGGTCAGCGTATTTCGGGTCGAGCCCGACCTTTTGTAACAGATCGGCGACACGCTCGCGTTGTTCGACCTTGTTCCCGATGCCGTGGATTTTCAACGGTTCTGAAACGATCGAGCGAATGGTCATGCGCGGATTGAGGCTCGCATACGGATCCTGAAAGATGATCTGCATTTCGCGTCGGAGGGCGCGCATTTGTTCGGCAGGCAGACCAATAATGTTCTGTCCTTCGAATTCAACTTTGCCGCTCGTCGGCTCGATCAAGCGCAGCAAACATCTCCCTACGGTCGATTTGCCGCAGCCCGATTCACCTACCAGGCCGAGCGTTTCGCCCGAGCGAATATCGAACGAAACGTTGTCCACAGCCTGAACGACATCGCGGCTGCCTTCGACGGGAAAATGCTTTACGAGGTTTTGAACGTCGAGAAGCGTGTTTGAACGAACTGTCGCAGCGGATGTTGTCATGAATTATGCGTTTGCGGCTGACACGCCGCTTTCGTCGTAAAGCACGCATCTCACTTTCGTCCCGTCGGGAGTCGTATAGAGCGGTATTTCGCCGTGAACGCATCTATCCATTCGAAACTTGCATCGCGGTGCGAAATGGCAGCCTTCGGGCAGATCTGTCGGACTAGGCACGGTTCCCTCGATCGTTTCGAGCCGAATTGCGCGCTCGACACCTTCCGCGGTTAATTTTGGAACGGAACGGAGCAGCCCTTGTGTGTACGGGTGCTTTGGATTTTCGAAAATTGCATCGACACCCGATTCTTCTACGATCTTACCGGTGTACATTACACAGACGCGGTCTGCTACCTCGGCGACGACGCCAAGGTCATGCGTGATAAGCAAAACCGCGAGTTTCCGCGTCTTTCGCAGTTCATCCAGTAGTTCAAGTATCTGGGCCTGAATCGTTACATCTAAAGCAGTTGTGGGCTCATCCGCAATAAGCAGCTCGGGGTCGCAGGCCAGTGCCATCGCGATCATCACCCGTTGCCGCATTCCGCCCGAAAGCTGATGAGGATAATCGTTTATCCGGCGTTCGGGCGACGGGATCGAAACTTCACGCATTGCCTCGATCGCGGCTTCGCGAGCTTTTTTTCGATCCAATTTCCGATGCAGCCGCAATGCCTCGGCGATCTGTTCGCCGACTGTGAAAACCGGATTGAGCGACGTCATCGGATCCTGAAAGACCATCGCGATATCGTTTCCGCGGATCGCACGCATTCGTTCACTCGATGCTGTCGTCAATTCTTCGCCTTTGAATTTAATAGAGCCACCGACGATCTTTCCGGGGTCGGAAATCAGACGCATTATCGACAGCGCGGTGATCGACTTTCCGCAGCCCGATTCCCCGACGAGCCCTAGCAATTCACCTTCGCCTACTGTAAAGCTCACGCCGTCCACCGATCGAACGAGTCCGGCGCGAGTTTGAAAGTATGTTCTAAGGTCTTCGACCTCGAGAAGCTGAGGCATTTTACGGCAGATCGACCTTGTTCTTCACCGGGTCTTTCGGCCTCGGTGGAAGCTTCACCGGCGTTGTTAGTTTTTTCATTAGCTCAGCGACAGCCCGTTCCAATTGCGGATCGCGTCCGGCGAGCACCGACTTCGGATCGTTATCGACCTCGATATCAGGATCGACGCCATGTCCTTCGATGATGTATTCGCCCTTGGCGTTCGCAAGTGCCGATTGCGGGACGTTAACAACGCCGCCGTCGATCAGCGTGCCGCGATTGTTAATACCGACAACGCCGCCCCAGCTCCGTTTTCCTACTAACAAACCTAGCCCCGCTTCGCGAAACATATACGGGAAGATATCGCCGTCGGATGCCGAATTCTCATTCAAGATCGCGATCATCGGGCCCATAAAGACGCCGTCGGGATAAGGATTTCCCTCTTCGCTATAGCTGTTGTAATTGATGCCGAGCAGCTTCCGCCGCAGCCGTTCGATCAGCATTCGGGAGACGTTGCCGCCGCCGTTTGCGCGAACGTCGACAACCAAGCCCTCCTTGTGCAGCTGCGGGTAATACCATTTGATAAATTCGCGCAGTCCGGGAGCTCCCATGTCCGGAATATGCAGATAACCCAACCTTCCGTTCGACATTTGATCGACACGCTTGCGATTAGCTTGCACCCAGTCGAGATAAACGAGATCTGACTCGCTCGTCAGCGGCCTGATCGTCACGGTCCGCGAGCCTTGAGTTGTAGGGGTGCTGTTCAAAGTAAAAGTCACCGTATTGTCCGCCTTGCCGCGTAAGTACGAATAGATATCGCGGTCTGTCGTAACGTCTTGTCCGTCGATGGCCAGGACATATTCGCCGACCTGTGCCTGGCTTCCCACTTCGGTGAACGGTGAACGGTAAATGTCTTCTTCGTTCTGGCCGGCGAAGATCTTGCTGATCTTATATCGATTCGCAGCTTTGTCGACCTCAAAACGAGAGCCGGTCAATCCGACACGCACACGCGGCGGCAGGTTGAAATCGCCGCCGTCGATATAAGCGTGCTGTACCTGCAGCTCAGACTGCATTTCCGAAAGCAGATAGTTCAGGTCCGAGCGGTGATTCACGTATGGGAGCCACTTCTTGTACTCGTCACGGATCCGAGCCCAGTCGTAGCCGTGCATGTTCGGAGCGTAAAACCAGTCGCGGTATTGTCGCCAAACTTCATTGAAGATCTGGTTCCACTCGGCAACCGGGTCGATCTCGGCGATCAGGCCCGCTGTCGAAATATTTTTCCTCGAACGTTCGCCGGCAGGATTCGCGTCCATCTCGAAGTAGGTGCCTTGCTGGTTCGCCAAAAATTTTGAGCCGTCAGCAGAAAGGCCGAATCCTCCTGCGTTAGTTACGAGCGTCGTTTCTTTCCGGTCTTTTATCGAGTAGATGCGAACGGACGGTTGAATTTCGGCTTGTCGGCCGTAGTAAAAGGGCGGCTGGATCGAATAGAGGAGGTTGCCTTTTGTCACGGCGAGATCGCCGTAATTGTCCGCTCCGATTCCCGGAACTTTCGTCACTCTCGCTTCGATCCCGTCAAAGTCGATCTTTTCGGGACCGGCAGCCGCGGGCGAAGGCGAAGGTGCAGGCTGTCCTTCTTTCTTTTCTTCTGTTATCGCTACCTCGTCGCTTTCCGGCGGAAACGGATTTTTGCCCGTCTTGCTTAAGGTGAGTGCGTAGATTTGCGTAGTGCGATTCGTTGCGTAATTGAATTCGGCACTCGAGATCAGCGGAGCATATTCGCGATCACTCATAAAATAGAGATAGCCTCCGCTAGGGTCCCATGCCGCATCATGGGCTGAGAACATTTCGGGCGTCACACGATAGTTCTTGTTGTCCTCTGAATTCCAAATATAGACAGATGGAACGCCGTCGGGGTTTTGCATCGAATAGGCGACGTAATTGCCTTTAGGCGAGAATTTGTAGTCCTGGATCTGTCCGTTCGGTGCGTCCGTGATCATCTTCATCTCTTTGGTCGCGACGTTGACCACATAAACGCGGCCGTTCTTATCACCGAAAGCGATCTTCTTGCTGTCCGCAGACCATTCCGGCGCGTATCGCTGAGCCGAACCACCGGTCGTGAGCTGCTGCGGCTGGGTCGCACCGTCCTGAGCC
>QHXS01000074.1:24057-31171 GCA_003223975.1 Acidobacteriota bacterium
CCGGAAAACGGTCATGCGCACCGGGCGTTCTGGTCAGGTTGCGGGCGCCGCCCTTTTCGATCGGGACTGTAAAAATATCGCCGCGAGCGCTGAACACGACACGTTCGCCTTTAGGACTTAGGTTTCCCCAAGTTATCCTATTTGCTACCGATGCCTGCCGCTTCCGTTTGTTGATCCCGTCATCAGGCACGAAAATGCTGAGTTTATTCGCTTTCTTCGACGCAACGTCCATCACTTCCAGCTCGCCGTCGCGCTCGTAAATTATCTTGTTCTGGTTGTCGGAACTGGGCCAGCGGACGTCCCAATCACGGTTATGAGTGACCTGCGTTGTTTTCTTCGAAACCGGGTCGTAGGCGTACAGGTTAAATTTGCCGTCGCGGTCAGAGTTATAAAAGATCGTGTTGCCGATCCACATCGCGTCCCGGCTCGCGAACGGGCTGTCCGAGATCAGTTGAGCGTCGTTGGTGCTGAGATCGTAAATGTAGAGCTTGTTTGCCTGGCCGCCCTGATAACGCTTTTCCGGACGAAAATCCCGAAACCGCGGCGAATAAACCATCTTCGTTCCATCGGCCGAAAAATCTCCCGATCCTGCTTCAGGCATCGGCAGCGGCTCGGCCGGTCCGCCATTCGGTGACACCGTGTAAAGTCTTGCGATCGGCAGCGACCATGAATCGCGTCCGCCGCGAAAGACGATGCGCCCGTCTTTCGTCCAGCCCTCCACCTGGTTATCGAGTCCCCAACGAGGTGCGAGCGGGCCACGCGACGGATAGAAGGTGAGTTGTTTGGGTTCACCGCCGCCGGCCGCCACGACATAAACCTGCTCATCGCCGTCATACTGGCCCGTGAAAGCTATCCATTTGCCGTCCGGCGAGAACTTGGCATAGGTTTCCATTCCAGGATGGGCGGTAATTCGCGTCGCCGTTCCGCCGCTTGAAGACGTAGTCCAAAGATCTCCTCCATATGTGAAGACTACGCGATCTCCATAAATGTCAGGAAAACGCAGTAATTTTGTTTGGCTGGACGCAACAAATACAAAGGCTAGAACCAGCGTGACGAACAATATGAATCTGGGAAACATGAAAGATCCTCCGAGTGCGGTGATGTAGGCTGGATTGAGTTTAACTTAAACGGCGTTGTTGCAAAAGCGGGCAAATTCACGATCATGGTCTCTATTCAAGCAACTATATTCGTCGTAATTTCCTCAAATGAATGATATTATTTGGCTTTGAGAATTATATTTCCGGGGGACCTGCGAATTGAGAAAGACTTCAGCAGTATTCACAGCACTTTTAACCCTTTGTTTTACTATCAGCACCGTTACCGGCCAGGGACAGAGCGTTTCAAAGGTCACACCCGGCAACGCAGGCCGCACAGAAACGAAGCCGGCAAAGGTTAGCACCGACAAGATCGAGGAAGATTTTGGCGAAGCTCTGGCTCTTATCGAAAAGAATTATGCGGCGACAAAGCAGCTCGATTACAACGAGGTATACAAGTCCTCGATCGACGGCATGCTGCACACGCTCGACCCGCATTCCAACTATTTCGACGCGAAAGAATTTGAGCAGTTTCGAACCGAGCAAAGCTCGCGATACTACGGTATAGGTGCGACGATCGGCGATCTTAGCGATGCCGACGGCAAGGTCCTGGCGACATATATCCGAGCGACGTTCGACGGCGCGCCGGCTCACAAAGCCGGCCTTCGATACGGCGATAAGATCATCGAGGTGAACGGAACCAACGTGGTTGGTAAGTCTTTTCCGGAAGTGCGAAACCTGCTTAGAGGCCCGCGCGGGACAATAGCAAAGCTCGTTATTGAAAGACAAGGAACCGGCAAACGCGAGACCATCGAGATCACGCGCGATGCAGTCCCGCAACCTTCGATCGCTGAGGCATATATGATCCGGCCGGGCATCGGCTATATCGCGATGACGGGCGGTTTTAATCAGACGACGTACGCTGAATTTATCGACGCGATGCGGTCGCTCAAGGCGAAAGGAATGACCCAGCTTGTTCTTGACCTCAAGAACAACGGCGGCGGGCTAGTAGGCCAGGCTTATCGTGTTGCAAATACTTTTCTTTCCGCAGGACAAACCGTTTTCACGCAAAAGGGCCGTATCGAAGGTGTTACTGAGCCATATCGCGCCGACAATACGAAGCCCGAAACATTGCCGGTCGTTGTTTTGGTCAACCGGGCGTCGGCATCTGCTTCGGAGATCCTTGCCGGTGCACTGCAGGACCACGACCGAGCGCTGATCGTTGGCGAAACGACATTCGGCAAAGGCCTTGTACAGAATCCGTTCGTACTCGATTACGGGTCGATGCTTTTGTTAACGATCGCGAAATACGAAACGCCTGCGGGCCGTTTGATACAGAGGGATTATTCGAACGGAGATCTTTACGACTATTACACCAACGGCGGCGTGGGCCGAGACGATGAGACGCCGACTTCGCCCAAAGGCGCGGAATCGCACACTGATGCGGGACGTGCGGTTTACAGCGGGGGCGGAATTACCCCTGATTTTCCGATCAAGGCGAGTACCATTCCGATCGAGGAGGCTCGATTGCAGCAGAAAATGAACAATCCGGTCTTTGCGTTTGCCCTTGACCTTGCATACGGAAGGGTTCCGGGATTTGAGTCGTATAAGGTCGACAAACCGATCACGTTCGGTTATGACATCGCTGCCAAAGATTTTCCGATCACGGAACAGCTCTACCAGGCATTTCGTACTTTCGCCGTGGCAAAGTATGGATATACTGCGGCGCAGATAGACAAGGAACGCAAATTTGTCGAGCGTGCGTTGCGTGCTGAGCTTGTAACGGCCGCTTACGGTACGACGACCTCGTTCCAGGTTTTCGCCGAGCTTGATAATCAGCTAATGAAGGGCATCGAATTGATGCCGCAGGCGAAAGCATTGGAGACGGCCGGAGAAAAGGCAAGACTCAACTCCAACCCAAGAACGACCTTCAACCAATAAGTTTTCTCCTTTTGAAAAAACAAAAGCGTAGCAACCCGCTACGCTTTTTTCGTTCTCGATGGTGTTTTGCTTAACCCATAAACCAGACAACAAGATAGTAGATCCCAAAACCGGCAGCGATCGCCAATAATGTAATTGCAAAGATGGTGGCCCCGACGACGATCTTGAATTTCTTATAGCGATTCTCGTCCGGCGGTGAAAGCTGGTTCTGAGGAAAATATGGCGGTGGTCTGTTCATAAAGAGTCCAATGTCTAAAGTCCAAAGTCTTTTCTTTATTCAGTCTAACCGATTCAAATCCCAGCGGACAGTTGGACTTTGGACTTTGGACTTTAGATCTTGGACTACCGCGGGATCGGCTGCTCAAGATTCGCTAGCCCGTAAGCCAGAACCGCCGTTACGGAACCAACTTCGCCCAATTGTTTCGGGTCGATCTTGTCGAACGTATCCGCGGCGGTGTGGTGATAATTGAAATATGTTCGCGTGTCGAACCACGGCGCGAATGACGGAACGCCGGCTCGCGTCAGCGGGCCGATGTCGGAACCCACACCGGGCTGGATCTGCGATTGCGCGGCACCCTGCTCGCGAAGGATCGCCGAAAGCGGCGCAAAATACGGCAAGGCTTCCGATTTGCCGGAAAAAAGAAATCCGATAGGATGCGATGCGCCCAGGTCGCTTTCGATCGCCGCAACATGCCGCGCAAGATTTGCTGTTTCCGCCTTCCCGTAAACTTCCCCGCCGTTGCCGCTGTTTTCCTCGCTCATATAGGCGATCATGCGGATGGTTCTTTTTGGTTTCAGATCCAACAACTTCAAAAGGTACGGGACCTGCATTGAAACCGCGACCCCGCAGCCGTCGTCAAGCGCACCCGTTCCGAGGTCCCAAGAATCAAGGTGCCCGGAAACGACCACGACCTCGTCGGGCTTTTCGGTTCCTTTTATGTCGGCTATGACGTTGAAGCTTTCAGCATCCGGGAGAGTTTTCGGCGTTAGCACAATACGGACGCGCACCTTACCCATCTTTGCGAGATATGCAAGCGTTTCCGCATCTTCAAATGAGACGGCGGCCGCCGGAATTTGGGGAACTCCATTTTCGTATCGCATAGCACCGGTATGAGCGAGCCTGTTTTGCGAACCGCCCGCAGACCTGACAAGCACCCCGATCGCGCCGAGGCGGCCCGCGGCGATCGCACCACCGCCGCGGAATTGCACAGCCTGTCCATAAGCGTTGCCGCCGTAACCGCTTTCCGCCAGGCGCCGGTCAAATATCGTGTTGAACAGAACGATCTTGCCCTGGACGCGTTCACGGCCAAGCTGATTCAGTTCCTCGTAGCTGCTGACAACAACAACCTCGCCGGTTGATCCGTCCGCCGGCGTCGCGATACTTCCGCCAAGTGCGGTCAACACGATCTTTTGCGTCGTTCCAGGAGCCATGCCCGGAAATTCGACGATCTCTCCGCGTTCGTCGCCGCGGACCCAATGCGGCACCATCACTTTTTGCAGCCGCACCTCGAGTCCAAGCTTACGCATCTCGTCGGCTACGTATTCGACGGCGCGCTGTGCCTGCGCCGAACCGGAAATCCGAGGCCCAATGTTATTGCTCAAATACGCTGTTCGGGTATAAGCATAATCGCTCCTAAGCGCCGCTTTCTGAAGTTCGCGAAGCTGCCGCAGCGTCGATTCGGAGTAAAGTTGCGGCGTGGGCGTCGCCTGCTGGCCGAGCGCCGAGACCATGAAAGCGCTAATGATAAGGAAAAAGTAGAAAGGGCGAATTCTCATAATCGAAGTTTACATATTAACGCATCGGAAAACATGGTGACAGATTCAATCTTTTGGCGGCGTTGTGCGATAATTCACGAGATATTTCATCTCAAAGATAAGGTGCCCAAGTTATGAAACGCAGCGTTGCCGTCCTCGCCTTCCTCTTCTCTCTCACTTTCATTGTGACGGCTCAGCGGCCGTTCAATTTCGACGACATGATGCTGATCCGGCGCGTCAGCGATCCGCAGCTTTCGCCCGACGGGCGAACTATCGCGTTCGTCATCGGTGACGTCGATAAAAATGCAAACCGTACGGTAAGTCATATTTATACGATACCGGCCGATCAACCAAATTCGATCCCGAAGCAATTCACTACCGGAAGCCCGTCGGCGAGCGCACCTCGCTGGTCGCCTGACGGGAAACTGATAGCGTTTATCAAAGGCGGCCAGATCTGGTTGATGGATGCGGATGGACGTCGCGAGCGACAGCTATCCAAGATCTCAAGCGGAGCAGGCAATCCCGTTTGGTCGCCCGACGGAAAATGGATCGCGTTCAACTCGGACGTCTATCCGGAATGCAATAACGACCAGTGCAACGAAGCTGAAGACAAGCGGATCGAAGGGAGCAAGGTTCAGGCAAAGGTCACCGAACGGCTTCTTTTCCGACATTGGGTTGAATGGCGTGACCGAAAACGAACGCATGTTTTCGTCATCCCATCATCCGGTGGATCAGCGGTCGATTTCACGCCCGGCGACTTTGATTCGCCGCCTTATGCGGCAAGCAGCAATGTCGATTACGCGTTCTCGCCCGATTCGCGCGAGATCTCGTACTTGAGGAATCCGGACAAAGTCGAGGCTACATCTACGAATAGCGATATCTTTGTCGCTTCATTGACGACGAAAGATCAAAAGAATATCACTTCAGCCAATCGCGGCTACGATGCCTCGCCGATCTACACGCCTGACGGAAAATATATCTTGTATCGTTCACAGGCGATGGCGACGTTCGAAGCAGACCGCTGGCGAATAATGCGTTATAACCGTTCGTCGGGCCAGACAGTGGAATTGACCACCGGCTTCGATCAACAAGTGGACGAAATGACGCTGTCTCGCGATGGCAGGACCATCTACTTTTCCGCAGGCACGCGCGGAAAGTCTCCGATCTACAGCGTTCCCGTGGAACCCGACCTTCGGTTGCGAATCGCAACACAGGTCAAACCGGTGATCTCGGATGTATACGCCAGCGGTTTGAATGTTTCCCCGAATGGAAGTATTACGTTTGTTTCGAGCTCGTTGAAGACGCCTGCCGAGATCTATCGGGTAAATGCGGATGGCAGCGGCAAGATGCAGCTCACAAATGTAAATGAAAACATCTTGCGATACTTTCCGATGGCAGAGGCCGAGTCGATCGAGTGGAAAGGCGGCTTGAACGCGCCGATCCAGGGTTGGATCATCAAACCGGGCTTTTTCGATCCGAATAAGAAATATCCGTTGTTGGTTCTGATCCATGGCGGCCCGCAAGGCGCCTGGGGCGACAGTTGGGGCTATCGTTGGAATCCGCAGGTGTTCGCCAATGCGGGGTACGTTGTCTTTATGCCCAACCAAAGAGGTTCGACTGGTTTCGGCCAGAAATTCGTGAACGATATTTCGGGCGACTGGGGCGGAAAGGCATTTATTGACATCAAGAATGGTGTCGCAGAAGTTTTGCGGACCAAGAATTACGTAGATAAGGATCGTATCGGTGCAGCCGGTGCAAGCTACGGCGGCTATATGATCGACTGGCTGCTCGGCCATAATAACGATCCGCGTTTTCGCTTCAAGGCTTTTGTCTCGCACGCCGGGGTTTACAATCTGGAATCGATGGCGACCGCGACCGAAGAGGTATGGTTCCCTAACTGGGAATTCAAAGGAATGCCGTGGGAAAACCCCGCGATGTACGCGCGCTGGTCGCCGAATAAGTTTGTAACCAACTTCAATACTCCGACGCTCGTGACGGCCGGTGAACTTGATTATCGCGTTCCGTACGATCAGAGCCTTCAGTTGTACACGACGCTGCAGCTGCGCAACGTTCCTTCGAAACTCATCGTATTCCCGGACGAAGGCCACTGGATACTAAAGCCGCAGAATTCGGAATTTTGGTATAAGAACGTACTTGATTGGTTTGCCAAGCATCTAAACTAACTACATATGGGTTTTAAAGAACGCATTTGGGCCGCCTTATTTTTCGCGGCCCTTTTTTTTACAGTTGCCGCGTCCGCGCAGGTCCGGCCGGACTTTAACCGGAAACAGACTTACGACGTCCAGCATTATCTGATACGCACGAGTTTTGACCGGACGAAGTTCGAGGTGATCGGCGATACTACGATAACTTTGAAGCCGCTT
>QHXS01000074.1:31177-40681 GCA_003223975.1 Acidobacteriota bacterium
AAGCCGCTTGCTGCGAATATAACGACGGTCGAATTTGACCAGGTCGGTCTTAATTTCAAGACGGTTGCTCTTGATCCTGCGGGCACATCATTGAAATTTCGAGCAACTCCGGGAAAGGTCGTCGTGACATTAGACAGAGCTTATGGCCCCGGTGACACGATCGCGGTCCGACTCACATACACCGCGACAAAACCAACGAAAGGGATTTATTTCGTTGAACCCTTAATGGAGAACGGCGTAGAAAAGCGTTCGGCGCAAGTCTGGTCGCAGGGCGAGGCGCACGAGAATCGACACTGGTTCCCTTCTTTCGATTTCCCTTCGGACAAAGCAACAAGCGAACAGTTTATAACGGCCGAAAAAGGAAACACGGTCGTTGCTAACGGCGAGTTGCTCGAACGGAAGGAAAACGCCGACGGCACCACAACCTGGCATTTCAAAATGCCTGTACCGCACTCTTCGTATTTGATCTCGCTTGTTGTCGGAAGATACGCCAAGGTCTCAGAAAAATATAAAGACGTCTCTCTGGGGTATTTCGTTTATCCAGGGACCGAGCCGATCGTCGGTAAAGCATACGGAAACACGAAGGAGATGATCCGCATTTTCGAAGAAATTACGGGTGTGCCGTTCCCTTATAACAAATACGACCAGACGATCGTTTCGTCTTTCGTTTTTGGCGGAATGGAAAATATCACCGCCACGACGATGGCCGATACCGAGATCTTTGGCGCGAATGTCGAATTCATGCGCGGCAATGTCGAAGACCTCGTATCACACGAACTCTCGCATTCGTGGTTCGGCGACCTTGTTACCTGCCGAAATTGGGCCGAGCTCTGGCTTAACGAGGGATTCGCGACGTTTATGGAAGCGGCGTACCGCGAAAAAATGTACGGCCGAAAAGATTATTTGCGAATGGTAGCAAGCGATGCTGAGGAATTCATGCTCGAGGATGCGGTACTGCCGAAGAATCACGGGCTGTTCAATCTCGATGCCGCAAACGTCCCGGCGTTGTTCGATCATTCGGGCGTGACTTACAGCAAAGGCGGCGCTGTGATCCACACGCTTCGCGAACAGGTTGGCGACGCGAATTTCTGGAAGGCGATCAACATTTATCTGAATCGGCACAAGTTCGGCAATGTTGAATCGACGGATCTTCGAAAAGTTATGGAAGAAACTTCCGGACAAAACCTTGGCTGGTTTTTCGACCAGTGGGTCTACGGACTGGGGTATCCAAAGATGACGGCAACGCCGGTGTGGAACCCGGCGAAGAAAACTCTGACGGTGACCGTGACGCAGATCCAAAAACCGGCCCGGTTAGTCGCTTCGGCCTTCCGCCTGCCGATGGAAATCAGCATCGACTCCGGCGCTGTTTCTAGTACGGACGCCGAAACGCTTCGCAGTGTTGAGATAAATAAGCGTACACAGTCATTTACATTTCAGCTGCCGCGTAAGCCGAAGGCGATCCATTTCGATCCGTCGCTGAAGATCCCACTCAAGTCGGTTAAGGTATTGCCTATCGTTTGACAATGATCAAGCATCATATTCGAGCATGAAGATCCTGTTGCTCACCTTTTTGATCCTGATCTTTTCCAATGTTGCATCAGCGTGCCTTTGTGACACTCTGCCCTCGGTGGAAAAGGCATATTCGGAATCGGCAGCCATCTTTACCGCCAAGTACATCGGTTCTGAGTATCGAAAAGGTATCAAGAGCGAAACGGCCGAAATCGAAAATGAGATCTCAGGTAAGAAACATGATTACGAGGTGCTCATCTACAAATTCGCGGTCTCAAAATGGTGGAAAAGCGGAACCGGAACCGGAAACGATGCGATCCTTGTAGCCGACGAGGTTCGTTTTGCGGACGGCAGCACGATGATCTCGGACTGTGGCCTGTGGTTTGAGAAACGAAAGGATTACCTGATCTATGCCTACGGCGATGCAGGTTCGTACGGCACGGGTGTCTGTACGCGGACTCGGCAGCTCAAACGCGCGGCTGCCGACATAGCTTCTCTTCGGAAGCTCACTTGAAACGCAAAACGCTATTACGACGGCACACGCTGCATGACGTAAACTTTACTTCCCGCCGGCTGATTCCCATTAGCTTCCCACTCGAGAATAGCATTCCACGTGTTTTCATCCTTTCGTTCAAACCTGAAGGAGTTGCCAGTGCCCTTGATCGCGGGGACGAATTGAACAGAATTATCCGTAATTTCGCTGATCGCCGAACGGTCCTCGGCCTCGCCTTTACCAAATTCACCATCCACAAGTTCAAATCGATCAGCGTCCTCTACTTCAAGCTTTTCATCCTTGAGGCTTTCGACGACCATCGACGAACCTTCGAATCTATAGCGCTCGTAAAAAGGTTTGTCGCCGTCCATGCCCTTCCAGGTGCCCTCGAGCCATTTCAATTTGGCAACGTCAGCGTCGGTCAGGTTCTTCGCGGGCGGTGAAAATGCCTTTGAACCGGTGCTTTGACTTGCCGATCCCGAAGATTTTTCAGCGACTGTATTTTGATCTCCAGCCGTTGATTTCGAACAACCCGTTGGGAGAAACATTGCGGCCGATATTACTGAAGCCAATAAAACTTTCATATTGGAAATTATACCCCTTAAGCTGTCCTGTTTCTTGGAATAACCGCGTCTTTGAGCACAGGAGAAAATTTCGATGAACAGATTCAGCTACATCACCAGTACTAATGACGAAAAGGCGACGGGAGTGGTTAACGCGGACTACATCGCACAAAAAATAGCGAACCGGACGGTTTCGATGATCACGATGAATGACGATGACACGATGTTTGGGTTTAGCCTCACTGACGGCAGCCGGATCAAGTTTCGGCTGCGGCCCCATGCTGCCGAGGTGGTTTATTTTGCACCAAGCTCGAAATAAGCGATCTGCTTGACCAAAGCCGGTTTTCGGTTTACGATGCCGACTTATGGCGACGAATTACATTATCGAGATCGAAGATTACGACGGTAAGAAGTTCAAGATCATAACGACCATTCCAAAAATGCCGAAGGTCGGTCCCCATCGCGGCATCTGGCGGGCATTCGATAAGGGATTCGTTGTGTACGACCGAGGCGGCAATCACTTTGTACCGAACAACATTCGATACGACGAGGGTGATCTGCTTTTTTTCGACAAGGACTATCCGCCGTTCGGTTTCTCGCTGAAGAAAATACACAACTTCTGGGGCGAGGGCGATATGGGAATCGGTGAGATGCCGCAGGACTGGGTGATAAATTGCACGCCGGGCCAGTTCAAATGGAAAGTGATCAAAATGGTCTAAGGTTAGAAGCCAATGCTTACAGCTTCAGCCGCTCGTATTGAGCGAACAGCGACATTATCTCTTTCTGAATGGCAGCTTTTTCGGCTGCGTTTGGGACGCGGTCGCGACGCTTCACAAGCTCCTCGATCTGCTGCTGGATCTGTTCCTGCTTGGTCTCCGGCTTCCTTTTTTTAGGAATGTTGTACTTGTCGTCCATAAACGTATTGTATGCTTTATGACGTCGACGTTTTGCTCGACTTGATTGCCCGAAAAAAATCCCGCCACCGAAGTGACGGGATTTTCCCTTTGAGAAGACCGGATGTCTGCTTGAACGTTGAAAAAGCAGAGCGCGAAGGTCACACAAAATCGCGACTTGAAAAACGATGTTGCTATCACTTCTTTGCCACACCTACGAGGTTAGCTGTCGGGCTAGGAACGAAAGATTATCCCCGCGGCTCATGCCGCTTCGCCCCGGTTCGGAATATTGCACTTAAAACCGAACTTTTGGTTCCCCCGCGACGGTTACCGGAACCGTCTTCGGTGATCAACTTTTCAACAGTGGTAGTTTACCACGTAAATTGAACGAACTCCAAACAATTTCTTGCATTTCAACGCTATCTTGCAGGATAAATTTGGTAAAGCAAAAGGTAAACGATCACGCCGGTTATCGAAACGTAAAGCCACACGGGAAATACAAGTCGCGCGAGATTCCGATGCTTGTCGGCTCGCATTTTAAGCCCAAGCCAGAGAGTGCGAACCACAAATGGCGCTACTAGGGCGGCAAGAAACGTATGCGACGTGAGGATCGTGAAGTATATAGGACGAGCGAGGCCTTCGCCGGTGAATTTCGTCGGCCCGAGGCCGAAATGGTATGTTCGAATCGCGTGATGGGTTAGATACGAGATCAAAAAGATGGCCGAAATACAGCTCGCCGCGATCATGCAGGCGCGGTGGCGCGCGATCTGGCTGGTTCGAATAAAATAGAAACCACAGATGAGAAAAACGCCGCTGAGAGCGTTCAGAGCGGCGTTAAGATGCGGAAAGATAGCTAACAGATCCATGATTCAAGTGACAAATGATAAATGAAAAACGATAGATCAAGGCGATTCCAAATCTCCAACACTTCTCTCGATCGTTTTCAACTATCAATTGTCATCTATCAACTAACACCTATTTTCTTATTTCCAAAAACCGAGCATCACGAAAAGTAGGATCCATAGGATGCCAATAAAATGCCAATACCAGCCCACGGCACGCGACAGATTTCGCCGGTATTCGAGCTCCGGGCCATGTTCCGTCTGTGATGCTGTGCGCAGCATGATCGCACCGAGTGCGATAACGCCGCCAAGAACGTGTACCGCATGAATGCCGGTGATGATATAAAAAAATCCGGCGTACGGATTTCCGCTCATGTAATATCCGCGGTTGACCAGTTCGAGCCACACGATGATCTGCGAAGCGATAAATGCAGCTCCGAGCACCGTTGTCGCCACGAGATATCGTCGAAGCTTTGTGTGATCGTTGGCGAAAATGGCTAGCTGCCCGAGGTGGTATGCCACGCTCGAAAGGATGATCAGCCCCGTCGAGATCCAAACTTGAATGGGAAGTTCGAATGGCCGCCATTCAGCCACGCCATTCGTCTTTACGACAACGTACGCGCCCATCAGGCCGCCGAATGTCATTAAAACGACTAGGAGCAAAAACCACGTAACTACCTTGGATTTATCAGGAGCTTTTTCTTCTGCGTCATCAGGAGGTCGATCGGGTCCCCCGCCGCCGGAAGATCCGCCATTACCGGAGTCCCCGCCGTTCCCGCCATTCCCGCGATTTTGGCCGCCGCCCGATCGCCGCGAACGCTTTCGCTTCGGTGGCACAGCTTCCTCAACCGGTTCAACGACGCCGATCTCCATAGCTTAATTCTTGGTGAGTATGAGAAGAATGAATAACAATGGCAAATATATTACCGATGCAAGCAAAAGCCGTTTCGCAAGCTCGTTCGTACGTCGCCATGCAAATCGAATGCTCTCAGCGAAGAACCATATACCGAGGATGGTGGCACCGATAAGGTAAATTATGCTTGCAAGACCCAAAAAGAATGGTGCAAGACTGACAACGAGAAGCATGAACGCAAAACTAACTATCTGCCGTGCGGTAAGCCGGCCTTCCGGCTCAAGAACCGGAAGCATCAAGATACCGGCCTTTGCATATTCCTCACGATAGAGCCACGCAATAGCAAGGAAATGCGGAAATTGCCACAGAAACTGGATCACGAACATTGCCCATGCGGCCATCGTGATGTCGCCTGACGCAGCGGTCCAACCCATCAGCGGCGGCAGTGCACCGGGAATCGCGCCGATCGCTGTACAGGCCGAAGAGCGCGTTTTTAAAGGCGTATAGACCAGCACGTAACCGAGTATCACCACGATTCCCAACATTGCCGTTAGCAAATTGATCAGCGATGAGAGATAGATCTCGGCAACAACGCATTGGAGAACGCCAAATATCAACGCTTCGTTCGCTGAAAGCCGTCCGCTCGGCAACGGCCGCTGAGCTGTGCGAGGCATCAAGATATCGGTCCGCCGCTCGACCCACTGGTTCAACGTAGCCACGCCGAATGCAAGCAGCGCGATGCCGATCATCGAGTTCGCGAACAATACCCAATCGAAATTACCTGTGCTGGCAAGGTAAAATCCCGCTGCCGAGGTCAAAACCAACATGAACGCAATGCGCGGCTTGGTCAGCTCGACATAGGCGAGTACCCGTTCGCGAAAACCAATTACGCGTGCTTGCTGAATTTCTGCAGCCGAAGAGTCCATTGGTGCGTGTAACGTCTAAAGTCTAAGAATACAGGTCTAAACGCCTAAATTCAATTTGAACAATAGCCGCGTTTTCGCCGCGTTACACTGAGATGACAAAGCCATTTTGCTTCGATATTCTTTAATCAACCGCGATGTCCGTTGCCGAACAAACTTTGGAAAGCCGCGAGATCCCAAAACGCAAATCCGTCCCCGTCCTAAATCGCGTTTTGGATTTCATCAGCTCGGTGCGCTTTGGCGTGTCCCTTTTGATCACGCTTGTCGTTTTGTCGATGATCGGAATGCTGATCATGCAGCAGAATGTTCAGGGTTTTGACACCTATTTTGCGTCGCTGACACCGGCTGAAAAACTCGTTTACGGCAGACTGGGAATCTTCGACATCTACCACAGCTGGTACTTTCTAACCGTTTTGTTAATCCTGTCGCTGAATATTGTCCTTGCCTCGATCGACCGTTTTCCTTCGGCCTGGAGCTATATCGTAAAGCCCAAGACATGGGCCACTAAGAAATGGTTATTGACACAACAAAGGTCGGAAACCGTTGATATTTCGAATGCGAGCATCGATGATGCGCTCACCACTGTCAGATTAGTGTTCGAAAAGAACGGACTCAAAACTCTGATTTCCGAAAAACACGGTAACCAATATGTTTTCGGCGAGCGAGGAAAATTCAACCGCATCGGCGCGTACATCGTTCACGTTGCATTGCTGACGCTTTTTCTCGGTCATTTCGTCGCTTTGCAAACTGGCTTCGATGCTGACGTGCGTATGGTGCCCGGCGATAAAACGGATCAGATACAGATGATCCAGTTCGATCTGGATAAGAAGGAAAAGTTCAACGTCCAGCTTCCTTTCTCGCTTACGTGTACTGACATTCAACAGAAACTGATCGATCCGCGGGGATCGATCGATGTCACAAATACTCTCGACTGGCGGACGCAGATGCGGATCGATGATCCCGCATACGGAACGAAGATCGCCGACATCTCGATGAACAAGCCGTTCAATTATCGCGGTTACCGTTTTTTCCAGGCCCAAACAATTCCGGTCGGCAACGCGCGAACAATTACACTGGACATAACATCGCAAGCGAATGGTGAAAAGCAACTGCTTTCAATTCCCCGGCTGGGAAACGCAAGCTTGCCTGATGGAACGAATGTGGAGTTTTCCGAATTTATGCCGGACTTCGCGTTTAATAACGAAGGCAAGCCGGATACGCGCTCGGGCGACTACAACAATCCTGTGGCGGTTCTAAACGTCACTCCGCCGAACGGCGAACGCACGCGCGTCTTCGCATTCGCCGGAAACATCGCAGAAAATATTCCCGTCGGTGCCCCAAAGGCCGGCTACAAGTGGCGGCTAGCTGAGTATGAAAAATCCCCGTATGCGCATATTCTTTCCATCAAATACGACCCGTTCAATGGAGCTTTTGTTGCATGGTATTTTGGCGGTTTTGGCTTGATCGCCGCACTAGGCTTTGTGTTCTTTTTCTCGCATAAGCGTGTGTGGGCATTGGTTGAACCGGGTCGTGACGGTTCCACACAGGTAATACTTGGCGGAAACGCCAACAGAAATCACGTCGGTTTCGAAGAACGATTTTCAAGAATAGTTACGGATCTGAAGAGAAAGAGATCAGGTCAGCGCGAGTAGGAGTGTTTATGTCAAAAGAAGAAAACGAATCCGGATCAGGAAGTTCACTGCGGTCGTACGCGCCCGCGATCATGGTGGTCACAGGGGCATTCGTAATGCTTCTATTGCGGATCCAGATCGGCCAGTCGTTCATATCCGACGGTGCGCTAATGATGGTCGCGCTCGCCTGCTATCTCTTGGCGGCACTTTTTCAACTCACGAATCTTTATGCGCCGTCCGATATGGCACAAAAGATCGGGCTTTGGACCGCGGTCGCAGGCGTTTTCTTTAATCTTTCATCATGGTTGGTTCGCTGGGTCAACGCGTATGACCGAGAGATCGCGATGCTGCGCGCGGGCGGCTCGACGGAAACACCCTGGGTATTTAGATACGTTCCGTTCGCTAACCTTTATGACCTTAGCCTCGCATTCGCGTTTGGTGCGGGAATCGCGACGCTTTTGCTCGCCAGGAAGCGCAAATTCCAGGTCCTCGCGGCTATAAGTATGCCGCTGGCCGCGCTTGTCTTGACGCTTGCGCGTTTTATCGGAAGCGAGTTCATCGATCTGCCGCCGGTCCTCGATTCATATTGGCGTCCGATACACGTCGGTGTTGCGAGCCTTAGCTATGGCGTTGCGTTAGTTTGCTTCGCAGTTGCAGTGCTTTATTTGTTGAAGGCCGGCACAAAGGTCGAATCGATGGCCATCTGGTCATGCGCTTTCGCCTTTGCGGTGATCGCGACGGTCAGCAAATTTTCCGTATTGACGGAGTTTGTTTATCGAGCGGGATTGTTTATTCCAAACGAAACTGGAGGCAAGCCTTTTCCATCTCCGTTCAGGTTCGAGCTGCCGTACGTTGGTATGTCTTTGGCCGTCACTGCTGCGTTGCTGGCAGCGACGGCGATCGCATTTGCGGTCTATCATTATAAAGACAGCCAGGCAGCAAAGCGCGCGGGCCGAATACTTTTGAAACTCGCATTGGTCGCACAAGTCGTTTCGGTGGCGTTGTTTATATCAGGAGTCAGATCGACGCCGGATGTCAGCCCAAAGTTGCGCGCTCAGCTTGATGCAAACCCGGCGCATTATGTCGTTGCCGGGCGGGCGATCGCAGAAAGACAAGATCTCTCTGCAGCGGAATTTGCGGCTCTTTCACCGGTTCAGCTGGATCAAATGGCGCGCCAATATTTGCAATCGAACGGCTCCAGACTCTTTTTAAGTTTGAATGCGAATCCGGTCGAGTTTGCCGGGCTTTTGACCGGGCTCGCAGCGACATTTTTCGTCTTGCTTTTCGGGTTCCGAACAGATTTCCTACGGGAACGCTTGCCGAGCCTCGAATCGCTCGACAACCTCATGTACAAAACTGCCTGCCTGGCGTTTGCGGGATTAGCGATGCTGCTGATCACGGGAGCGATCTGGGCCAACGAATCGTGGGGCAGGCCGTGGGGATTCGATTCGAAGGAAACAGGTGCGCTGGTCGCCTGGCTGACATATGCCGGATTTATCCACTCAAGGATCTCGCGTGGTTGGACCGGCCGGAGTTCGGCATACTTTGCGATCGTAGGATTTCTGCTGGTGATCTTTACGTATTTGGGAGTGAGTTATCTCTTGCCGGGTTTGCATAGCTACGCTTGATAAACAGGGGTCTAACGAAATGAAACGTACTACATTTATCGCTGCGATCATCGGTTCGATAGCTTTCATGGCTATTTGTGTAAATTACTTTTTTAGGCCTGCGGAAGCGCAAAGATCGGTGTCCAACCGGTTCGAATATGCGATGATCAACGGCAGCTATTTTCCGTAT
>QHXS01000130.1 GCA_003223975.1 Acidobacteriota bacterium
GACGATCTGTTCGCCGTTTCGGACATGGGCGAGATCATGCCGCCGAAATCGACGTGGTTCGAGCCAAAGCTTAAGGACGGATTGTTCGTCCATTTGATCTGAATGAAAAAGCATGAACTCGCAGATCTTCGACGAGAATTCGCATCCGACGGCCTAATGGAATCGGACGTTGACGCAAGCCCGTTCGTGCAGTTCGCCCGCTGGATGGATGAAGCCATCGCTGCCGAAATTCCCGATCCAAACGCAATGACGCTCGCGACGGTCGGCGAAGATGGCCGCCCTGACGCTCGTGTTGTGCTTCTGAAGTATCACGGCGAGGCAGGGTTCGCTTTCTTTACGAATTACGAAAGCAAAAAAGGCCGCGACCTCGCCGCGAGCCCTTACGCATCACTCCACTTTTTTTGGCCGCAGCTGCACCGACAGGTCTCGATCTCGGGCCGCGTCGAAAAAACATCGCGTGAAGATTCGGAAAAGTATTTCAAGTCGCGCCCCTTCGATAGCCAGATCGCGGCGTGGGCGTCGAACCAAAGCCGCATTATCGAATCGCGCGCCTTTCTGGAACAGCGTTTCGACGAATTCAAATCAAAATTTGGCGACGATGTTCCGCTTCCCGATTTCTGGGGCGGCTTTCGTCTCACGCCCGACCGCTTCGAATTCTGGCAAGGCCGCCAAAACCGCCTCCACGACCGACTGTGCTACACACCCGACGCCGACTCCTGGACGCTCAACCGCCTATCGCCGTAGGTACCGTGGTCGGTCCAGCCCTCCATAGAAATCGACTTGGGTCGCGGCAATCATCTTACCGTTCTCTAGCTTGATAAGTTTGCCCTTCAAATCCGGCGGATAGTCGCAGTTGCAATTTTCGATTTCCCGATACTTAGGAAAATACCCGACGAATTTGTAGTTCACTCCATTGATTTCCAGGGTCTCAAACGTGATCACGCGATCGCTGATCGTGACAGACCTGAATTTAAACTCCTTTCCGACGCGAAGATATCCGATTGGAACGATCGGCTTGCTTAGAAATCTGCCTTCTTCTTGCCAATACTCGCGTGTTTCGATCTCGAGGTATAAAAGGTCCGCGAACGCTTTGGGTGTGTCTATCGTCTGCGGGTAATACACTCCACCACGAGCGTCAAATATTTCTGGCTGCATGTCGACAAGGCTTGGTCCGGCAGGAAAATCATCGTTCGCGGGCGCCTGAACAACTTGCTCGGTCGTTTCCGTTTTCGACGGCAAAACCATCGAAAGACAAAACCGAACACCGGCCACGGCCGCAACACCGATTGCAAATGTCCAAACAAACGCCGCCGCACAAAAGAATCGAAGTATTGTTTTCATAATCCCATCCGATCGAGAGCTTCTGCATCATCTTCCGCCATTTCCAGGGCGCCAAACAGCGTCATCGCACGGGCAACATAATGTGGATACCCACACTAACTCCGGCTACGCGAGTCATTACGTCGATAGTTGCCTCTGGAAAATTCTCTTTACACGCAGTGCAGTGTATGATACACTGTTGCAGTGACAGGGCGAGGTCGAATTGTGCGTTTTGATCGACAGACGGCCCGAAAGAACGGATACTTTTCCCGCCGTTCTCGTTGTCTTCATAGTTTCCCGCGGTGTTCGGGGTTTCCCTTGGTTTTCGGCGTTCTCACACTTGCGCCACCTCGTCCACCGCGCCGTATGGCGCAAACATCGACACTTGGGGCTTATTTAGTGTGGCTAGCCACACCCATCCTTCGAAGCAAAAACCCTTTTGCCGGGCCGCTCGGGCAGTTAATATCGCTTTTGACGAATGCTGTTATAATCCGATTCGTTCATCAGGAAATTAACGTGTCAATACTTATTGCTGAAGATAACGAGGCCCAACGGAAGTACCTTGGCGACCTGCTTTCCAACAAGTTTCCGGGCCATATGCCCTTGATCGAGGCGAACGACGGCGAATCCGCCGTCCGGCTTGCAGTCGAGGCACGGCCCGCACTTTCGATCTTTGACATCCAGATGCCGAATCTATCTGGCGTTAAGGCGGCAAAGGCGATCTGGCGTGAATTTCCCAGTGCACGCATCATCTTTTGGACTCAGTTTCCGCACGAGATCTACATAAACGAGATCAGGAAGATCATCCGCTCGACCGAGCCGCAGCCGACGTACGGGTTCATTCACAAGAACAATCCGGAGGAGCGTTTTCTGCGGTTCATTTCGGCGGTCCTGGAAGACGGTGCCGACATGATCGACCCGGCATTCAAGGATTCGTTCCAGCGGCCGCTGCTGACGGAATTTGAATCCGAGGCGCTCCGATATCTCGCACTCGGCCTTTCAAACTGGGCGATCTCGCGAAAATGCAGCCTCAGCCTTCGCGGCGTCGAAAGCCGTTTGGCTACGCTCTACGAAAAGCTGTTTCCCGCACACTCTGCCGGGACCGATGCCGAAGAGTACGACAAGCTCGCTTACAACGTCCGCACACGCGCCTTTTTCGAAGCTCTTCGCCGCGGGCTGATAAACAGCGACGAGCTCGAAAAGGCCGAAACGGAGCTCGCAGATTGGATCGAGCGCGACCGCAAACGTTTTCGCCAGTCTCCGAAATAATATTGAATGCATGTGCCGACCCGCCCATCGATCTTTGCCGCCGCATTTGTTTTCCCTTTGTTGATCATTCTGGCCTTCACCGGGTTTTTCGCGCAGGCTCCGCAGAAATCACCGTCACCCGCGCCCGAAGCAACGCCATCCACGTCTCCATCGCCGACACCGACCCGCGCACCGTCGCCAACTCCGCTGCCCGGCGCGCAGAATTTTCATCAGTGGGGTTCGATAACGGTCTTCAACGGCTTGCCGTCCGACAGCGTTCGCGCGATCGCCCAAACCCCAGATGGCGTGATGTGGTTTGGCACGGATAACGGACTGGCACGGTTCGACGGCCGGCGCATTCAGAATTTTTCGCTCGGTGAGAACGACGCGGACCGCGTGCTCGCTTTGAAAACTTCGCCGGCCGGCGAGATCTTGGCCGGTACGCATACAGGTGCGTTTGTCTATTCAGGTGGCAGCTTCCAACCGGTCGAAAACACAAACGGCATCGCCATCACCGCGATATCGCTCGAAACAGAAATTTACCTAGGCACCGACGACGGTCGTGTTCTTCGAGTTCATCGGGGAGAAAGCGGAGCATATTTAGCAGAGAAGATCTTTAATGAACCGATTCGCGGAACAGACGGAAACCCGCTCACAATTACGAGTCTTTTGGAATTTGATGGAAAGCTTCTTGCAGGAACATCCGGACGCGGTGCGTTTGTTGTAAGCGATGGAGCCATTACTGAATTCGCCGCTTTACCGCGACCGATCTTCGTAAATTCACTAGCACAAAACCATGACGGCAGCCTTTGGCTCGGTACCGATGCAGCCAAAGGAATCAGCGGCATTTTTTTGGCCGACGGCGCTCAGGCAACACGCATCGCCGCTCCGACCGCCAAGGTGCTTTCGCTGGAGGCGAACGATAGCGGCGTATGGGCCGGCACGGAAAGATACGGCCTCTTCCACGTCGCCGATTCAAAACTGAAAAAGACCTATACGTTTGAAAATACTTCGGGCGGCCTGCGATCGAACAACATCTTCACTTTATTCACCGACCGCGAAGGTGTCTTGTGGATCGGCACAAACCGCGGAGTCAGCCGTTTCGACCGTTCGGGTGCTTCGCAGGAAACCGTTTCAGATATTCCGAATAGCAATTTCATCCGCTGTTTGTTTCGCGCACCGGATGGAACGCTTTACGCAGGCTCAAATCGCGGCCTTTTCGTCAAAAATGGCGATAAATGGAATCAACTTCCCGCGTATGGGAGCCAGCCGATTTTCGCGGTAAGTGAAAGCTCCGCGAAGAAGCTCGCTGTCGAGACCGAATACATCCCGCGGCGCAGTTTCGTTTCGGGCGGTGCAAACTGGATCGTTCGCGATGGCGGATTGTTTCGCGAGGGCGATGGACATTCTGAAAGGACCATTGAGGCCGAGGAGGTGCGTGATGTCTACGCAGCGAACGACCATGTTTGGGCCGCAACCACCACACGGGGTCTGCTGCACGCGCGGCGTGATGAACGATTCGGCTGGCTTGTTTCAACGATCGGGTTCGAACAAGGGTTGCCGTCAGAGAAAGCGTTTTCGATCTTGCCGACCGAGGACGGTCTACTGATCGGAACTAATCGCGGCGTCGTAACCTACAAGCCGGCAACGGTCGCCCCGAAACTTATCCCAACGCGCATACTTAGCCAGCGCGTTCACGACCTCGGTGAGATCCGGTCGACGATCGCGCTGGATTATCCGCAGAACTCACTGCTTGTTGAGGTGGCGGGCCAAAGCAGCCGGACGTTTCCAGAAGAGTTTCAGTACGGCTTTGTACTGACGGACGCCAAAGGCAAAGAGATCGACCGCCGGATTTCGAACGACGCGCAGTATGCTCCTGCGGACCTTACACCGGGCGAATATACGATCGAATCCATCGCATTCAACCGCGACCTGCTTGCATCCGATCCGTTGGCGATCCATTTCTCGGTCGCAAAAGCGCCGTTTCCATGGACAGCCACGGCTCTCGGTGTGCTGCTTGCGATCGCGGTTCTGGGGTTGATATGGGCACTGATCGAGCACCGGCGAATCCAACATCGGAATCGTGAACTTGCGGCCGCGCGGCTCGATCTTGCGAACGAGGCGGAACGCGAACGCCGCCGCATAGCCCGCGATCTTCACGACCAAACCCTGGCTGACCTGCGAAAGCTGATGATGCTCACCGATAAATCCACGCTCGATAAGCCGGCGTTTCGCACAGAGATCGAAGCGGTCTCCAGCGAGATCAGGCGAATTTGTGAGGACCTCAGTCCGTCGGTCCTTGAAAATGTTGGCCTTATCGCGTCGCTCGAATTCCTGCTCGACAATACGATCGAAAAAAGAAAGTTCATCGCCGAAAGCGACCTCGAAGATCGGATCAAGCTGCCAATGAACGTCCAGCTTCAGGTCTACCGAATCGCGCAAGAGGTCCTGACAAACATCAAGAGTCATTCAAACGCAGACCACGTCGAGATGTCGGTCGAGATAAACGCGGACGGAAAGCTGAAATTAAGGATCGACGACAATGGAACGCCGTTTCATCCGGACACAGTTTCGTCAAAGGGCCGCGGCATAGCGAATATCAAAGCGCGTGCTTCGCTGGTGAATGCAAAGGTCGCATGGAAGGAATTACGTGCCGGCGGAAATCGGTTCGCGATGAGTATCGAGGATTGATCACTGCTCATTCACGAGCGTCGATCGCCTCCGCTTTAGTTGGTCTATCACAACGAATGGCGTAATGAGGATCAGCGGGGTCAGGACAACAAAGGTGAGATGTTCCCAGAATGGCGAACCTTCCTGATACGAGCCTCGAATTATTGGGATCCCAAGCGTGATGAGCCAGTAGATCAACAAAGGAATGAGCGGTCTTCTGATAAGAGTCGTCAGTTTTGCCGTTTCGACCTGATGGCTGCGATCGAGCTTTTCGTACAGAAAATAAAGCAATAGTAGGAATCCAAAATAGATAAAAATACCTTGTAAGCGATGGGCCTGTTCCGGGTTGATCCAAAGTGCCGCGGCGTTCATCCGATGCAGCTTCAGCGCGACCGCGATCCGGACGGTATTCGCAGCTATCGTCGTGAAAAACGCTGCTGCGGCAACGATCGGGAACGCGTACCATGCGACGTCTACGTTGTTTTCGCCCCAAAGGACCAAAACCGACAACATCAGGAATGCGGCGATCAGGAAGTTCATGCCAGAACATGAATCCGCGATCAGGAATGAATTGTCATTGTTAATGTAGCCGGCGTACGACTCGAACCAAAACGTCTCGCCGGTAACAAGCTCGACACAAAAAGAGGTGGGTGCGAGGATCCATCGTAATTCATTGACGTTTGCGGTCGAGTAAAACAATTTCAGTAGAGCGGCAGCCGTGATGACTGCCGCTGACTGATAAGACTTTCTCGACCGAAAGATGCGCATTATTGAGCTCCGTAAAAACAGCCCTCATGAAGACGTCGGCGGATCATCAAAATACACGCGAGCACCGCCATCGACGCGAACAGCCACAGCATTTCAGGCTCGCTGCCCACCGCCATATCGCTAACGCCGACGGGCAGCGGCAGCGGTTGGTCAACGTCATTTGCGGAACCGTCTGGATTTATTACCTTTTCGCGGACTGCTATGAACGACGTGTATCGCGTCAGCAGGTTGTATTTGAGGCCGAGATCGATGATCGCCCTGACCTTATCTGCACCAGGTTCATCTGAAGCAAAGTCCGAGAGGTCCGAAATGCGCGACCGCGCCCAAAGGTACCGCAATGCGCGATTGCCTTCGTCCGGCACAACGGTCGAAACGTCGATGCTCGATCGGTAATCGCCGCGTCCCGTTTTGCCCGTAATGTCGAACGTGCCGGTTAGCGGCCCGCGCCATTTGCCGAAGACGATCACCGGCCGTTGAGCCAGCAGATCGGGTTGATTGATCGGTTCAACATCGTAAACGTCGAATCCGTTCGCCTCGACCTTCACGTCGGTTAGGACCGGGCTTTCGATATATTCGCGAAATTTCGCTGCCACTTCCGGAGCTTCTTTTTCCGAAAGCACAATGAACGGCTCGCCCATTCCGGCTTTGGCCACGCCCTCGATCAGAAACCTGTTGACGGACGATCCGATACCGAATGCAAAGACATTTGTGTTGCCGAGATTTTCGCGTACGTAGTCAAAAACGCCGGCTTCGCCCGAAATATAGCCGTCTGTTATCAGTACGATGCTTCGCGAAACGCCGGATTCGCTTGGCAGATTCATCGCGTTTTTGATCGCTTCGAGTAATTCCGTTCCGCCGCTGCCGCGCTGCCGGGCGAGCAGGTCAAGAGCACGCGAAACATTTTCCTGGTTTGCCGCAAGCGGCTTTTCCGAAAGGACGGTGGAATCGCCGGCAAAAAGCACAACATTGAAGTAGTCAATCGGCCGCAATTTCCCGATCAGGTCTTCGAGCAGCTGTTTCGACGTGTTAAGCGGAAAACCTTCCATCGAACCCGAAACGTCTACGACAAAGATATATTCGCGGGGCGGAATGTCCTCTTTTGCAACGCGTTGTGGGGGTTGCGCCATATATAGGAAGAAATTCTCGTCTTCGCCTTGCAGGAGCAAGAGTCCCGATGCGATCTGTCCGCCGGTCAGCCTATATTTCAAGACGAAATCACGGTTACCCTGAAACGGGTCGGCATCATCTAGCGTGAGTTGGGCGATGTTCGGACTTTGCCATTCCGGTACGATCTGGTGAGAGGTACAACTCAGCTCTTGTATCGGCAGCCCGGCCGAGATCCTTGACGAAATATGCAGCGTACTGGGTACTGGACGGTTTTTCATCCTCTTCAAAATAAGCCGTTTTCACGAAACCGTTTTCTGCTTTGTCTGCATCATCAGATGGATATCGCGGGCCGACGACCGTCGGATAGACGAACTCGTAAGTGCCGTCGGTAGGCACCAAAAGCTCGGTATACCGAAGCTCGATCTCGATCTTGTCCTGTGGCATTATGTTCGCAAGGCTCATTGAAAAGACATTCGGTCGGGATTCCTCAAGCAGCGACGCGCTCTTGCCTTCCTTTTTTGCGGTCTCGAATTCCTGCTTCGCGATTTCACGTTCCTTTATCTTTGCGGTGATGATCTCGTCGCGGATCTTCATACGCATTCCGTAAACGGCCGCCCGGGTGGACGCAGGAAAAACGTACGTAGCGTTTATCGGCCGCGAGCCCTCGTTTTGATAGGTTTGGACCACACGCACATCGGCGATCACGCCGGAGATCGCGATGTCTACGCGCGTGTCCTTAAGCGGCAGGCGGTCGATCGTCGGATCGCCCTTGACGAAAAAATAAGGTGAAAGCGTTTTTTCCGCATCGGTTTGTGCGGAAATGGCGAGTGGAAATATCGCAGTGATCAAAAGAAAACAGATGTTTTTCAGCTTCATAGTATCGCTCCGTATAATGACGTCCAACATCCTTACTTCATGATGTCGAGTGATTCTAAATTGAAGCTATCGGGACTGAAATGTATCGCGCCACAGGCCCGAACCGTGATAGCCACAGTGCAGTCAGAGGAAAGTACTCAGGGAAGATGGATTGTGACGATAAGCCGGGGATCGAAGCGAGAATGCTACCTAAGAGAAAGCAGCCGGACAGACCCCGTCAGGCCAGAGGGAAGAACCTGGATCTTATCCATGTCCTGTGGTTGGAAACGTTCGCCGTAGCGTAGGCTGAGGAGTTTGTAGTCCGGCAGTTTGTGGCCGGCCATGTAGTTGAGAGCGGTGTTTCCGACGACGATACGAATAGAATTTTTCCCGGGCCGAAGCAGCGAGGACACATCGATGCGATACGGGGGAGACCAGAGCGAGCCGGCGCGTTGATCGTTGATGTAGATAACTGCGGCTTCGCGCACCGGAGGATCGAGAAATGTTTGCATTCCATTGCGGGGAGTTTGAACGGGGAGTTCGGTAGGTTCGCCGAGATCGAGCTCGACCACTTTTCCCGATTTTAGAAACTCGTCTGAGACGTCGACGCTTTTCTCGTATGAAGCGGTACCTGAGAAATAACGCGTCGCCTCGTCGTCAGACCATGGCCGAAGTTTCGACATTTGAACCGGCGGCTGAGATCCGATCGCTACCGACCAATCGGAATTCAGATCGATCGACGACGCCGTCTCCGAAAATGGGACTGCGTTCACTGCTCTCTTTTTGGAGAACACGACAACGTACGAACGATAAGGCTCGAAGCTCAACGCGATCTCACTCCGAGATGCGTCCGCCCTGATCATATTCGCTCCGGTTGAGCGACCGGTGATCGCGTCCCAGATCTCGGGTTCGCCGTTTCTTCTGAAGGCGATCCGAACTTTCCGAGTCTGGTTTGAAGTATTCGCGACGAAATAAATATCCGCGTCAGCGGTCTTACGATGAACCACTCCAAAGTCTTTGCTCGATGGAGTGATCAACGCATCGGGTTGCAACATGCTATTCAACACCGGGCCGATCTCCTCGTCATTCGAAACAAGCTTCGCGTTCGCGCCGCCAAACAGGCGACTGATGTTCCCTTTTAACTCCGCCTGATCCTTGTCGCTGACTTGAATGCCTGGCACGACTGACGGCGTGCGGCGCGTCGCAACGATCTTGCCTCCGCTCTTCATAAACGCATCAAGCTTTCGGATCGACTCGATCGGCATTCGCTCGATGTTCGGAAGCACAACGATCTTATGCGTACCGAGAACGTCGGTGGAATTATCCGCGAGCATTCCGTCGTCAAAGAAATCGAGGTTGTATCCCGCTTCGAAGATCGCCGGCATAATCTTTTCCCCGACAAGCTCTCGTTCGACGTCGATCAGGTGCACCTTTCCGGCGGAGAAAGCGGCGTACGCATCGGCATTCGGCAGATAAAGCGCGACGTCGTTCTGCGGTTTTCCCTGCCGCATCAGGTAGCTCATCCGCTGAAGATATTTCGCGAGATCGGGCATCACGATCCACCACGGATTCTGCTCCGAATATGCGCCCGACGCATAGAATCTCCAGCCCGGATATTCGGCTCCGGGCGCCGTGTAGCCCCAGCCGTGACCGATGAGTTGGTTAATACCTTGCAGGAAATGAATATCCGCTTCGGCTTTCATATCGAGAGGCGTCGCGCGAAAGACCGGCGAGTGCAGCCACGTCCATGTTTCGGATGATGTTACGTTTCGACCGTAAATGTGATTCGCCGACGACGCCCATCGAGCTGCGCGAACAACCTTCCACTGGGCTCCCTCACCGTCTGAAATGTCGGCCCACTTGTTACTCGAGATCGCCGCCGGCGGAAGACCATAGCCCTGGATTCGAAAGCGAGTTCCGTTCGCCTTTGACCATGCCTGCATCGGCAGCATGAAGCGATCGTTGAAAAGCTCGGTGATCGTCTTGCCCCAGTCGTATCGGATGTCCGCTGTCTTCGGACCGATGTCGCCAACAAGTGCCGGAAGGTAGCGCTTGAGATCGTATCCGCGACGACGCTTGAACTCGGCCATGAAATCGTCGGTCCAGTCCTGGTTATAAACTTCGAGGCTGTCGCAAAAGACCGAGTACGGAATGTGCGAGCGATCGAATGCCGAGAACAATCGGTCGCCGGTGTTCTTCAAATAATCATCGACCGACGGCTTGTCGAGATGATTCAGAACATAACCTTCCGCACCGAACGCCGGACGCTTGACCTGCATCCCGCTCTTGCCCGAGATGAAGAACATGACTTCCGCATCAGGCTGCGGTGATGATAGAAAAACATTTCCATCGCGAATGTCAGTGAGCTCGGTCGTCTGACCGATCGAGGTTCCGTTTGGATGCGCGACAAATACCGCGAGTAGTTTTTCCGCCGGGATCATCGATGGAACCGGAACTCGTTTCGTCTCCGCTCCGACCTTTACGCGTTCGACGCGGAGCTGTCCGGCTGCTTCCGTGATCGGAGTCTTTGCTCCGCCGAACGACCAACCGCTCCCGAGTGTCAGATCAAATCGCATCCCGAGCTCTTTCGATTTCTCCGATGCGAATCTAATCATCTCGAGAAATTCGTCCGAGAGGTATGGAAGATTCTTGATCCCGGCCGTTGCGTCGTCAGGTAAGAGAGGATATACCGGCTGAACCTCGACTCCGCCGATACCGCCTTCTTTCATCGTGCGGAGCTCGCGCTCGATCTCGGGTTTCGTGACCGAAGGGCCGAACCACCACCAACGCATCATGATCCGCGCGTCATCGGGCGGCGTCGCAAAATTGCGGCGAAGATCATTGACCGACTGTGCGGAAGCACTCACGAAAAGTGCCGCCGCCGCGATGGAACTAATAAATAACTTATTAAATCTCACTGTATGAATTTCTTGTACTCGTCCTCGATGGAGCTGTTTGAGATGACACCCGACGCGATCAGCATTCGGTGACGAAAGGTTATCGAATCGCCGCGCTTCAGAAAGAATTTTCGTTCGCCGAGTTTCGGATCGTACTGCTTTTGGCCGAACGGGTTCAACGCCAACAGCCCGTAACCGCGCACCATCATTCGCGAAGGAAAGTTCGTGTTTGACGGATGGTCGAAGATGGCGACGGTCACATTCTCGGAGCCGAACTTTCCCGAAACGGCGGCCCACTTTCCGAGAGTTCCCCAGATTTTATCTTCACCGGCCAATCCTTCGCTGTTCGAATAAACGCCCGACAGCCTGGCTGACGATCCGCGTTCACTGATCGTACCTTGAGCGGTGGTGACTTTAACCTTTGTCTGATCGCTCTGCTCAAGTTCGCTCGGCAGATGAATCGCGAACATGCCTTCCTTGCTGTCGCCGAACGTAACGTCATCGATGACTGCGGTCAATTTTGTCTCGCGATCTATCCATCGTTTCAATCCCGACGCATAAAACACGTATCGCGTCTTTTCGAACAGGATCATCGAGCCGTCCGGGCCGGTCCACGCTGCCGTCGCAACAAGTTCTCCCCGGCCGTCGCCGCTGTTAGTCGAAACGACAGCGGTGTGCGAGATGCGTCCCATGTGCTTCATCTCTTCGGCGGTGCGAAACGTGGATGAATTCCAAAAATCGATGCCATTTACATTGCCGTAGCTCAACGAGGATCCGACCTGATGCGGATGATCGATCGTGTCGCCGTTACGCGCTTCAAGCGGAAATCCGCGGGTAACAAACGAACCGCCGCTCGACAGGATCGGATAGAGCACCGGACGAAAGATCCGCTCATCCCATCGATATGATGTGAACGGCTTACCGTCCACCGCGACGTCAACGCGTCGCTCCGCTTGCTTGCTTGAAACATTCACATACTGCGCCGCAGCCATCATTGCCGACGCTAAGACTGTCGCGAGAATTTTTATCATTCTTCTTTCGTCTTCGTGTGTTTCGTGTGT
>QHXS01000131.1 GCA_003223975.1 Acidobacteriota bacterium
TGATGTTCGTGAATTCGATCAAATACAAAGCGCGATCGCGCAAACAAAGGAGCATTACGGCAAGATCGACATCATTATTAATGGCGCCGCCGGGAATTTCCTCTGCGCGGCGGATCAGCTTTCGTCGAACGGATTCGGAACCGTCGTCGACATCGACACCAAAGGCACATTCAACGTCTGCCGCGCCGCTTTTGATGCATTGAAGGAATCGAAAGGACAGATCTTAAATATCTCGGCCACGCTTCATTACCTGGCCACGCCAATGCAAATACATGTTTCCGCGGCAAAGGCCGGCGTCGACGCGATTACGCGAAATCTCTCGGTTGAATGGGGCCGGCACGGGATCCGGGTCAACGGAATCGCACCGGGGCCGATCGAAGATACCGAAGGTATGAAGCGTTTGTTGATGCCCGAACTGAAAGAAAAGATCATGCGAAAGATCCCGATCGGTCGATTCGGCCGCATTGCAGACATCGAAAACGCCGCTCTGTTTTTGGCTTCGGACGCCGCGAGTTACATAAACGGTGTGACGCTAGTCGTGGATGGCGGTTCGTGGCTGTTGGGTACCAGTCTCACATAATGTTGCTCATTATCGACAACTACGATTCCTTCACGTACAACCTCGTGCAGTATCTTGGCGAGCTCGGGGCGGAGATGCGCGTTGTAAGGAATGACGAGGTGTCGGTGGATGCGATCGAAAACGAGCTAAAACCGGAAAAGATATTGATCTCGCCCGGGCCTGGAACGCCGGACGGCGCCGGAATTTCCCTTGGCGTGATCGAACGGTTCGCCGAACGCATTCCGATACTCGGTGTCTGCCTCGGACATCAGGCGATCGGGCAATACTTTGGCGGACGTGTCGTTCGCGGGCCGCAGCCGGTCCATGGAAAGCCGGTGAATATTACCCACGACGGCAAAACGATCTTCAATGACATTCCGCAAAACTTTGCCGCCGGACGTTATCATTCGCTCGTCGTCGACCGCGAAACGGTTCCGGAATGTTTGGAAATATCCGCCTCATCCCCGGACGGGCTCATAATGGCGATGCGTCACAAAGAGCTGCCGGTCGAAGGCGTTCAGTTTCACCCGGAATCGATACTGACGGAGCATGGAAAGCATCTCCTCTCAAATTTTCTAAGAACTTAATGCTGTTTAATTAATAATTACTAATTACAATTATTAATTACTCGATGAAGATCTTCGCTAGTGAATCTAATCGCACCGTTTGGAATTTTGTATGGCTACATAACTGATCTGCGCAATTATTTCTACGTTCGGGGCATTTTTAAAACTATTGACCTGGGCGCGCGAACTATAAGCGTCGGAAATATTACGACCGGCGGCACGGGCAAAACGCCGCTCGTGGCCTTGATCGCAAATATTCTGGCCGAACACGGCGAAAAGGTCTGTATTCTAACCCGCGGCTACGGCAGAAAAGACGAGAACAAACGAGTTGTGGTCTGCAGTCGAGATACCATGGTTGCCGATGCCGAGCTCGCGGGAGACGAGCCCGTGGAGCTGGCGCAACAGCTTCTAGGAAGAGCGATAATAATCGCCGATGCCGACCGCGTGGCAGCGGCAAATTGGGCAAAGGATAACTTCGGAATAACGACGTTCGTCCTCGACGACGGCTATCAACACCGACGTGCGAAACGCGACCTTGACATCGTCTGCATCGATGCGACCGATCCTTTTGGAAAAGGGCGCGTTCTTCCTGCGGGCAGGCTTCGCGAACCGGTCGCGAATTTGAAGCGAGCCAGTTCGATCGTTATCACCCGGGCGAGCCTCGTTAATTCGGACGATGAAATATTGAAGAAAGTAACGGCGATAGCTCCGGACGCATTGATCTTTAGATGCGACTTTCGGATCAAAGAATTTCGTCCGCTCGAGGCTACGCCGGAGCGGGCCGAATTCGATCCCGATGAAAAAGCCTTCGCGTTTTGCGCGCTTGGAAATCCTAAGAATTTTTTTGAGACATTGCGACGAGCGGGCGTGAATTTAGCTGGCGAGCTCTGCTTTCCCGATCATTACAAATACAACCATGAAGACGTTTCGGCGATCGAGAATGCCGCAAAAAGTGCAGGAGCTTCGAGGCTGATCACGACGGCCAAGGATGCGGTCAAGCTTCAAAATCTACAGTTTTCATTACCTTGCTTTGTCGGAGTGATTGAAACGGTCATTGACGATCCGGTTCGTTTTCGCGAGCTTGTCATTTCCGTTTAGGCGGCTCTTTCTTATCGCCCCAGTAAAAAGCCCTGATCACCAGCACATAAACCAGCACGCTGATGAATAAGAGTACGAAAAAGAAAACGATCAGCCAGCCCAATGACGACATTTTATACCTGCTCTTCGACGGTTTTTTCTTCTGATTCGATCAGGCGGGCAAACACGCCGCGGCCGCCTTGATGTTCAACGATGTGCCTGTAAAACACCGTAGCGATGGCGACGATCGGGATGGAAATAAAAACGCCAGGGATGCCTGCCGCCTGCTCGCCCGCGAGTACCGATAGAATGATCACGACCGGATGAAGCTCGATGCCGCCGCGAACGATCCGCGGATAAATAAAGTAATCCTGAGCAATTCGGAGCACGATAAGGAAGATAGCTACATAGACCGCATTCCAAGGCTCAGTCGAAAAAGCCGAGGTCAGGACCACGATGATAGCGGTCGTCAATGGGCCCAACAGCGGAACAAACTCAAAGATCGCTGCAAGAATTCCCAAAAGAAGCGCATACTTTAACCCGATGAGATAGAAAGCTACTGTGCATAACACGCCGATCAATAGGCAAGAGATAAGCTGCGCGCGAATATACGCTGCAAGCGTGTCATTCACGTCCTGAAGAACTGCGTCGGCGCGCGAACGCCAGCGGCCGGCCGGAAACATTCGCAGCACCACCAGCCGAAAGCCGTTCACGTCTTTCAAGAAAAAGAACGAGAATATTGGAATGATTATCAGCCAGGGCAAATACGTTACCGCGCTGATAATGAAATTTCCGAAACCCGCGGTCACGCGCTCGCCCATAGCAAGTGCCTGTTCATTGATCTTCGCCTGAACGTCTTCAGGTACGCGGAGGCGGTCGAAGCGTCGGTTGAGCTCGCTAAATCCCTGCTGAATCCCCGTCGCATACGCAGGAAAATTTGCGCCGAATTCTTTGCCCTGTTCGATAGCTTTCGGCGCAACGCTTGCGATCACCGCGCCCAACCCGATACCCACCAAAACGTATGTAACGATTATCGCCACCGAACGCGGCATCAGGGTTTCGTATTTCGTCGTCTCGAACGGGCGGCGGATAAGCCGAACTAGAGGATCGATCAAGTACGAAAAAAAGATCGAGATCACAACAAGAAACGCGAGGAATGTCAGAGCGCCGATGATATTTTCGATCCGGTTCGCAATAAACACGATAAGCAGCGTCACGAGCACCACGCGGGCGATCGAACGGATCGAGGGCGAAGACGGATCGAGATATACTCGCCGTGCATTCGGCTGTCGAATACGAATCGACGTCTTTGTTTGCGGCGATTCGCTGTTTATCTCGTTTTCGGGCATAGGCGTATTATTTGTTGGCTGTGTTATTCGACGGCATTATCTCACTTTCGGGTTTGGAATAGTCTTCGAATGCGAACCGTTCACGAAGCGCCTTGAAGTTTTCGGCCGGCAGACGAAAATTGGAACCGATCACGAGCGCCCTGCCGCTATCCGAGATCTTTTTTCGATTGATCTCATATGGGATGTTAGCGCTCATGAAAGCACGATCGTCCGCGTCTATTTCGCCGCCGTCCGTTCGTCGAAAGACATACACGAAATTGAAATCGGCGGTCTGCATTGCGGCAATGTCGTCTTCGATCTTCGCCGGCTGCACGGTTCCTGTGCTGTTGATAGACGAAGGTTCCGGCGGACGCTCATTTGCCGAATTCAGGATCCGCTGGTTAGGCGTGCAGCCAAGAAAAGCAGCGGCGGAGACCACGATCACCCAATTCCTAAACATAGCTCTCACTTGGCGTTGTCTTCCTCTTCGACATCGGTATTTGGATCGACATTCGCCGCTTTTTCCTCATCGTCGAGTTGTTTCTTTTCTTCAGGTGTTTCGGGGGCGTTTTCGTCCGATGGCGGTTCGCCTTTCTGCTCGCGAAGTTTCAAAATGCGAGCTTCGGAGTCTTCGTAAACGACGTCTGACCAGCCGCTGTCGAGTAGCTTCGCGACCATATCGTCGTTTTCTTTTGCATCGGTGAATACGTAATTTGCGCCAAAGCGTGACCGAATGTCCGGAGCTGCTATGTCAACCTTACCGGCCGTGATCTCGGTCAGCAGTTTGTAAAGATCCGGGTTTTCGGAATAAAGATAATTCGGGTCGAGGCCATAGACGTACGAGTGCTTAGTGTCGTGAAAGAACAGTTTCGGGAAATCGTCCCAGTTCGCATTGAAGATCCGTTCGCCTTCGGGAATATTGTCGCGCGCCCATTCGGCAGCTTGTTGATATTTGTCGTTGCGGTCGTTGTCATTGATCGTGCCCATCAGGCCGCCATACTCGATGCCAAAACGCTGCAGGCCGATCATATTGATCATAAAAACTACGCCAAGGACGATGCCAAGAGTCCAAATTGCGGCCTGTTTGAAAGAACGCAGCCAAGCATCCCTCGTTTTGGTTTTGTCTGAATCGAGATATGGTTCGATTTCGCGTTGAAACTCTGCGGGCAACAGAACCGCCTGCTTTACCGCGAAAGCCTGCATGCTGAACGCCGCGAAGAGAACGGCGAACGGCGGAAAATACTCCGCGAAACGCTTTGACCGGAATTGTGCTGCAAGCAGGATCGAAACGAACATCAAAAAGAAGGTCGCTTTCTCGGGGAGCTTACCGTTTTTCGGCATAAAGAGGATGTAGCCGATAAGCATCGCGATCATCGCAACAGGAAAATGCGTGAGCAGTTCCATTCCCGTATACGGGTACCATTCGCCGCCCACCGACACTGCAAAATCGCTGCCGATCTTGAATTTGGTAATGAAGTGCTCCCAAAACAGGTAAAGATTCTTTGGGAAATATGGATTTATCACGTTTCCCAGAACCATTCCGAGTGTCGTATATGCAAGCGGTTGCCATTCAAATTTGCGCTCATTCCACGCTATGATGATCACCCAAATTATTGCGGCGATCCACAAGAGAGGAAACAAGCTGTATGTCCAAACGAACGCGAACATCAGCGGCAGCAGCCACACGTAACGCCGCTCGAAGAGAAAGTAAATTCCCGCGATGGTGAATACGATGGTCAACGGCGGAGCCTTTGCCATGTTCATACGGTAATAGAACATGTTTGCGCAGGTGAGTATCGCAGCGAACCACACGAGCAGGTGATCAACATCGTAACGATAAAGCAGCCAATAGACCGAAAATATCGCGAGTGTTGAAAACACGACAGCGGCTACTTTCGCCGCCAATACAGGCTCAAAGAACCACAAGAACGGGATCTGCAAAAGGTGAAACAGGAAATGGTGGTCGTTGTAATCGTGTGCATTAAGCACGGTGAGCGGCAGCCATTTGAATTCAGGCAGCCATTTGAAATGCGAAAAGTTTTCCCACAACAGCGAACTCCAGCGGATGTGATAATAGCCGTCCCAATCGCCGCAGCAGATCGCGTCGGTACGGAATTGCAGAAACCACATAACGATCGCTATCGCGAAGAAACCGAAAACAAGATAGACCATTCGGGTCGCCTGCTCGGTCTCAAGATATTGCCGCCAGGTTGGTTTCGCCGCGGGTGGAATACTAGCGGCCGGGGTGTTTTGCTCGATGATCTCGTCCATTCTAAAGGTTGGAAGTTTTACAAAATAGGGCAAAGGATAAAAGGAAAAAGTAGCACGAACGCAGGCATTTAATCCATACGCACGACGATCGCGAGATGAGAAGTAATAAATGATAGATGAAAATAGCGAGATGTCCGCTGTCGTTATTGAATTGCGGAAGGGCGGATTCACGATTCAGCATTCAGAATTCATCATTTACAGTGTTATCTTTCCAACGAACCTTTGGCCGTTTATGAAACCAAGAACGAGGTTATTTGTGATCTTATGGCTCGCAGGCATGGCGGGCATTTTGTCGTTTCTGCTGGTCGACCTGAATGCCCTCATAAATTCGCTCCCGCTGCCGGAAGGTGAAAAGCGGCCTGAGATACCGATGTGGGTCATTCAAATTCTGGCCGTAATTCAGCCGGGAGTGCTAATGACGTTGGCAGTGCTGATCGGAGTATGGCTTGCGCCGAAAGTCGGCTTGCACTCACCGGTGGCCGAAGCGATCGCCGAACACAAACCATTTCTCGGAGCCCTGCGGCGACAGATCATCCCGGCCATCATAACCGGCCTTTTGTCCGGCATGGCTATCGTCGCGTGCTGGCTGCTTGTCAGGCCGTTTTTGACACCCGATTTTATCGCCCGCGCGGAGGTCTTCAATGTCATGATGCCAGCGGTCACACGATTTCTCTACGGTGGATTTACGGAGGAGGTGCTGCTTCGATGGGGCGTCATGACGCTGTTTGTTTGGGTGCTGTGGAAGGTTCTTGGCCGCCGTGAAAATGCTCCGCGTTCGACATGGTTTGTCATCGCCATCTTTGCTTCGGCTTTGCTTTTCGGCATAGGGCATTTGCCTATCGCGTCGGCCCTCAGTGGCAGTCTAACTCTTCCCTTGGTGATCTATGTCATTACAGCCAACTCGATATTTGGGATCGTCGCGGGTTTTCTGTATTGGAAACTCGGCCTCGAATCCGCGATCATCGCTCATATGTTTGTCCACGTCGTGCTGATCGCAGCGGTCAGCCTATTATAAATTCAGCGCCGACGGCCCCGTCCGGGTCAACCGCGCTCACATCTAAAATTTCCTAAAACCCGCAAATCCAGCGCGGATATTTTGAAGAAACGGGTCACATAGTGAGAGAATGCGGAGAAAGAATCTAACTTGTTTCTAGCAGTATCCAGATGACAAGAAATGCAGTTGTAATAGCTTTTGCCCTCGTCCTAACGATTTATCTACCAACCCAGTCGCAGCCTCCGCCGTGTGGGCAATTAAAGGTAATTACACTGCCATTGATGGGCGAATACGGTGGAACGGGACCTTTCACAGTTACACGCAATAGCATCCAACATCCAGATCCTGCAGTTCCCGCACCGGTT
>QHXS01000023.1 GCA_003223975.1 Acidobacteriota bacterium
CAGTGCCGGTCGATCCGTATAAAACGATGGTCGCGAGCAAAGCGGACATCCTTGCGGCAATTCCGCCGGCCGATCCGAAACCGCCGGAGCCTTTCATTCCGGAACCTGCAGTTCCGGCGCCGCTGGAAAACGAAGTTCTTGATATACCGCCGGCGAACGACCCAAACAAAACGCAGTTCGTTTCCGAAGCCGAGCTTCGCGCCGAGATGGAAGCGCATCCGGCTCCGGAAGACAACGTGATCGACATTTCGCCGGCTACGGAGTCGGCGCCGTCGGAAATCCCGATTTCCGGCGACCCATTGATGGCACCTCCGCTTGAACCGCCGCCTTCGCCATTTTCGATGCCCCAAGGCTCATCGTCGGATGAACCGGGGCCGGCAAGTTTTCCCACTTCGCCGCCTATTCCTTCGCCTTTCAACGCGATGCCGGGAGAAAAGCAATCGGCGCCAGAACCAGAACCGCCGACCCCGGCGTTTGTCCAGGAATCTCCGGCCGCCGGAGAACAACTTGTAAATCCTTTTGAACAGGCGCAGGCCGCGCCAATGGCACAGGCAGAATTCAATCAGCCTGCAGCACTCGAACCAGATATGCAAAATCCACAAAACTTCGGACAGCAACAATTCACGCCGCCCGCGGGCCAGAACAAGACGCTATCGCTGATCTCACTGATCGCCGGAATTTTAGGCTTGACGATCTGCTGCGGCAGTTTTCTTCCCAGCCTGATCGCGCTGATTTTGGGTTTCATGGGCCGAAGCAAGGCGACTCAAGACCCGGCAAATTATGGCGGTGCAGGGCTTGCGATGGGCGGCATTATCATGGGAGCGATCGGCCTGATCGCCGGCGTTGTCGTGTGGATCGTTTACTTCCTGTACTTTGCCGCGATCATGGCTTCGATGCCGCGTTAATTGCGTTGCTCAATTTCGATCATAGCCCGTTTGCGCGAAATAACGTCCGGCGGGCTATTTGAGTTAAGATTAAGACAATGTCGATCATTACTGATGTTTTGCGCTCCTCGTCGGCCATTCTGAAAGGAATGAAGCGCACGCTTTCCGAGATCCCCCGCGAGAAATGGACCGTTCAATATCCTGAGGAACCGGTGACCGTTCAGCCGCGATATCGCGGAATGCATCTGCTGCATGTCGATGAAGCCGGAAAAGAAAAATGCGTAGCATGTTATTTATGTGCCGCTGCGTGTCCCTCAGACTGCATTTATATCGAAGCCGAGACCGACCCGCGTCCGTATGCTGACCGCATCGGACGCGACGAAAGATACGCAAAGGTCTATAACATCGATTACGGCCGCTGCATTTTCTGCGGCTTCTGCGTCGAGGCCTGCCCGAAAGATGCGATCACCCATGGCTATAATTTCGAGATCTCCGTCTACAACCGCGCCGATCTATTGAAAACCAAGGACGATCTGCTGATCACAAAACAAAAGCAATCGAAAAACTATCGCGTCGCTCTTTCCACAGAAGACGTCGACTCCGAATTCAAAGAAGTGTAGCGGCATCTGCTGTGCGAGAGCTTCCACCAACACAAAAAGGCCGGCATCACGAAATAAGGGCGCTGGGATTGCGGGAATTTGCCGGATTGACACGTGACGACCAGCGACTTGATCCGTTCGAGCTGGCGAAGTATGCCAAGCTTCTTGTCATCACATTCGACCAGATCGTCGGATTGAGCGAAGAGTCGATCAGGCATTTGCTCGGCGATGGCAAAGATATGTGGTCCGGCGGCGCGGCCTCCCACAAGCTTCCCGACGGGCGAAAGCTGATCATCCTTAATCCGACCCATGGAAAGAATCGGCACAACGCGACGCTGATGGAAGAGATATCGCACGTGTTTCTCGGACATAAACCGAGCCGCCTCGCGATCAAAAATAAGAACAAGGAAGGCAAGGCGATCGCACGCGATTACAACGCAGATATCGAAGAAGAAGCCTATTCGACGGGTGCCGCGGCTCTTATTCCATATACTGCTCTGAAACGTTTTGTGCTCGAAGGAAAGACTGCAGCGCAGATAGCCCGCCATTTCAATGTAAGCCGCGCTCTTGTAGAATATCGAATCAAGATCTCGCGGCTCTGGGACGCATACAAGGAAAACATTTTCACCTCCGCCGGCTAATGAACGACGATCAGGCTTCGCATACAGGTCAACGGCTTAGTACCGTCGAAAAGCTGCGCATGCTGCTCGACATCACGCAGAAGATCAGCCGTTCGCTTGATCTAGACGAAGTGCTCAATCTAGTCATGGACACACTCGGCTCGCTGCTGCCTTACGATGCCGCCGGTATTTACCTGATGGAGCATTCGGATACGGGCGATCCTTATATCTTCAGATCTAAAGTGATTCGCGGTTATGACATCAGTTTCGAGCTGATCGAGCCGCGTTTGAAATTGGGCGAAGGTTTCATCGGCCGTGTTGCGGAAAGCGGGAAGTCGATCATCTCGCCGGACGTGAGCCAGGACGCTCGATATTTCGCGGCTCGCAAACCGACGCGGTCCGAAATGATCGCACCGATAATTTCAAACGATAAGGTTCTTGGCGTGTTCGATCTTGAAAGCGATCATTTGAACGCATACGACGAAGACGACCTTGCAGTGCTGCAGCTCCTCACATCGCAGGTGGCGATCATCATTGAAAAGGTACAGCTGCATGAGCAGGCGATCGAAAAAAAACGCATCGAGGCGCAGCTTGAGATCGCGCGCACGGTTCAACTCGAACTGCTGCCCGACCACGATCCCGTTTTCGAAAACTTCGACATCAGCGCATATATTTTTCCGACGGAGGAGATCTCGGGCGACTATTACGATTGGGTGAAGATCTTTGACGATCAGATCGGCATCGTTGTTGCGGACGCAGTCGGAAAGGGAATACCCGCAGCGCTGTTGATGTCGTTCCTGCGGGCGTGTCTTCGGTCCGGAATGCAGATCGGATACGCGCCGCACGTAGCTTTGTCGAACGTGAATAACCTTCTCTGGGATTCGGTCGAAGACAACGTCTTTATTACAGCGATCTACGGAATCCTGGATGGTACCAACCGTACTTTTGTCTTTTCTAATGCCGGCCACAATCCGCCGATCCTTGTAAAACCGGGCGGCGAATTCAGATTCGTCGAATACGGTGACACCCCGCTCGGCATGTTTTACGATACGCATTATCACCAGCATTTCATCCGAATGGAACAAGGCCAGGTTCTTGTGATCTACACTGACGGGATCACCGAGGCTGCCAACGAGCACGGCGAAGAATACGGCCAGGAGCGGTTTGCAAAACGTGTGCTCGATTGTATTGAACTTCCGGCAAAGGAAATGATCGACTTTATCCGTCGCGGCGTTTCTGATTTTACTGAACGAAAGTTTTTGGATGATGACGGGACTTTGTTCATTGTCAAAGCGCTGTAAAGTTTCTCAACGCAGCAGCGCGTGCGACGAAAAAAAAGGAAGGGCCGAATGTGCTCGGTCACCTTCCATGTTACTTCAGTTGTTGTGAACTTTTAGATCTTGTCTCGAACCGGCCCGGGTTCAAATTAATTTGCTTAGTGGGCTTTTAAACTTGTGTGAAGATTGTCGCCCCCCGGCACCACCGGCGTACGATAGTCGCCGTAGTTCAATTTCTCGTTTCGTGTCGAGAAAGCGTAAATATCAAATCCGTATGCGTCCAGGGAATCAGTTAGCTCGTCCGACCTTTCAAGATAAAGATTTTTCGAATAGCCAAGCTCCTCGCGAATTTCAAGCAGCCGTTCCACGACCTCTAACGGTGCAAAGCATTGATTAGGATCTTTAAAGGTAGCCATTTTCTTAGGACGGACGCGGCATCTGCAAATTGCCGATGCATGGTATTTGATTACGAAAGCTGCCGGTTGGTTGTTCGCTTTATTACAATTGGACGAAATCCAATAATTTAGATGCAATAAGTTTCGAAATAGCTTGTATTTACGGGCGATCGGGAATAGTATTGAATTACTTTCCCCTGGGAGTTCAAATATGCGAAAACCTTTTCTTCGCGCGGGTGCCGTGGTCGCACTTTTTGCTTGCGCCGCTTTGAGTATTGCACAAAGCACCCCTGTTTCTGACAAATTTATTATTTCCGCAAAGGCCGGTGGCGTAAACGCCGTTTATGGCGACGTTACGGTCGAACGCGAAGACGGCCGCACCGGACGTTTGCTCAAGGGCGACGAGGTGCAGATCGGTGAGCGCGTTACCACAGGAAAGGATGGGAAAGCTGAGGTATTGATGAACCCGGGTTCCTATGTAAGGCTCGGGCCAAGTTCGTCGTTTTCATTCCTCTCTACTGATCTCGATAGCGTGCAGCTCAAGATGTATTCCGGCAGCGCGATCATCGAGGTACTGGGAACCGAAGGATTTAACATAGAATTAACGACCGACACCGCTCGGTTTACGATACTTCAGACAGGCGTTTACCGGATCGACGCTGCAGACAAAGGTTCAACGGTAGCTATCTGGAAAGGCAAACTTCAGGCGGGATCCGACAAGCGAATGATCGCCGGCGGCGGAAAGCAGGCCGTTGCTAACGGTTCAACGTATTCGATCGTTAAGTTCGACCGCGATATTCAGGACGAGCTCGCTCTTTGGAGCCGCGGCCGCGCAAAAGACCTTTCGAGAATGAGTGCTTCGCTTCGGCCGGACAACCTGCGTAATTCGCTCGTCAGTTCGTTCAGCGGAAACAGATGGAATTTTTACGATTCGTTCGGGCTATGGGTATTTAATCCCTCTTACAGTTCTTATTGTTTCCTGCCGTTCGGTTATGGCTGGCAGTCTCCGTATGGATATGGCTTTGGACGGTCGATATGGTTTTATGACCTTCCACACTGGATGTATCGTCAGCCGGCACCGCCGACGTGGACTGGTAACGGTAGCGGAAACGTAAACGGAACCGTAATTGTGAAGGGTGCCCGTCCGGCACTGGTCGAACCAAATCCGTACAAATACCAGACAAGGGGAAATGTTGACACTTCCCTACGCGGCAATGCGAATGATTCCGGTGGAAGCCGTTCCATTTCAGATACCAGTACGATCTCTATCCCGCGCGCCGAACCTGTCATGGTGATACCCGAACCTAGCACGAGCCCGAGCAGAGGCGGAAAGAAACCTTAATATTGTTGATCGAATTGTAGAGCAAAAGGAAGGGTTGCGTCCCTTCCTTTTTTAATTGAACGGGAACATAGTCGAAATGCTCGTGTCGGACGCCCGGTTCGCGTATGGCTCAAGCAGGAGCGCGAGAGACTGAACTCCATTAACGATCGTGTGAAAAATTATGCACGGCAAAAGGTTCTTCGAATACGCACGCATTAAGGTGAGGATCAGGCTAAGGACGGTGATGAGAAGCAACACAGACGGGCTTTCGTAATATTGCAGGACGTGAACTGACGCGAACATCAGGGTTACGATCGCAACCGCAGCCGGCACGCCTGCAGACCGCTGCAAAGCTGAATAAAGCACGCCGCGATAGACGACCTCTTCGACTAATGGAGCCGAGAATGTCGCAATAACCGCAATGATCAGAACTGCAGCCCGCGAGCTTTTCAATATCCGGGTCAACTCGTTCTCGGTTTCGGGGAAGAAGCTGCTAACGAACATCGCAACTGCCGCGAACGCAAGAAAGATCAAGATATGATGCCACCCTCGAATTCCCCCGGACTCCATTCCCAAAGTCTTCCAAAACGAGAACTGCCGACGTCGCGTTACGACGATCCACGCAAAGATCAGAGTAAAGATGTGAGCCGGAATAACGGCGAGCATCTGAAGCGCTACCGCGGTCGGATCGGTCGAGGCGAATTTCGCCAACTGGTCGCCGGACCCAGCCAAGGCCCCGGAGGTGATGATATAGGGAAAAAGAAATACGACCGGCATGAAAAAGATCAGGATCACGCTTAGGAACCATAGGGCAAACGCGATCAGTGTGTTCCAGGGCGGATTATCCGGTGTCACGAATTGCGGATCTGTATCGATGGGCTGCGGCGGAACGCTCGTTTCGGAAACATGTTGTTCGATATCCACGTTTACGAGTTTACTCAACGCAGTCGTTACAGCAAAGTTTCACTCTCGCCTTGAGTTCGGATTAAAACAAAGATAATCTAAAAGCCCGTGGAGCATCACGGGGAAAATCCCCAAAATAATGTCATCGCGATCATACCTGCACGGTACTCGTCTATCCGTTTGCCCGGCAAAATGTTGATGCCGATCGCAGGCACGCCGTTGATCCTGCACACGGTAGAACGCGCGAAAGCTGCGAAGACCGTTGATCGCGTTCTCGTTGCGACCGAGGACGAACGAATATTTAATGCTGTCCGCGAATCCGGCAACGAGGCCGTAATGACGCGTGTCGACCACTCGTCAGGCAGTGACCGTATCGCTGAGGTCGCCGAAGGTTTGCCCGAAGGTTCAATAATCGTGAACGTACAAGGCGACGAACCGCTGATCTCGCCGGAAACGATCGACACGGCCGTCGAAGCAATGCTGCTGGGCGGTGTCGACATCGTCACTGTTTGCGAACCGCTAACAAGCCTTCACGGCGAGCTTCTAAATTTCAATGTTGTAAAGGTCGTGTATGGCGAAAATGGAAATGCATTGTATTTTTCGCGTTCTCCGATGCCATTTCCACGCGACGCCTCAATGCGGCACGGCGGCGACCCGAATCGAGCCTTGGAAAACGAACCGGAGCTTTTTCAAAACTTCAGGAAACACGTCGGGTTATATGTTTACAGCCGCGAATACTTATTGAAATTTACAAGATTACCGCAAACGCGGCTCGAGAAATTCGAAGCGCTCGAACAGCTTCGCGCATTGGAAAACGGCGCGGTGATCAAGGTCGTCGATGCCGTTGGAGCGTCGATCGGCGTAGACACACCTGAAGACCTCGAGCGTGTGACCGACATTATCGAAGCCGGGATCGACA
>QHXS01000024.1 GCA_003223975.1 Acidobacteriota bacterium
TGGTTCCGAGCGGGATCTACGCTTCACAAAACGCCGATTCGTGTACCGCAATTCCAGTGGCTCTCGTTGTGCTCACGGTTTCCCGCCGTTTTCGGGGCGTTCCGTTGTTCCCGTCGATAGTTCAAGCTTCACAGTTCAAAGTTCAAAGTTCGCAGTCCGGAACCCATCACTTATCACTCTTCACTCGAAAATGACATTTTTGTATCGGATTCGTCCAGATTTGCTTAAAACGCGATGTTTGCGCCACCCGCGCGCCACCCTGTCCACCGCGCCAGGTGGCGCAAGAATAAGGGTTTCGGGAGATTCAAACCGATTTTGTTTTGGTCGAGGGAGAGTCGCAGCCGCAGTCGGAGCCGCAATCGTTTTTGGTGGAGAATGCCTTGGTCTTGCGTGCGAAGGTGAAACCGCCGAATGCGATGGCAGACAAGATAATTGCCCCGACAATGATGATCTGTATATCCATCAAGTTAGCCGATCCCGAGCGCCCTACCGCCCTGGTAGGTCAGGAATGCCGCGAAATACGCCAGGCCGGTCATGTATACGACCATGAAGATCGGCCATCGCCACGAATTGGTCTCGCGGCGGACGACCGCGACCGTCGACATGCACTGCATTGCGAGAACGAAGAAGACCATCAGGGTCAGGGCCGTGAGCGGCGTCCAGACCGGCGTGCCGTCCGCCTTCTTCTCGTCGTGCAAAGCCGAAACCAGCGACTGCGACTGCGCATCCTGTTCCTTACCGACATTGTAGATGATGCTCAGGGTCGAAACCAGAACTTCGCGAGCAGCAAAACTCGCTATCAGCGCCACCCCGATCTTCCAATCAAATCCCAGCGGCGCAATAACCGGTTCGATCACGTGGCCAAGCTTGCCGGCAAAGCTATTCCGCAATTGCTCGCTGCCGCTGGCGGTTCCGGGTTCAGAGTTTGGGGTTCCGAGTTGTTCTTCACCTTGAATATTGAACTTCGAACTTTGAACTTCCGTCCTCGGAAAGTACATCAATGCCCAAAGGATGATCGAGATCGCCAGTATGACGGTACCCGCTCGTTTCACGAAGAGCCACGACCGCTCCAGCATGTTCGTGAATACCGTTCGGATGTTCGGCATTCGATACGGCGGCAGCTCCATTATGAAGGGGGGCGGCGGCGCTTTGAGGACAGTTCGTTTCAATATGAACGCAACGACAACGGCGACCAAAATTCCGAGCGAATACATCGCGAGCATCAACACCGCACCGAGCGAAATAAAGCCGAGAACCGTTTGCCCGGCAAAAAACGCCGCGATCATCAACGTATAGACGGGCAGACGGGCAGAACAACTCATGAACGGCGCAATCATGATCGTAGCGAATCGGTCGCGTTGATCTTCTATCGTGCGCGTCGCCATTATGCCGGGAATCGCACAGGCGAAGCTGCTGATAAGGGGCAAGAACGCTTTCCCGTGCAGCCCGACTCGGCTCATCAACCTGTCCATGAGAAATGCCGCGCGCGCCATGTAACCCGAATCTTCGAGAAGCGAAATGAAAAGGAAAAGAAGCAAGATCTGCGGCAGAAAAACCAGTATGCCTCCGACGCCCGCAATGATGCCGTCGACGATAAGATCCGTCAACACGCCTGCGGACATTGCCGAGCGAACCAGGTCGCCGAGCGAACCGAATCCGGAATCGAGCAGATCCATCGGCACGGTCGCCCAGGTGAAGATCGTTTGGAAGATCAATAAAAGGACGGCAACCAAGATCACGAGTCCAAAGAATTTGTGCGTTAATACACGGTCGATCTTATCCGAAACACGATGGGCGTCTCGGTCGTTGTGCCGTACCGAGTCCTGGATCGCGTCCGAAATGAATTTGTATCGGGAAAATATCTTTGCGTTCGTATCGTCGTTCACGTCGCCGTGGAATGCGATCGGCACATTTGGAGTGCTATCGCGAGCGGCAGAAACTTGGCGTTCCAGATCTTCAACGCCGCGGCCCGTTTTAGCGTCGATCGCCACTACCCGAACGCCCAGCTTTTTTTCGAGGCGAGCAATATCGATCTCGTGCTTTTGCTTTTCGAAAACGTCGATCATCGTAAGCGCGATGACGACCGGTATTCCGTACTCTACGATCTGCGTGACGAGATATAGGTTCCGTTCAAGATTTGTTGCATCAACCACCGCTACAACAACATCAGGCCGCGCAATTCCATCGATCTTTCCAAGAAGAACGTCCCCGGCGATCTTTTCATCGATCGAAGTGGTATCGAGGCTGTAAAGTCCCGGCAGATCGATCAACCGCGCCGAATTACCTGCAACATCCCAAACGCCGATCTTGCGTTCTACCGTTACACCCGGATAATTTGCGACCTTCTGCTTTAGACCTGTTAGCGCGTTGAAGAGTGTTGTCTTGCCGGCGTTTGGATTGCCAGCGAGGGCGATAGTTAGAGCGGCGGGGTCCATATCCGAAGGAAATACTGGTTAGCAAGCGGTGATCTCGATCGTCGCTGCTTCGTTCTTCCGGAGGGCCATGCTATAGCCGAGCACTCGGATCTGGATCGGGTCGCCGAACGGTGCCGATTTTACGACACGTATCTCGGTTCCGGGAATTACGCCCATTTCCATAAGGCGCTTTGAGATCACACCTTTGCCGTGTACCGTTTTTACTTTCGCGGACGAACCCGCAGGAAGTTCTCTTAGTGTCGTCATTTCTATCAATTGAAAGCGTTCTAATTGAAAACCATTTTCAATTTCAATTAGATACTAAAAAAAAGGAAATATCAAGGTTGGGGAACCAGGTTAGGGATCTGAAGGTCGAGTCTGTAGCTGCCAACTACAATTCTAAGCGGAACCCGCCTTTCGTCCACGCTTAACCATACTTTGATCTCCAATGCGTCTAAGGTCGGAATTCTTGTCGTCATTGATATCGGCTGTGCCGGCACTTTTGCGTTTCCGATCGTCAGTACAGCCTGATCTGATGGTTTTAGAGTAAAAATGTTGGCCGCCTTTCCCTCCCAATACACCGCTACCCGAGTGTCGTTAACGGGGTTGGTCGTGTCTTTGCTCGGCTCTAAATTGAACAGGCGGATCGCATAGACAAGCGACAGAATATTTTGCGTGCCCACGGGCACATCGATAGACTCGCCTGAGGGAAGTATCACTTTGCTCGAAGTTGGGTCAAATTTCACTGACCGATTAATAGACTCCAATGGTCCGTCAAATTTGACAGAGAGATCGAACGGCGAAAGTGTTTCAGGATCGACATTCGAACGAATCCCGTTGCCGACGCGAAATAATCCACCGTTTTCGTTTATTACGGTAGCGGTTAAAACAAGGCTGTCTTTCTTGTTAACCAGCACTCGCTCTTTCGCCGAAAGAACGATCGTTCCAAGCTGTCGAGGACCCGAGGAAACTGAATAGGCCAAAGTCTCCCCAAGTCCGAAAGGCATTCCCTTCAGCGGTTGGTTATCGAAATAAGGGGCGGGCGTCGAGCTGGGCCTTGGCGTCGGTCTCGCGGCGTTTGACGGCGTCGAACCCGGTGTAGGTGTCGGTTCCGGCCCGTCGAGCTGAATGCTCGCGATCAGAGCGCGAAATTCTCCTCTCGCCGTCCGAACACGAAATTGAACCGGCACACTCGACTCTTCGGTCGAGATGCTAATGCGCAAGCCGGTAATGCCAAACTCCACCAGGTAGTCGCTTTTAACTTCGACGATATTCGCGGGAAATTCTCCGGCGTCCGACCTGACCGTCTCAGCGCCCACGGTTTGAAACGAAACGCTATAGACCTTTTCGTTCTCCAACATCGTGAACGATCCGCCGCCGCCCGTCGAACGGATCTTGTAGATGATAGAGCTGAGATCGAAACTGCCGGGTGCACGTTCAGTGACATTCGTTGTAGTTTCGATCGGTATCCCGGCACTTTTGTCGACGTTCTTTACAAAAAGAACACTGCCGTCTGTGGGCGAAACTAATGCTGTGCGATGCGCGTCCAATAACATCACACCTACCGTCACAAAATTGAGCGTCTTCAGTTTTGATTGGATCTCGATGGCCGCTTTGCCGTTGAATTTGCCTTTTGAAACAACGTACGTTTCGGCGTATGCGACATTTTGAAATTTATCGAACGAGATCGAATATGTGAGGCGTTCGCCGATGCGAAACACGCCCGATCTCTCGGTTTGTGCTTCAACGCGATTATCAATGCAAAAGCCCGTCCACCAACAGATGGCCGCGATGGCAATTAGGATTCCAGTAATAACGTGAGGTTTTCGCAAGGTCTAAATCGGGGATCGATCTGAAATCTCGGCTATTTCGTTTGAGAGCGCCAATGCCGCTTCTCGCATGTTCGCGGCTTGGGTGATAGGACGTCCCACGACGATGTAATCAGCACCTTTTGTTATCGCATCTGCCGCAGTCGTTACACGCTTTTGGTCGTCCCTTGCTGCAGACGCTGGCCGGATGCCCGGGGTTACGACCAAAAACGGTTGGCTGATCGAGGTACGTATTGCCGCTGCTTCGCGCGCTGAAACGACGACTCCGTCTAAACCATATTCTGCCGTAAGTTGTGCGAGTTTCACAACCTGTTTTTCCACATCGTTTTCGATGCCGGTTTCGAGGAGCACGCTGGAATCTGAACTCGTAAGAACAGTAACCGCGAGGATCCTCGGACGAACGAGCGATTCGCGTTCGCATGTTTCGGTTATCCCGTCCTGGGTTCGTTTCATCATCTCGCTTCCGCCCACAGCGTGGACATTAAACATCCACACACCGAGGCGAGTGGCCTCAACCGATGCTTGAGCGACAGTATTGGGGATGTCATGAAACTTAAGGTCGAGGAAAATTCGATGGCCTTGCTCGCACAGCTTTCGGACAAATGAGGGTCCGGCCGCCGTAAAAAGCTGCAGACCGATCTTGAAAGCACCGACCGAATTGGCCAATTCGTTAACGATGCCGAGTGCCGTGTCCACGGACTCAACGTCGAGAGCGACGATGATCCTATCTTTCGCGGAAAGATCTGGTTCCTTTGTAGGTGCAGGCATCAAGTTGGTCAGGCGTCACTCCATATCCAGTGGGTTTCTAAAAGGTTTGTCGGAATCCTTGTCTGCACGTTTCAGAGCCTCCTTAAACTTCTCTTCCAGAAGGCGCTCACGGTCCTTCTGCGATGACATTTCCTGAGCGAAAATCTGTTCCCGCGTTTCCTTTTGTTTTGCAAGACTGCCCTTCAGGTCTTCAAAGGATCCGAGGATCTTTTTCTTTTCTTCGTGTACCAGGATCGTTCCGGTCTCTGCGTCGACGGTAAGGCTCGCATCGCAGCATGGGCAGATTATCGTAAATTTCTCCATCGCTTTATTTATCCAACTTCTTCGGCGCCCTTTTTGTTTTCGTTTCGTTCGATCTCGCGTCTGCAGCGTTGATTCCCGCCAACGTTAGTACCGTGGCTGAAGGGACTTGGTCGAGCTGCGGAATCGCTGTGCCGGGAAGATCGACCAAACGCCCATCCCTCAAATAGACTTTTATTGACGAACCCTTGCCATCATATATCTTTTCGACCTTGACGAGCGTTGGATGCTTTTGCCACACTCTCGTCTCGCGTGCGACGTCCGTCAACTGTGTTGTTATTGTCGAATCTTCGGGAGCGGGCCGAGCATTTATTGGCAATGGTTTAGAGGAAGCGCCGTTTGCAGCATCGGCTCGCATCGCTTCGCGCTTGATTTCGAATCGATTCGAAGCCGTTTCGATATTCGCGTTCACCGCCACACTGACGTTCGGATCCGCGGAATTTATACTCAAAGTGTTCGCAATCGGGGCAGTATTCACGTCGCGCGCAGCAGCGTTCGATGCATTAGTAGCAACCTCACTAGAGCTACAAGCTGTAGACAGCAGAATCGCTATCGACAAAGGCATAATTGTCGGTCTCAGCGCTTTAACATAGCGGTAAGATTGTTCTTTACTACTTCCCATTCGCTTTCAATAATACTGAAATAGACGCTATCGCGAAACCTTCCGCATTCCGTGATCATATGATTTCGAAAAACTCCTTCCTCTTTCGCTCCTAACCGTGCAATAGCGGCGCGCGATCTCGTGTTCAATGCATCGGTCTTGAATTCGACGCGAATGCATTTCCAAAACTCGAACGCATGCGTCAGCATAAGAAGTTTGGCCTCAGTGTTTACAAATGTCCGTTGCGATTCCGGAGCGATCCACGTCCAGCCTATCTCCGTTTTCCGATTTGGGATGTCGATGTTCCCAAAGCGCGTCGAACCGACGATACGGTTTGATTCGTTGTCGCGGGTCACGAAAGGTAGAGATACGCCTTTTGCTTTGTCGTCAAGCGCGTTTTGAACGTAAGCCTCCATAGCCTTAACATCGCAAACGTCCGTAAGGGTCCATTTCCAAAGTTCTCTTTTGAGGCCGATCTCACACAACGCAGGGATATGGTCCTTTTGCATTGGTTCCAGTGAAACCCGATCGCCGCTCAGAATGACAGGTGCGACATCCATGTGAAGATTGTAACGGCAATCCGAACGGACAACCAGCATGCCGTCACTCGCCACCTGCAAAAAAAAGCTCGCCGTTGCACGACGAGCTTTTTTCCAAGATTTCTAACCGACTAAATGTCGTAATACATCGAAAACTCCAGCGGATGCGGCCGAAGGCGAAGCGGCGTTATTTCCTTTTCGCGCTTGTATGTTATCCATTTCTCGATCATCGCAGTCGAAAACACATCGCCTTTCAACAGGAAATCGTGATCGTTCTCTAGTGCGGTTAGCGATTCATCAAGGCTTCCGGGCAGCGAGGGCACATTCGCTAACTCTTCGGGCGGAAGATCGTAAATATCCTTATCAAGCGGGTCGCCGGGATCGATTCGGTTTTGAATTCCGTCCAGTCCGGCCATAAGCAGTGCAGCGAATGTGAGGTACGGATTGCAGCTTGGATCCGGCGGTCGAAATTCGAGACGCTTCGCCTTAGGCGACGGAGAGAACATCGGAATTCGCACCGCTGCCGAGCGGTTGCGAGCCGAGTAAGCGAGATTTACAGGTGCCTCAAAACCGGGCACGAGACGCTTATAGCTATTCGTCGTTGGTGCTGCGAAAGCAACCAGCGCAGGTGCATGTTTTAGGAGGCCCCCAATGTAGAATTTGGCCATCTCCGAAAGGCCGGCATATTGATCGCCTGCAAATAACGGCTCACCGTCCTTCCAAAGCGATTGATGACAATGCATCCCAGAGCCGTTATCGCCGAAAACAGGTTTCGGCATAAAGGTTGCGGTCTTGCCGAAGGCATTGGCTGTGTTCTTTACAACGTACTTAAAGAGCATTACATTGTCGGCCGTGTGGAGCAGGTTCGAAAATCGAAAATCGATCTCGCATTGTCCGGCGGTCGCAACTTCGTGGTGATGACATTCGACGTC
>QHXS01000075.1 GCA_003223975.1 Acidobacteriota bacterium
TCGGTGAAATTGAATTGTTTTTTTTACCAAATGCGATATATGCTTTCTGCGTTACCGTATCTCACCATAAATGAACCCGTCCCACGCCCATATCACGGAGCTACTTGCGTCCTGGAATGATGGAGATGAAACCTCGCTGGAAGCACTTGTGCCGATAGTAGAGCAAGAGCTTAGCCGCATTGCTCGAAACTACCTCCGGCGGGAGTCCCCGAACGGGTCGTTAATGACCGCCGATCTTATTAACGAGGCGTACATCAAATTGATCAAACAGCGAAAGCCGCAATGGCAAAACCGCAGCCATTTTTTTGCGGTTTCGTCGATCATCATTCGCCGCATTTTGATCAATCACGCTCGCGACCGCTCTGTCGCTAAACGAGCCGGATCAGCGGTTCTTCTCAATATCGATGAGGTCGAGATAATGTCGTCGGAACAGACGGCGGAGGTGCTGCTCCTCGACGAATCATTAAAGTCTCTTGAATCACTCGACCCGTTGAAAGCGCGAGTCGTCGAACTGAAGTATTTCGGTGGGCTTTCCGTTACTGAGATCGCCGATGTCATGAAACTTTCAGGTGCCGTGGTCAATCGCCATTGGAAGCTGGCACGTGCCTGGCTTGCCCGCGAGATGAAGAAATAGCTCCCGCAGAAATCTTACATTTCGGGCGTAATTAATTAGTCACTTAGTTCGTCGAAGCTCTCTCCATGATTATGGCTGATAGGCATTGGCAAAAGATCGATCAGATCTTCACAGCCGCGTCCGAATTAACGGGTGCCGCCCGCTTGGATTATCTCCGCTCGGAATGCCAGGGCGACCAAGCTCTATTCACTGAAGTCGAAGCCTTGCTTGACGAGAACGAAACGCCGTCGCCAAAGCTGGATGGATCAGTTTTCGAAGTTGGCTTGAAAATAATAGACGAAACCGAGAGCGATGGTCGAATCGGTAGAAATTTTGGCCACTTTAGGATCGATCGGTTGATAGGAAGCGGCGGTATGGGCGCCGTCTATGCTGCCGAGGACACGCGAAACCAACAACCAGTCGCGATCAAATTTGCGAACCAGTTATTCGAACTCGATTCAGAACGGATAAGAAGATTTCGGAAAGAGGCGAACGCCGCTTCGCGTGTTTCACACCCAAATGTTGCGAAGCTCTACGAATTATGCGAATTCAGCGACGAACATCTGATCGTCATGGAGTTCGTGGATGGTGTAAACCTTCGCGAATTTATGATCGAAGTCGTGCCTCCATTAAGGGCGATAGAGATCGCTATACAGATCGCCAATGCTCTCGCTGCTGCTCACTCCGTTGGCGTCGTCCATCGCGACATCAAGCCGGAAAACATAATTGTTCAGGCAGACGGAAACATAAAAGTTTTGGACTTCGGACTGGCAAAGCTTGTCGAGCCGATCGGACATGGTGCAATACATATTCCGGGCGCAGATGACACTAGGTTGACAGTAGATATGAGCACCGAACTCGGGTCCCTGATGGGAACGCCGGCCTACATGTCTCCCGAACAGATCCGTGGCGTCGAGGTCGATACACAGACTGACATATGGAGCCTTGGAGTGGTGCTTTATGAAATGCTTGCCGGACGGTTGCCATTTCGCGGCCCCACAAAGATCGACCTGATTGCCGCTGTGCTAATATCGCAGCCTTCTCCGGTTTTGTTAAATCGCCGGATCTACAATGAGAAGATCGACGCCGTAATTCACAAGGCGCTCGCGAAGACAAAAGAAGACCGACACAAAACCGCGCAACAGTTGTTGACCGATCTTCATTCACTTCGAAATTATGAGCGGCGAGATAAACCACCATTTAAAGCCAAATTGGCGGAAGGAATTGGTACTGTATGGAAGTTCGCCTTGGGCGGGGTTGTATTCGCGGCCATCTTGATAGGCTTGATTCCCGCCTCCAGACAGAAAATTGCGCGATATTTTTTTGTTTCACACGACGGGCTCGTTGGTTATTGGCCGGCGAATGGCAATGCGGACGACATCGCGGGCGGCAATGATGGCGTTCTTATTGGTAATGCGGCGTTCGAACCGGGATACCTCGACCAGGCTGTGAGTCTTGATGGAATCAACGGTTACATTGAAGTTCCAGATTCGCGAGAGCTGAGCTTTACAGGGCCATTCACCGTTCAAGCGAGCATCAAGATCGAAAATGACGCAGTTCAACAGGCTGTCGTTGAAAAATATGACGAGCCCGGACTTAATGGGTATGCTCTCCGACTCATCGACGGGAAGGTTGTCGCGGTTGTCTGTAACCCATCGGTGCGATCAGAAAAGGTCACCGGGGCAACGGCCATTACTACTGGAGTATGGCATCGGGTCGCGGCTGTCTATGACGGCAACAACATCAAAGTGTATCTAGACGGAAAATTGGATGGCAGTGCCGCAACGGTGTACAAACCGTCGGACGGCGACGGGAGTCTAAAGATCGGTGCCAGAGGCGATGATGCAAACACTCGTTTCGCCGGACTCATCGACGAAGTCAAGATCTACAATCGGGCTTTGTCAGCCGGCGAAACCAGTGCATCCAGCGGTCTTGTTAGCTACTGGCCCGCTGACGGTAATGGTTATGACGTCGTAGGTGGCAATGACGGCGTTTTGGTCAACGGCGCCACCTATCGGTCCGGAATCGCCGGACAGGCATTCAGCTTTGACGGCATCGATGATCTAGTTTCTGCTCCAACAGCTGGTTTACCGATCGGTTCAGGCGATCGGACTATGGCAATGTGGATAATGGTCGATGAGTTTCAAACGTATGTCTCGTTTTTCGGCGGTTACGGAAGTTTGGACGAAAACCGCGCCTATTTACTTGGGACAACCGAAAGACTACCGTTCATAGCAAATGTCGGCAATTCGGTCGAGGGAAACCGACCCCTCGATCCTGGTCGTTGGTATCATGTAGTGGCGACATCTGCATGGAAGAATACCGATCAGAGTTCCGTGTCATTATATCTGGACGGAATTTTGATAAACCGCCGCGACTTAACCGTCGATACTTCATCCGGCACACAATTATACGTCGGCACAATCCCCGGTAAGCCCGGTAATTATAGGAAACTTAAAGGCGCGGTAGACGAGATCGCAGTCTACGATCGCGCTCTTTCCGCTGACGAGATTCAAACCCTATTTTTAGCTAACTCGCCAGCTTTTGGTTGTGTTTTCGGTTACGGAGGAAACGTAATCGGATGGGTGGTCTTCGATGAGTTTTGCGGTGACGGGAGCGGTTGACGGATCTTCGTCGATAGGGCGGTTCTCACCCGAACCCTTACCCGGCAACCCCGCTCGGAGATGCTCCGGCGGGGACCCCGCTACGTGCGGGCTTCTGACACGAAAGAACTTTGGGTAATGGAAGAAAAAGAGCGAGAGAAGCAGAAACGCGATCAGGGCGGCGATCGCGGAGCCTATGAGAACATCCGGCCCGAATAGAATTAGTTTGTACTGGGTCGCCTTGAACAGAAGTATCGTGAAGCCGATCAGTCCGGCGACGGAAAGGCTGTACATCCCGAACTTTTCGAACCGTTCGCGTCGACGCTGATCGGCGGCGAATTCCTTTGAGGGAAACTGCCCGGCGACCGCTTCGGCAATGGCGTCGAGCTTTAGCCCGCAGCCGCGGCAGTAATTCTGCTCGACCCCGTTCGTTGCACCGCAATTAGGACAGAACATACCTCAAGCTTACGCTTTTTGGAAGTTCAAAGTTCAAGGTTCAAGGTCCAAAGTCCAAAGTCCAAGGTTCAAGGTTTGTATTCGCACTTCGTGCTCAGGGCAGGCGGGACGCCCGCCGCTCCAGTCTCTTGTCTCCTGTCTCCTGTCTCTTCCAACGTTCTTGCCTCGAAATATCTTTCGGAATAAACTCACGGTAGATGAAATTCTATTCGGACGTTCTTGGCCTGATCGGCAATACGCCGCTCGTCAAGGTCAATCACATCACCAAAAAGCACAAGATCAAGGCGCAGGTGCTGGCCAAGATGGAGAGCCTGAATCCGGGCTATTCGGTCAAGGACCGCATCGGCATTTCGATGATCGATTGGGCCGAAAAAGAGGGCGTTCTCAAAAAAGGCGGCACGATCATCGAGGCGACGAGCGGCAACACGGGTATCGGCCTGGCGTTGACGGCGGCGGTGCGCGGATACAAATGCATTTTTATCCTGACCGACAAGGTCTCGGTGGAGAAGATGCGCTATCTGAAATCGCTCGGGGCCGACATCGTCGTTTGCCCGGCGGCGGCAAAGCACGGCACGCCCGATCATTACGTTGAGACCGCGAAACGCATCTCGCACGAAACGCCGGGCTCGTTCTATCCCGATCAATACAATCATCCGGCAAACCCGGCGGCACATTACGCGACGACGGGCCCAGAGATCTGGCGCGACACCGAGGGCAAGATCACCCATTTCGTTTCCGGCATCGGCACCGGCGGTACTATTACAGGAACGGGACGATATCTAAAGGAGCAGAATCCGAAGATAAAGATCATCGGCGCCGATCCGTACGGCTCGATATTCAAGCAGTACAAAGATTCGGGCCGCGTGCCCGAGGCGACGCCGTACCTGGTCGAGGGCATAGGGCAGAGTTTGCCGGTCGGCAACGCGGACATGAAGACGATCGACGAGATCATCAATATCACCGACCGCGAATCATTCGAGTTTGCACGCGAGCTTTCGCGACGTGAGGGCATCTTTTGCGGCGGCTCGACGGGAACGAATTTCGCCGCGGCGATAAAGGTCGCAAAAGACCTGGACGATACAGCGGTCGTCGTTTTTATCGTGTGCGATACGGGCGAGCACTACCTGTCGAAATTTCATTCGGACGAGTGGATGAAGGAAAAGTTACTGCTCGAGCCGAAACGCATTACTGCCGGGCTGATAAACGAGACGAAGAATTCGGGCGCTCCGGAATCGCTAATTTTCGTATCGCCTGATGAGGTTGTAAGCGCGGCTATTCAACTTATGAACGACAGCGGCGTAACGCAGATCCCGGTGTTGGAAGAAAACCGCTCGGTCGGCAGCCTTCGCGAAAGCCACATTTTGGCGAGGCTACTCAAAGACCGCGAGCTTTTGAACTCAAAGGTCTCGGAAGTGATGGACAAGGGCTTCCCGGTAGTCGAAATGGACACGAGCGTAACGGAAATAAAGACGAAGCTGCAAAAGTCACCCGCGGTTTTAATAGAGGATTTCAAGCGAATTACAGGTATAATCACCAGATCGGATGTATTGGAATTGGAACGATAACGAATTCGCATGAGCGGAGAAAAAACTGTGAGCGAAGAAGCGATCCCCCTAGCTGCACCATCAGAAGACGACGTGAACACTACGCCGCCGAATCCGCCGGCAAAGGACACCAAAACCGGCTGGTCGATGCCTGAGCCCGTGTTCCGCAAAACCAGCGGCTATCTGCCGCAGGGGTACGCGGACAAATTCGATCAAACGCCGGTACCGCTCAAGAACGGCGATTCCGAATCGACGGCGGAAATGCCCGCGCCCGAAATTGGGCCGCAGCCCGAGATCGATAGTTCGGAAACGCCGAAAGTGTCAACTGCGTCGGTCCAAACTGCTCCGAAAAAGAGTTCGACGGCAAAGGTGGTTTTTATGGTCCTGGGCGTGATCTTTGCTCTCGGGCTTGTTGCCCTGTTCATCGCGGTCGTTTATTTTCTTTTCCTGATGCCGAAACCCGAAGACACCTTCTAGACGCAAAATTCGCGGTCCGCTTCGTCCAATAATGCGGCCAGTGTTCTATGCCGGATGTGAAGTTAAAATTTGACGGCCGTGAGATCGCGTTGTCCGGCGGTGTGACGTCGCTCGGGCGAACGACGGATAACGACGTTTCGTTCCCCGACGATGCGAACGTTTCGCGGCAGCATGCCGAAATAGAATCGCGCAACGGCGAATATGTCGTGATCGACCTTCGCAGCAGCAACGGCACCACTGTAAATGGAGAAAGACTAACAGGCGAACGGTATCTGGCCCCCGGCGATGTGATCATGCTCGGGGGAACGAGCCGGATCGAGTTTGCGGAGTCTACAAATGGTTCGGAACCCGAACCGGACGTTGAAGCGCCGAAAGCGGAAGTTGCACCTGATGTGGCTTCGACGCCGAGCGCTCCCGAAGCACCGCAAGCCGAAGCTGCGTCGGGCGGCGGCTCGAAAATGCTGTTGCTTATCGCCGGCGGGATCGCATGCGTAGCGCTCTTTTTCGTTCTGATAGCAGGTGGGATCTTCTTCTTCGCGGGTTCCTCCAAGGGCGGCGGATCTGGTGGCACGTCGGGCGGAAGCGGAGGTGGGAGCGGAGGTGGCGGCGGGGGAGGCGGACTGTTCAGCAATATCTTTGGGTCGCCCTGTACCGCAAAAGCATCGATCACGAAACCCGAAACCGGCGACACGATCTCGGCTCCGACCGAGATCTCGATCGAGGTGCAGGACGGCGAATGTGTTTCGAAAGCGGTCTTTACCATAGACGGCAACGAATTCGCCTCGGTGGTCGAGGCACCGTTCACGGCGACTATCGATCCGAAAGAATTTCCGGACCTTTCCGATGGCGTTGATCACAGCCTCGGTGTTGTGCTCTTGGATGAGGAAAACAATCCTGTCGGCGAAAATCCGCCGGTGATGCTGGCGTTCGAAACACGCGCTGTCACCAAACCGGCACCCGGGCCTGAAGTAGCGCAAACGAATTCGCAGCAGAGCGGTCAGTCGACCAGCTCAACTAAGGCCGTGGCGCTGCCGGAGATCCAGGACATGTCGACGCGGTTAGTAAAGGATCTGTTCAAGGAGCAGTCTTATAATGTTTCGAACAAACAGTTTCTTACTGAAGTACAGAAAAAAACTGCGGAGTATGCTCAGGAGGGTTACTACGAGCGCGCGGCAAAGTACAGTGACGTTATTAAGGTTTCGTTCGTCGGCGAATACAATGTGAAAGCGCCTCTTGCGTTCATATTAGCGATGAGCCGTTCGAAGTTCGATCCGGCTGCAGTCGGCGTCGAAGAAGGGCTCTGGCGAATGAGTTCGGAATTTATCACCGCGAGCGGTTATCAAGGAACGTGCGGAGGTATGGCGATCAACGACCCTTCGCAAGGCTGTGCGGCAAAGGCAGCGGCACAATATATGAAGGCGATCATAACAAGCGCACCCGGTAACGACCCGATCTACAGCGCCGCCGTTTTCGGCAAGTCTACAAGCGACGCAGCGATCTGGTTTGCAAGTCTCGGCCAAAACCGGACCGATCCGTGGAGCACGATAAAGTCGGATAAAGAGCGTGACCAGTTGGTCAGGTTTTTCGCGGCCGGAATCGTTTCCGAAAACCCGCAGAGATTTGGTCTAAAAAAGACTCCCCGGCTTTCCGATCTGTATCGCAACGCGATGTAATGGCTATTGCTCTATGCTGGACGTTCGTCTTACTTATCCAACACCTGATGGCTCACGAGAGATACGGATCCAGAATTCGAAGACGACCTTCGGCCGCGGCACCGAAGCCGAATTTCGTTTCCCGGACGACAGCCTTTCGCGGCTGCACGCATCGATCTATGTCGAAGGCGAAAGGGTTTGGGTCGTTGACGAAAATTCGTCGAACGGCACTTTCGTGAACGGCCTTCGAGCCGCGCCTGCGGGAACACCTCTGCGAAACGGCGACTCGATCCGAATTGGAAATAATACAGTTCTTAACGTCCGTATTTCCGAGATGGCTGCTGCGCCTGCCGCCTCATTCAACGCTCAGACCGGTTCAAACGTTGCCGAATCTGCTCCGCAGCAGTTCTCGATGATGAGCGTTCTACCGATCGCGCTTATCGCCGGAGCGTTTTTCGTGATCGGGATCTCGGCAGTATTTATCGGCTACAAGGTTCTGAGCGGTGGAAGTTCGGCGGCCGCGTATAATGCCGACACCGCCGATCCTGACGACTTTGACAAGCCTGCGAAAAAGCCGTCGCCCTCGACCAAACCAAGCGGAACGAACAGCGGCAGTACTACGATCGACAATACGTCATTAACTAACTCGCCGACGGATACCTCGACGCCGATAGCCCCGGTGCCGAGCGGCAAACCGTATCTTTCCATGTCGGAAACCGAGAAGCGACAATACCTGTCGGACAAGGCAATGAAGATCGCTCAGTTTATCGGCAACAGCAGCAGCGAGCCTATACCCGACGCGGCCCTGGACAAAATAAAAGGCTTTGCCGATGGCTACGCAAAACGGATCAATACCAAGCCGCTGGGCGGTTGTCGGTTTGGCGACAGCCTCCAGACCACTTACGAACGCGCCAGCAGGAATGCCCCGTTCATTGTGAAGGCATTTAATGAAAAAGGGACCGATCCGCGCATCGGCCTCTATCTCGCCATGATCGAATCGGAACATTGCGTTTGCCTTCAGAGCCCGACGGGCCCTTTGGGAATGTTTCAATTCACTTACGCTACGGCAAAGCTGCACTACGCTGCGACCGACAATATTGTAAAAGGCGCCTCGGTTGGCAGCCCGGACGATCGTTGTAAGCCTGAGCCGTCGGCACGTGCCGCTGCGTCGTATATGAAGGCATTGACCGGGCGTTACGGCACTGGCCCGGCAAGCGTGCCTCTCGCCATCGGAAGCTACAACAGCGGCGAGGGCGGCCTGAGCACCAACCTTACGAAGGCGCTTGAGTCGAACAGCGGATTGCCGCGCGATTTCTGGACCCTCATCGCACAAGGCGAACTTCTTTCGAAACAGTTTCAGTCGGAAAACTTTAAGTATGTTCCGAAATTTTTCGCGGCCGCGATCATCGGTGAGAACCCGCAGGACTTTGGCCTTAAACTCCAGCCGCTATCGACGTACAACAAATGACCGAATTGTTTCTCGAATACAAAGACGAACAAGGCGAGGAGACGCGCCGGCAGGTGACGGGCGAGCTATGTTTGGTCGGGAGGCACTCCGAATCGGACATTTGCATCCCGGACGGACGGCTGTCGCGAAGGCACATGAAGATCGACCGCTTTGGCGACGTCTTTGTAGTTTCCGACAACGGCTCAAGTAACGGCACGTTCCTTAACGGCCAGATGTTGAAAGACCCGATCGCATTGAAAAATGGCGACGTGCTCCAACTTGGGGGATTGAACGTGACGGTCGTGCTGAAAGGTGACGAGCCCGAGGCGGCAGCATCGGACGAACCGGAAACGCCGGCTGCAGAAACGGAATTGCCTGCTACCGAGCTCGAAACGCCGCAGGCCGTCGCTGCTCCGGCGGCCGTCGGTGGCTCGCCCCAACAGGCCGCTGGCGGATCCGGCTCGATGCTGCTTTGGGTGATCATCCCGGTTTTCGGCATTGTTTTTTTGTTGTTCGCGGGGGTGATCGTCTTCATTCTCTTTAGCGGCCCGACGACGACGATCGCGAAGAAACAAACTGAAACGACCTATACTGACGATGACCCAGACCCCGTCAACGAAAAGAAGAAATCGTCGAACAAGTCAGGTTCCGAAACGTCGAATTCCGGCGGCACGTCCTCGTCGACGGGGCCGAGCACTTCGTCGAACAGCGATACGCCCTCAACCTCAGGCACGCCTGCGGCAAACAATAGCGAAACGGCCAAGATCGAGCAAAACGGCGGCACTTTTCTTCGAAATATCGCCCAAAACAACCCGAACGCATTTTTGACGACCGAACAGGCAACGAAACTTAGCCCGAAGATCAAACAATTTAGCAGCAACTCGGGAGTTGCTGCGAATCTCTCTGCAGCGAAAAAGAGCGCAGCCGAGATCAAATCGCTGGCGCAGTCGAAAAATCTTAAACCCCAGTTCTTAGCGGTCGCCGCGATCGCGAAGCTGGGCAGCTCGAAAGGCGATGTTCTTCAAACTGCGAAAGCGATGGCCGACGTGCTCTATAAGCTGGGGGTTTCGGTCAGCAGCGAGCGGGCCGATGACGCGTTGCTGGTGATCGCGATTTATGAACAGGGCGCGGCCGGCGATTTCCTGAAAATGCGAAATTTGCTTCAGAGCCTGACTACATCGTCCGAAAGCGCGCGCACTATCAGAACGATCTGGTACTTGCAAAAGAACGGAAAGATCTCGCAGGCCGAGTATGAAAACGCATTGAATTTCCTTGCGATCGGTACGATCGCTCAAAACCCAAAAGATTTCGGCGTCAATGCCGATCCGCTGGGATTCTGATCGGCTGGATCTATGGCTGAAGACGAATGGGTCACCGGGAAGGTCGGCCTCAGGGTCGGAAATGTTCCTCTCGATCTTGAGATGACTGTGCCCGCGCGCCCGGTAAAACCGCATCGGATGCTGCCGGTATTTCACCAGATGGCTGATTCATTCGCCGATATCGGGATCCAGGCGGAAAGTGAGGCAGGAAAGCACGTTTCTTGTAAGGCAAAATGTGCGTCATGTTGTCACCAGGCGATACCCGTTTCTGAGGTTGAGGCTTACTACATCGCCGACCTCGTCGCCGCAATGCCCGAACCCAGAAGGACCGAGATCGTCTCGAGGTTTGCGAAAACGCTTGAGCATTTTAAGACGATCGGCTGGTTCGACGACCTTCATTCTTCCAAGGCGGGTTCCATGAAGGGTGCCGAACGTTTGGTTCTTTGGTATTTCAACGAGCAGATCCCGTGTCCGTTTCTCGAAGACTCGATGTGCTCGATATACGAGCAGCGGCCGATCGCATGTCGCGAATATCTCGCGACCTCGCCGGCGGAGAATTGCTCGTCGCCCTCGGCTGAAGGCGTTCGTTTGGTCGGGCTTCCGATAAAGCCTTCGACGACAATGAAGCAGCTGACCGAAGGCGAGGCATCGAAACGGGCCGGCTTCCTTTTATTGATCATGGCGCTCGAGATCGCAAAGAAATATCCGGAGACATTCCCGGAAAAGACCGGCGAACAATGGATGGCCGAGTTTTTTGGCAAACTCACAAGTGAACCACAAAGCGTGCCGGAAGCTCCGCCTCAAGCGGTTCGCAAACGGCCGAAAAAGCGCGGACGGCACGGCCCAAAACGCTGAAAACTCAAAGATTACGGTCTGCCATTTACTATTTTCGCTAGTCGTTCTATATTTATTTCACACTTCAATATGAGTAAATACCGAAAGATCGTCTGGAACGAAGGGATGCTTCTCACTCCGCATCACTTTCAGCAGTGGGACAATTACCATGAAGATCTTTTGAATTCGCGCGCAAATTCGATGATGCCGTATAACTACGGCGTTCTCGACCTGCAGGTAAATAACGAGGCGGTCGCAAACGGTAATTTCCAGATAACGAATTGCAGGGCCGTGCTGCCCGACGGCCTGATGGTTAATGTGCCTGACGCTGAGGCTGTTCCGGACCTACGGCCGGTCGGAAATCATTTCGGGGTCGAAGCGGAAAAGCTTGGCGTGCATCTTGCGATACCTGCAAAGAAAGCGGGCGAGGCAAATTTTCAGTCAGCCGGAGCAGCGGCGTCGGGCAATCTGCGATTTCTGCAGGAAGGATTTCAGGTCAAAGACGAGACCAGCGGCACGAACGAGCAACCGATCGCGTATGCAAAAAGCAATCTGCGGATCGTGTTTGACGATGAGCTTCGCGACGGCTTTACATCGATAAAGATCGCTGAGTTACAGCGAACGCCTACCGGCCAACTGAAGATGTCGGACGATTACATTCCGCCGATACTGAACATCGCCGCCTCGACGTGGGTCGCCAACATGCTTCGGCAGATGGTCGAAATTCTGATCACGAAAAGCGGGAGCCTTGGCGAACAACGCCGGCAGCGGAACGCTTCGCTCGCGGATTTCACGACCGCCGAGGTCGCGGTCTTTTGGCTGCTGCATACGATCAATTCGTCGATACCGACCCTCTCGCACCAGTTTCGCTCGCCGATGCTGCATCCGGAAAAACTTTATCTCGAGCTCGGCACGCTGGTCGGAAAGCTGATGACATTTTCGCTGGAATATCATCCGAAGGACATCGTGAAATACGATCACGACGACCTTTATTTCACGTTCGCAAATTTATCGGCAACACTTAAGGAATTGCTTGAAACCGTTATTCCGAGCCGCTGCGTTCCGATCCCGCTCGAAAAAACGCGCGATACGCTTTATGTCGGCCGCATAGAAGACGAACGGCTGCTCAAGGAAGCCGCGTTCTATCTCGCTGTGCGAGCACAGATGCCTGAATCGAAGATCATCGAAGGCGTGCCGCGTGTCGTTAAGATCGCGTCACGCGATGTGATCGATTCAGTGATCGGCTCGGCGCTGCCGGGTGTTGTCCTAACGCATGCGAATCCACCGCCCGCCCCGATACCGGCGCGTGTCGGGTTCAAGTATTTCCAGCTCGACAGTATGGGGCCGTATTGGAACGGCATCGCGGGCTCAAAGGTGATCTCAGTCTATGTCCCGAACGAGATACCCGACGAGAAGCTGGAGCTTTATGCAGTGAAGCCCTAAGATTCGTTTCTCGTCTTTTATTTTATTTCAAATGGTAAATCCGCACGTTTCTCTAGGCGAAACGGGTTGATTTCCTCTACAATTGTTAGCACTACGTATACCCGATGGAAGCCGGCAGAAAAGACCTGATCACTTTCGCAGGGCCTATCTTTGACCTGATACTCAGGCTCAAGGCCGGGATCGTCGCGCCTTCAAACGAGCTGAGGCCAAAGATCGCAGGGTTGCTCGACGAATTTGAAAAACGGGCCGAACGTTACAAGTTCAATCATAAGATCGTTCAAGTCTCGAAATTTGCTCTCGCCTCGTTTTTCGACGAGATGATCTTGACCGCTGACTTTCCGTTAAAGATCGAATGGGAAAAGAACCCATTGCAGCTCGAGCTATTCGGTGAACAGCTGGCCGGAAACAAATTTTTCGAAAAGCTTGAATCGATGCTTAAGCAGATAGAAGTAACGCAGGACGCCGTCGAGGTGTACTACTACTGCATGCTGCTGGGCTTTAAGGGCCGTTACGCTATCTATGAGCATGAAAAGCTGCTGGCGACGATGCAGGAAACCGCCAACGCTTTGGTGAAGGTCGGCCGTATTTCATCGGTCGAGCTTTCGCCTCATTGGCTTGCGAACGACCAGCCGAAGCCCCCGGAAAAACGTGGAATGCCGATCTGGGCAAAGCTTACGGCTCTTGGAGGAGTAGGGCTTGCGATCATAGTTTATGGGATCTTGTTTATGCTATCGATCAAGTTTTTGAACGACACGGTTGAGAAGCTTCCGCTTTAATCGAAGGCTACGATTATGAACAGCTGGCAATTAAGTCAATTGAAGTTTGCGTTTGGCATTGGCAGCTTGATGTCGTTCTACGGCATTGTCGGTTTCGTCGTGATGATGCTCCCGCCGGGGATGATGGGTAACAACATGAAGGTTGTCACCATCATTTTCATCCTGTTAACGCTTCCGTTCACTTTGCTCCTCACTTGGTTCGTCTCGCGCCGCGGCAAGAAAAAAGCTGAAAAAGAAGCTGCTGCTGCGGAAGCGGCAAAAGCCGGGGCAGCAGACGGAACTGCGGCGGCTCCCGGTGCAGTAGCTGCCGGGACGCCGGCACCAGCCGGACAATATCTGGGGCTTGCCGAGAGCGCCGAAGAAACGGTGCAGTTCCTGAAAGCCTCAAACCTCGGCGAGTCGGGAAAAGACGCCGTGTACTCATTGCCCTGGTACATCGTTGCAGGAGCACCCAGATCCGGCAAAAGCTCACTTGTTATTAGTTCAAATCTGAATTTCCAAGCGTTACCGAGCCAGCGTCAATCCGAACTGCGATTCATCCGGCCGACTCCTGGAGTCGATTGGCGGGTTACCAACGATGCGGTGTTTGTCGACACGGCCGGCCGCTATCAAACCGAGGGCGTCGACGGAGATGAATGGTCGTCGGTGCTCGACACTCTGAAAAAATACCGGTCTAACCGGCCGCTCGACGGTTTCGTCCTCGCAGTAAATACGGAAACTATCGTTAAAGGCGATGACCGGGAGATCGAAGAATTGGCAAAAGTGCTTCGGGCCCGGCTTGACGACGCGATGCAGCGAGTCAAGGTAAAGTTCCCGGTCTATCTCGTTTTCACGCACGCCGATTCGATCGAGGGATTTCGCGATTCATTCTCAAGCTCGAAGAATGAGGACAAGACTCTCGTTTGGGGCGCGACCATTCCGATCGAAAAAAGCGATAACGCTCAGTCGTTGTTCGATAGTGAATACGAGATCCTTCAAAACTCCGTAATGAAGCGGCGGCTCGTTCGGCTTTCAGCTCCGTTTCCGCCGGTCCGGCAACTTAAGATCTTCAATTTTCCGCTGCATTTTGGTTCTGCCCGCCGCAAATTCGCGGCGTTTGTGAATGCATTATTCAGGCCGAATCCGTTTAGTGAGAATCCGTTCCTTCGAGGTTTCTATTTCACTGCGTCGCCGGCCGGGAAAGGTTCACCTAATGCTCCTGTTTCGGTCGCAAACGGCTATTTTGCGGAACGATTTTTCCGTGACGTTGTCCTTCGTGACAAGGACATGGTCAAGACGTTTGTCGCTCAGCGGCAGCGGGCACCAATCTTCGGATGGGTGATGACCGTTCTCGGCGCTTTGATCGTCGGCTTGCTTTTATTAATGGCCGGCGTTTCGCTTGCGACGAACCGACAGATGCTGAACGATGCCGCGGCCCGAGGTGAAAAGGTCCTTTCGATGCGCAAGGCGGATGCCGGCAAGGACATTCTCGCCAAGAATGAAGACGAAACCCGTCGTGAGATCGTGGTTACAGACGAGCTTCGTGCGTTGATGACGCAGCTCGATGATTACGACCGGAACAGCCCGCCGTTTTATATGCGTTTCGGAATGTATTCCGGAAGCGCGATCTACACCCGAAGCTTGCTGCCGCTATATTTTTCGGTCGTCGAGCAGCGATTCAAAGCACCGGCGTTGAAACGCGTAGAGGCGGACCTGCGTAAATTTGCCGATAGCCAACCGGTCGTAAATCCTTCGCAGCTGACCGAGAAAGAAGAGGAAACTCTTGGGAAATATTACGACCTTCTCAAAGCCTACCTGATGCTTTCCGGAGAATATCAGAACAAGGCGGAGTCGACTCAGATCGTAGAAGCGCTGAAAGATTACTGGGTCATGGATTCAAAGGTGCCGGGCGATATGAAGCTGGTCGCTCAGCAAAACCTTGAATTCTGGGCAAAACAAGCCGACCGAAAAGCGGACAACGGAAATTTTCCACGTATCAGCCTGAATGCAAAGCTGGTTGAGGACACTCGCAGAAAACTGCAGGCATTTCCCGCGGTGTACCGCTATTACAGCCGCAAGGTCACGGAGATCTCGAAGCAGGTAGACGACAAGGTCGGGACCACCACGGTCGAGACGATACTCGCGAGAAACGGCGCTGACAATAGCTTAATGACGGGACGATATGTCGTACCCAGCGCGTTCACACGGCCGGGCTTCGACCTCATGAAGATCGCGATCCTGGAAGCAGAGCTGAAACTTAGCGAAGACGACTGGGTAATGGGCGAACTCGGCAGGAAGGCGGTTGCTCTTTCAACAGATTCCGCGAAGCTGCAGGAGCGTTATTACCGCGATTACGCTGACCATTGGCTGAAATTCGTTAAAGGCGTCGAGATCAAGCCGTATAAAACTAAGGCCGATGCGACTAACGCACTCCAGACATTCTCTCAGGCGAACTCGCCGATGGAGATCCTTGTTAAAGAGATCGCGAAGAACACGAACCTTTCCGTCCAACCGGAGGCTCCGGGTTGGATAGATTGGATCAAGAGCTTCTTTACAAAGAAAAAGGATACCGCGACCGGCGGAACACCGCCGGAAACGGAATTCCGTGCTCTTTTCACATTTGTAGGTACAAAGGAAAAGCCGGAGGCGGCTCCGGTCGCAAAATATCGAGGGATCCTGGGCCAGGTTTATAACGATTTCAACGGCGTTTCGGAAAATCAATATAAAAAGATCGCCGAGGAAATGGCGGACGATAAAGATCCGATCAAGATACGCGCTCGCGAGACCGCTGTCACTAATCTGCTCGCGGGCTTTAAGGATACGCCATCCGGCCAGGCCATGGCCGACCTGATCCAGCGGCCTATCGGCAATTTGAAGCTCCTGCTCGGGGCAGATGCTCAGGGTCAGGTGGTCAAGATCTGGAACGAGCAGATGCTGCCCGATGCGAAAGAGATCGAGAAAGGTTATCCGTTCGTGGCGGGAGCGACCGAAACCGACCTGGCAAAGCTAACGGCATTCCTTGCGCCGGGCGAGGGCAAATTCTCGAAGTTTTACGATGAAAAGCTAAGCCGGTATTTCGAGGAATCGAACAACCAACTCAAAGTAAAAGACACTTCTGAGCTTAAGTTCAGCGACGAGTTCGTCGCCTATTTGAACAACTTGATGAAGTTGCGCAAGGCGTTGTATAGTTCCGGAGCAACACCCAAGTTCGAATACGAATTCTCGCTTCAACCGCCCAAGGATGCGACCGTCGATATGTCGATCGACGGACAGCCCGTCAAGGCAGAAGGGACAGGCTCGGTGAACTTGATCTTTCCGGCCCAGGGCACTGAAACCGGGGTGCTTGTAAGCATCGGCGGCTCTTCGGCCCCGACCACTGGCGGAGCGAATACGTCGAGCAATTCGAATACTTCATCGAGCGCTGCCGGCGGGCCGCTGAAGTATCCGGGAAGTTGGGGCCTATTCAAATTCGTGGAGGCCTCGAAGCCGCAAAAACTAGACGGTGGGGTATATCAGCTCTCGTTCACGGTCGGCGGGAAGGCGGTAACTGCAACGATCAAGTCGAAAGGCGAGAACCTGTTCGACAAGGCAATATTCGAGCAGATCCGCGTGCCGCAAACATTTTTGAAATAATATGGCCGAACCGGCCCCGACAACTACACCTATGAATGACGCCAAATTGCAATTGGACGCCGGTAATCTGACGGCTGCGGTCGAATCGGCCTTGAAACTCGTAAAGACAAACCCTACGAACGAAGCTGCCCGGACATTTCTTTTCGAGCTTTCCTGCTTTTCCGGCCAATGGGACCGAGCGGAAAAACAGCTCGAGGTGATAGGGCACCAAGACACGAATGCGATGATCGGCTCGTTGATCTACCGGCAGAATTTCAAAGCCGAGCGCGACCGGATGAAGCTTTTCGCCGACGGGCTCAAACCGGAGTTTCTCGGACCGGAACCTCCGCACATTGCCGGGCTGCTCAACGCCATAAATCGCGTGCGCGAAGGAAATACCGGCGAGGCACAGACAGAGATCGACCGCGTCGAAGAGGAAAGGCCCGCATATCCGTGTGAGATAAACGGCGAGGGCTTTACCGACTTTCGCGACTATAACGACCTGACGATGTGTGTTTTTGAGGCTTTTTTCAAGGATAGCTACGTGTGGTTGCCCTTCGAAAACGTATTGACGATCAATTTTTTCAAACCCAAAACCCTACGCGACCTCTACTGGATACAGGCAGAGGTTGAATTGGTCAACGGCCTCCAGGGTGAAATGTTCTTCCCGGCTCTCTATTCCGGTACGTGGAAGAGCGACAACGACCAGGTCCGCCTGGGCCGTATGACCGACTGGCGCGACGTGGGCGACGAGGTTTTCGTGGGTGAAGGCACCAAGCTTTTCTGGATGGACGGCCGTGATAAGTCAATACTTGACATCACTTCCGTTAAATTTAACCATCCGCAGCCTGAGGCTTGATTTTATAGGTGCTTTAAATTTCGTTTTCGTTTAGAATGTTCCTACTTCCGTAGGACATTCGCCATATTTTCCTTTGTTTTCTAAAGGCAAGGAGTATTTTCGATGAGCGACGAGCTGCACAAACCTGCAGTTATTGATATCGAAGCGATGCTTCAACCCATATCGGAGGAATCGCCCTCGGGCGAAAGCCTGCGGTACTCGGGGATCTATGATGAGATCAATGAAGCGCGTCGTGCCGATGACAATCTCAACCAGGGTGCGTGGCAGACAGAATTAAAGGTTGCCGATTACCGTCGCGTGATCGAACTAGCCGTTCCGGCAATTACCTCCCAATCCAAAGATCTCCAGGTCGCAGCCTGGCTTTCAGAATCGCTTATTAAAACGCATGGGTTCACCGGCTTACGCGATAGCATCCAGCTTCTGACCGGGCTGCAAAGCAATTTTTGGGATACGCTTCATCCCGAGGTCGATGAAGGCGATATGGAGGGCCGGGCCAACGCGATCGCATGGTTTGAATCCCAGGGAGCATTCGCTGTTAAAGCAATTCCTTTCACAGGCGGTGATGGTTATAGCCTCATCGACTGGGAAGACTCAAAAACCTTTGATTTCCCGGATAACATCGAAATGCTCGAGACCGCCGAACAGGTCCGGCTTAACGAGCTAAAAGCGCAAGCTGAACAGCAGCGTCGGGTCACCGGCGACCTCTGGCGAAAGGCCGTAATGGCCACACGGCGTGTGCAGATGGAAGAGGTCAATTACGCGGTTGACGAATGCTGGGCAGGGTTAAAGGAACTGAACGCCGTCATCGAAGAGAAATATGACCGCAATCAGATGCCGGGATTGACAGCATTCCGCAAGGCCCTCGACGAAGTACACACGCAGATCAAAAAGCTTCTTGAAGAGAAGCGAGCGGAAGAACCCGATGAAGTCGAAGAAGAGGCGGGAGAGGAGGGCGGCGTCAATGAGGACGGGACCCCGCGGCCGGCCGGTATCGCGACCGGTGCGATCTCAAACCGTAAGGATGCCCTGAAACGGCTAAACGACATTGCGGAATTCTTTCAAAAGACCGAGCCGCACAGCCCTATCTCGTATATCGTGCAGCGTGCAGTGAAATGGGGAAATATGCCGCTTGAATCATGGCTTCAGGACGTGATCAAGGACGAGACGGTGTTATTCAACCTGCGCCAAACGCTGGGCTTCAATACGAATTCTACCGATGGCCAGCCCGGCCCGTAGAGCAAGTTTGCAGTTTTGTTATGAACGGTAATTAAGGATTAAGAAGTTTATATAAAGGAGAAAAGCCAATGCCAAAAAAAGAAAGTTTGCAGCACAAGATCGACCGCGTTAGGCCGCCGCGCGTTCAGATCACTTACGATGTGGAGGTCGGCGGAGCTATCGAGCTCAAGGAATTGCCGTTCGTGATCGGTGTTATGGGTGATTTCACAGGAAAACCCGAAGAACCGCTGCCGGCTTTCAAGAACCGGAAGTTCGTCGAGATCGATCCGGACAACTTCAACCAAGTTATGGCCGGAATGAAGCCGCGTCTTGCGTTTACGGTCGATAACAAGCTTCAGGATGACGGGAGCAAAATGGGCGTTGAGCTGAAATTCAACGATATCGAGGATTTTGAGCCTGACAACATCGTCAAGCAGGTCGAACCGCTTCGTAAGCTAGTCGAGGCTCGGCAGAAGCTTGCAGACCTTCGCTCTAAGATGGACGGCAATGAAAAGCTGGAATCATTCCTCGAAGAAGTCATCGGCAATGCGGATAAACAAAAGGAGCTCAGCGATGCGCTCGCGAAGGAGGAATAATTAAAAATGGCAAAACAGAAAGAAGAAACCGCCGCAGCCGAAGCCGTTGAGGTCCAACAAGAAGGCAGCCTTCTGGACAGGATCCTGACGGAAGGCAAGATGGCGCGCGACGATTACCAAAAAGAACGCGCGAAAGACATGATCGGCGAATTCGTCGGCCAGGTAATGTCAGGCGAATTGACGATGTCCAAGAACATGGACGTTGCCATCAATTCCCGTATTGCCGAGATCGATCGCCTGATCTCTGCTCAAATGAACGAGGTCATGCACCACGAAGAGTTTCAAAAACTCGAAGGTTCGTGGCGTGGACTTCAGCATTTGGTTCGAAACAGCCTCACCGGACCTCAGTTGAAGATCCGCGTGATGAGCGTAACGAAGAAGGACCTGCTCAAGGACTTCGAACGTGCGCTGGAATTCGACCAATCGACGCTTTTCAAGAAGATCTACGAAGAAGAATACGGAACATTCGGCGGAGCTCCTTTTGGAGCGATGATCGGAGATTTCGAATTCGGAAATCATCCTCAGGATATGGCTCTTCTGGAAAAGGTTTCGGAAGTCGCCGCGGCCGCTCATGCGCCGTTCCTGAGTGCTGCCTCGTCGGACCTTTTCGGATGGGACACATTCGCGGAAATGACCGAGGTCCGCGACGTTTCGAAGATCTTCGACCGTACGGAATATATGAAGTGGCGAAGCTTCCGCGAATCGGAGGATTCACGATACGTAGGCCTTACGATCCCGCACGTTTTGATGCGTGAACCGTACGGTGCTGCGACCAAGCCGACCGAGACATTCCGGTTTGAGGAAGATGTCGACGGCACGGACAACAAGAAATACCTCTGGGGCAACGCAGCTTATGCGTTGGGAACACGTCTGACCGAGGCGTTTTCGATGCACGGCTGGTGTGTTGCTATCCGCGGCGTGGAAGGCGGCGGATTGGTCCAGGGTCTTCCGACGCACACGTTCCAGACCGATGAAGGTGAAGTCGCAATGAAGTGCCCGACCGAGGTCGCGATCACGGACCGTCGTGAGAAGGAATTCTCGGATAACGGATTCGTCCCGCTCGTTCACTGCAAAAATACGGATTACGCTGCGTTCTTCGCGACCCAGTCGGCGAACAAAGCTAAGAAGTACGATTCTGACGCGGCAAACGCCAACGCGCGTCTTTCATCGCAGCTTCAGTACATCTTTGCGGTGTCTCGTTTCGCTCATTACTTAAAGGCGATGATGCGCGACAAGATCGGTTCGTTCATGTCACGTAAAGAAGCAGAGATGTTTCTTAATAAATGGATCAGTGGATACGTTCTCGAGAATGACGTCGCCCCGCAAGCTCAAAAGGCGAAATACCCGCTTCGCGAAGCACGTGTGGACGTTGCTGAGATCCCGGGCAAGCCCGGGTGCTATCGTGCGGTAGCGTTTTTGAGGCCGCACTTCCAGCTTGACGAACTCTCCGTCTCGCTGCGACTTGTTGCCGATCTTCCGCCGCCGGCGAAGTAAGGCTTTTTTGTAGGCTGCTGCTTTTTGATTTTTATCGGCAAAAGAAAGCTTTCGACTCGTCTCTGTTACGTAAGCGAGTAGGGGTTGAGTCGAAAGCCTACAACGATTAAATAAATTAGGAGCAAAGATCGAACAGTAATTCTGAAAGGAGCTTAGATAAAATTATGGCTAGTGCTGATTATTATTTGAAGATCGACACAATCGAAGGTGAGTCGGACGCAACAGGTTTTGAAAAGCAGATGCAGATCGAATCGTGGTCATTTGGAGCGACCAACGCCGGTTCAGCTGTACAGGGAACAGGTTTGGGCGTAGGTAAGGTCAGTCTGCAGGACTTTCATTTCGTGGTGCAGAACGGCAAAGCTTCGCCGCAGTTGTTCCTCGCATGTGCGAAGGGCAACCACATTCCGCAGGCGATCCTGTGTTGCCGCAAGACGGGCGGCGACGGCAACCCGTTTACCTATACGAAGGTTACGTTTGGCGACATCGTGATCTCTTCGTTCCAGACAGGCGGCTCCAACGGAAGCTCGATCCTGCCGATGGAGCAGATCTCGTTCAACTTCACGAATATTACGTTCGAGTACTTCCAGCAGAAGCCGGACGGTTCGGTGGCGTTGACCAACACGACGAGCTACGACATCAAGAAGGTCGAAGGCACAGGTGCCTAAGGTCAGTTAACCAGAGGATCGCCCTCGAAGATACTTCAGGGCGATCCGTTTTAGGTTCTTTCGATATCGTTTCCGACTACAAGCGCGGGACGATATCGTTTTGGTTTCCGAATTATGTCGCGTTTCGATAACGAGATACGAGTATCTTGGTCCGTGCTCGATCGCCTGCTTGATGACGATCCGATCGCAAGCCAGGATCCGCCTCGTTCCCAATCTGCGTCTCTTACCGAGCTGAAGCAAGCCGTTAGACGCGACTTGGAGTGGCTGCTTAATACGCGTTGCCATCTTGAGAACATCGATGGAGGACTTGAGGAAGCGCCGAAGTCTGTTGCTTTTTATGGCCTGCCGGATTTTACGGCCGTAAGTGCAAGGAGCAGGATCGAACAAGATATCATGACCAAGTCGATCGAAACGGCCCTTAAGTATTTCGAGCCGCGCTTTTCAAACCTAAAAGTTTCACTCGAACCCGTAAGCAACGTTGACAGAAGTTTGAAATTCCGTATCGAGGCAACTCTCGAAGTCGAACCTACGCCGGAAGCCGTCGTTTTCGATACGGTGCTGCAGCTTGGCAGCGGAAATTTTGCTGTTTCTTGATCGTTAAAGTGGAAGGTGGGCCTATTCGCCCACTTGAGCTGAACATTCCTTGCTGCTTCAGCTGGGATCGAAGCAAGTTCTAATTGTCTCTATGCGCGACGAGCTCTTGGGATACTACGAGCGCGAACTGATCTTCCTTCGTAGGATGGGAGCAGATTTTGCGCGCAAATATCCTAAGATCGCGACCCGTCTTCTTCTCGATGAAGAGAAGATAGAAGATCCGCATGTCGAGCGAATGATCGAAGCTTTCGCTTTCCTTACCGGAAGGATCGCCCTTAAGCTCGACGACGAACTTCCGGAGATCACGGAGTCGTTCCTCAACACGCTGTATCCGCATTACCTTTCGCCGATACCATCGATGGCGATCGCTCAAATGACGTTCGGTTCGCCGAACGATAAGATCACTTCGGTCCAACAGCTGCAGCGAGGCGCGAAACTGAACTCAAGGCCGGTTGATGGAACACCGTGCCAGTTCCGCACCGCTTTCGATACAGATCTTGTGCCGATGGAGCTTGTTTCTGCGTCGCTTGAATCGCCGGCACCGAAAGACGGGCGTGGGAAATACACTGATTGCTTTATAAAGCTGAGCCTAAAATGCTACGGCGACGCGAATCTTCACGAGGTCAGCTACGGTGAAAGCGGCCAGCCGCTGCGTTCGCTCAGGTTTTATATCGACGGCGATCCGCAACTCGTCTTTCCGCTTTATGAAATAATCTTCAACCACTCCACCAATGTCGAGTTTCGTCCGAAGGAAGCTCCGATGGGCGGAAGCACTCTTAAGACGTTAACGAATATACGTTTGAAATTGCCGGATCCCGTGATCATACCGGCTGCACAGGCATTGCGGCAGGTTGGTTTCGACGAAAATGAGTCGATGCTTCCATACACGAAGCGTTCGTTCGCGGGGTATCGGTTGTTGTCCGAATATTTCGCTTTCCCGTATAAGTTTCTGTTTTTTGATGTCGACGGTGTCGATGAGGCAATTCAGCGAAAATTTGGAAGTCATTTCGACATTCTGATCCACCTGAAAGATGTAACGCCGCCGGCCGCGCCCGTCACGACTGATACATTTCGAATGGGCTGTTCGCCGATCGTCAATTTGTTTACGCGATTGGCAGACCCGATCTATCTTTCGCAGCAAAAGTATGAATATCAGGTGATCCCTGACGTTCATCGGCAAACAAGCACTGAGATCTATTCGATCGATGAAGTGCTCACAAGCGATCCGCAGTCGGGGACGACGCGTTACTTCGCGCCATTCTATTCGCTTCGACATGCTTACGGGCAGGAGACAGAAAAGGCGTTTTGGTACGCCGTTCGACGTCAATCCCAACGCGAGAACGACGAAGGAACGGAAATGTTCATGTCGCTCGTAGATATGAACTTCAATCCCAGGGTTCCGGCGGTCGAGGTGCTGAATGTGAAAACGACGTGCACGAACCGCGACCTCCCTGGAAGGCTGCCGTTCGGCGGGCGAGAAGGTGATTTTGAGGTTGAAGGCACGGCGCTGCTTTCGCGGGTCAGATGTTTGACCAAACCGACCGAAACCGTTCGGCCGCCCCAACGCCGGTTTGCGCAGTGGCGGTTGATCTCGCATCTGAACCTGAACTATTTATCGCTTGTAAGCAACGACAACGGCGTTCCGGATGCGCTGCAAGAGATCCTTCATCTTTATAATTTCAACGATTCGTCAGTAACCAGAAAACAGATACTCGGCATCAAGGCCGTTGATGCGAAAAAGGTCGTTCGGCAGGTCGGCGGCCGCGTGGGGACCGGATTTGTACGTGGCCTGCAGACCACGATCACTTTCGATGAGGAAGAATTTGTCGGAAGCGGGATGTATCTTTTCGCGTGCGTCCTCGATCGCTTTCTCGGTCTGTATTCGTCGATCAATTCGTTTAATCAACTGGAGGTTCGGAGCGAGCAGCGCGAAGAACCGATCAAGCTTTTCCGCCCAAGGGCGGGCGAGCAGCTTTTGTTGTGATGAAAAACGTCACGTTAAAAGACGAGGTTTTTGAGGAGCCATACCGTTTCGAGTTTTTTCAGGCGGTAAGGTTATTCGAACGCCTTTTCCCGGAAAAAAGATCGGTAGGTGGAACTGCGCTGCCCCATGAGGAGATCACGCGGTTTCGTTCACGGATCGCGCTCGACTTTCCTTCGAGTGAGGTCCACGAGATCGTGGAGACCGCCGACGAAAAGACCGGCGAAGATCGGATCGAAATGATCGTCAATTTCATGGGAATGGCGGGCGTAAGCGGCGTTCTGCCCACCCATTATACCGAGTTGGTACTCGATCGGGTCCGTCACCGTGACACGGCCCTTTGGACGTTCCTCGATATTTTTACGCATCGCGCCGTTTCCATGTTCTATCGGGCGTGGGCAAAGTATCGCTTCCCTGTTGGATACGAAAGCGGAAACGACCCGTTCACCGGTTTTCTTTTCGATTTCTCGGGGCTTGGAACGAATGGGCTTCGCGGACGTTCGCACATAGAAGACGAAGCGATGCTCCCGTATGTTGGGTTGATCGCCCAAAAACCGCATTCGGCAAATACGGTCGAGAATATTATTTCCGATTTCTTTGGCGTCAAGGCCAAGGTGGTTCAGTTTTTTGGTCAGTGGCTGCCGCTCGGTCCGGGCGACGTTACGCGAATTGGAACGCAAAACACAACTCTCGGCGTAAACAGCATTATCGGAACGAATGTATGGGATCAGCAATCGAAATTCCGCATCCGCCTCGGTCCACTTACATTTACGCAGTTCCTGGCCTTTCTGCCGAACGGAAGCGCCCGGAAAGCGTTCCTTTCGATCGTGAAATTGATCGCAGGTATTGAATTCGATCATGACGTGCAGCTTCGGCTGCTCGGCCGACAGGTTCCGGGAACGATCTTGACGACCCGGGCCGCGAGAAAGCCGATGCTTGGCTGGACGTCCTTTCTAAAGACAAAAACCGTTCCGGGTATCGATGAGCAGCTCGTGCTTTCAGGATAGGCACTTTTTGATCTAACTGTTTTTTTTTGAATGATAAATCGTAACTTGAGGTTTCAACTGGAGAAAAAGCTATGAACGTGAATCTGAAATCATTGGTCGCAAGGCTGAACGATGTGACCCGAAACGCGCTTGAGGGCGCCGCTGGCCTTTGCCTTTCCCGCACGAATTATGACGTCGAGATCGAGCATATACTTTTTAAACTGCTTGAGCAGGACGACACGGATCTGCACAAGATCTGTTCCCACTATGAGGTCAATATCGATCGTCTGACCAAGGATGTCAGCACGGCTTTAGATCGCCTGAAATCCGGCAATTCGCGAACGCCGGGCTTGAGCGACCGCATCCCGAAATGGATACAGGACGGTTGGCTGCTTGCATCGGTCGATTTCGGGGCTGCGCGAGTCCGCTCTGGCCATCTTATCCTGGCCCTGGTCGGGAACGATAGCTACGCTCGCATCGCACGCGATATCTCAAAGGAATTTTCCCATATTTCGCCGGAAGACCTGCAGCAAAAGCTTCCCGAGGTAACCGCCGATTCTGCGGAAGCGCGCGATGCTGTCGCGCTCGGCGAAGCCGGCGGCGTTTCCGACGGCGCTCCGGTTGCCTCCGGCGTTCCGGGAAAGACCAAATCGCTTGATCAATTTACCGAAGACCTGACCGCAAAAGCTCGCGCTGGCAAGATCGATCCGGTCCTTGGCCGCGATTTCGAGATCCGGCAGATCATCGACATCTTGACGCGCCGCCGTCAAAACAATCCGATCCTCACGGGCGAAGCCGGCGTAGGTAAGACCGCGGTTGTGGAGGGGTTTGCCCTTCGTGTCACGCAGGGCGATGTGCCTGAACCGCTTCGAAATGTGTCGGTCCGTTCGCTTGACCTCGGGCTCCTGCAGGCAGGTGCCGGGATCAAAGGTGAATTCGAGAGCCGGCTGAAAGGCGTGATCGATGAAGTGAAGTCGTCACCTCAGCCGATAATCATGTTCATCGACGAAGCTCATACGATGATCGGCGCAGGTGGAGCAGCGGGACAGAACGATGCCGCAAACTTGCTCAAGCCGGCATTGGCACGCGGCGAACTTAGAACGATCGCGGCCACAACATGGGCCGAATACAAAAAGTATTTCGAAAAAGATGTCGCGCTGACACGTCGGTTCCAAGTCGTTAAGGTCGATGAACCGGATGAAGCAAACGCGATAGTGATGATGCGCGGAATTGCCGACATCATGGAAGGCCATCACAATGTCCGCATTCTGGACGAGGCGATCGTCGACTGCGTGAAGCTTTCCAATCGGTACATCACGGGCCGCCAGTTGCCGGACAAATCGATATCCGTCCTCGACACGGCCTGTGCAAAGGTGGCGATCGGGCAAGGTGCGACTCCGGGCCCGATCGAAGATGTTACGCGGCGAATTCAAAATGCCACGTTGGAGATCGATTCGCTAGAACGCGAAATGGTTACCGGTGCCGAGCACGAGGAACGCGTCGATGCGTTGAAAGCGGATCGAACTGCGGCTGAAGCAGAGCTCGCCAAACTCAACGAACAATGGGAGAAGGAAAAAGAACTTGTCACTCAGATCCGGACCATTCGAACGAAACTCGAAATGACGCGACACGAAGGCAAGCTGGCTGACATTGTCGCTTCGCAATCCAGCGGCGGCGGTTCAGAAAGCGCGGCTGCTGCGACAGCAGAAGCGGAAGCGACGATCGGTGACGACGGAGCAAGCGCTACGGCTGCGGCTCCGGCCCTCGATACTGAATTTTTGAAGGGCGAGCTCAAGCGGCTCAATACCGAACTTAAAGAGATCCAGGGTGAAGATCCACTTATGCAGCCTGTAGTCACCGGCCAGTCGGTTGCCGAAGTGATCTCCGGGTGGACAGGTATCCCTATCGGAAAGATGGTCGCTGATCAGATCAATGCGGTCTTGAATCTTTCGACCACGCTTCAGGAACGGGTTCTCGGACAGAATCACGCTCTCGAAGCGATCTCGCAACGTATCAGGACATCGCGTGCTGGATTGACGGATCCAAAACGGCCGATCGGCGTTTTCTTATTAGTGGGGACATCCGGCGTCGGTAAGACCGAGACTGCTTTGGCTCTTGCCGAATCGCTTTACGGCGGCGAACGCAACCTGATCTCGATCAACATGAGCGAGTATCAGGAAGCACACACGGTGTCGAGCCTGAAAGGTTCGCCTCCGGGATACGTCGGGTACGGCGAAGGCGGCGTGCTCACTGAAGCTGTTCGAAAGAAACCGTATTCGGTAGTTCTGCTCGATGAGGTCGAAAAGGCGCATCCCGATGTGATGGAGCTTTTCTTCCAGGTGTTCGACAAGGGCGTCTTGGAAGACGGCGAAGGACGCGAGATCGATTTCAAGAACTGCATCATCCTTCTGACTTCGAATATCGGGACCGACACGATCATGAAGCTCTGTGCTGACCCCGACACGATGCCCGAACCTGAAGGCATCGTTGAGGCGATCAAACCGGAGCTAAATGCCGCCTTTAAGCCCGCCCTATTAGGGCGCCTGGTTACCGTTCCCTATTATCCGATCTCAGACGAGATAATGCGGCTGATCATCAAGCTCCAGCTTGGAAAGATCAAAAAACGCATTTCGGACAATCACGGTGCGCAATTTTCTTATGACGACAACGTCATAGATACGGTAGCTAAGCGCTGTACCGACGTGGACAGCGGCGCTCGGAATGTTTACAACATTCTGACCGGAACGATGCTGCCCGATATGAGCGGCGAGGTTTTGTCGCGAATGGCAAGTGGCCAGGGAATCACGAAGGTCCATGTGTCAGTGGGCGACGATGAGAAGTTCGCCTACAACATCGACTAGACGGCTTTGAAATATAGGTGCGAGTCAGGACGAAAACCCTTTTGTTCTGGCTCGTTCCTTAAATAAGGGTAGAAATCAACTCTTAAGGAGTTTTTGCAATGGCGACGACGCAAGACGGAAGGTTGATGAGTATCGCAACCCCTCTGGGTAAGGATTTCCTGCTTGTCAACAGGATAACCTTACACGAGGGGATCTCTCAGCTTTTTTCTTATGAGATCGAGTTGCTTCACGAAGAGACCGAGGTGTCATACACGCCAACGGACGTTGACCCGCATAGCCTGATGGGAAAGGCGGTGACTGTCTTTATTTCAGCCCCTGACCAATCGGAACGTGAGTTCACCGGGATCGTTAACCGGTTCTCACAGGGAAATCGAGATGTTCGCTTTTCTTATTACTATATACATGTCGTTCCGCATGTTTGGCTTCTGACGCAAAAAAGCGAAAGTCGAATTTTCCAACAGAAAAGCGTTCCCGACATTTTGAAAAAGATGTTGGAAGGTTTTGAGGTGAAATACGAACTTCAGAACACTTATGAACCGCGCAATTACTGTGTCCAATACCGAGAGACCGACTTCGATTTCATTTCCCGGCTAATGGAAGAAGAAGGGATCTTTTACTTTTTCGAACACAAAAATGGCATCCATAAGATGGTCATAGCCGACAAGCAGCAATCGCACGCCGACTGTCCCGGGAAAAGTACGATCCCATTTTTTGTTAACGTTGGCGAACCAGAAAATTTTGTTGGTTCGATCCGTTCATTTTTGAGCGACTATAAGCTGCAAACCGGCAAAGTCACGCTGTGGGATCACAACTTTCAGCTTCCGACCAACAAACTCGATCTCGAACAGCCAAGCCAGTTTTCGTTCGCCGATAGTCAGAAACTTGAACGCTACGATTACCCGGGCGGTTACGCTCGAAAATACGATGGTATCGACAAAGGCGGGGGCGAGCAGTCGGGCGAATTGAATAAGGTCTTTAACGACCGTCAGGCTACCGTTAAGAATTCGATGGAAGCACTTGACGGCCAAGTTGCCACGGCCACCGGAACGTCCGATTGTTGCTCTATCACATCCGGTTACAGATTCACTCTGTCCAATCATCCGAATTCGGCGCTGAATAAACAATATACGATCCTGACTGCGACTCATGAAGCCGAGCAGAATCCGAGTTATGTTTCGAA
>QHXS01000025.1 GCA_003223975.1 Acidobacteriota bacterium
CTTATTGCGCGATCGCGACGTTTATGTGCGACGGATATTTCGCGGATCGATAGATCGTTTGTGTCGCTGATTGATATTCGCTCATCGGTGCGGTGAAAATATTCGGTACGAATTTCTGTGGATTGCGGTTGTAGAGCGGGAACCAAGTGCTCTGCACCTGCACCATTATCCGGTGTCCTTTTAAGAACGTGTGGTCGTTGCCGCGCATATTGATCGAGTATTCCGTTACTGCATTTGGCTTGATGGCCTCGGGCTTTTCAAAGCTCTTGTAATAACGTCCCCGGAATATCTCTTCGGCTACCATCAATTGGTAATTCGACATCTTCGGGTCGGCATCGTCCGCCGGATAAACGTCTATCAGTTTCACGACCCAATCGCTGTCCGAACCGGTCGTCGATGCGAACAGGTCCGCGATCACGTCACCGGTTATGGTCAGGTCGTCCGTCAAAACATCGGAACTCCATTTGAGAACGTCCTTTCGGTCGGAAAGAAAGCTTTGGTCATCGACGAGCCATGTGTACCATGTCGAACCGGGGCCATACGTCTGCAATATCGGTCGTTTGCGGTACGGAACGGGATTGGCTGGATCTGAAATATATGAATCCGCCACATCGCCGTTTGCAGTAGGCTTTTGTAGAGTTACCTTGCCATCTGCGTTTAGATAAAAAGCCGATTTTTGGAAACTGCCACCGTTCGCCGGCCACTGGTCGTACGACATCCACTTGTTTGAGCCTGAACGGAAGATCGACGCTTCCGGCACTTTCAACGTTCCTTTGCCTTTCAGATGATAAGCAAAGAACGGTGCGAGTATCTCCGATCGAAACCAGCGTCCGGTGTCGCTGCCGAAATCGACATTCTGCAGTTTCCGTCCACGGCCGCCCCAACCGCCGTGGTTCCACGGGCCCATTACAAGATTCACCTGGTTATCTTTGTCGGTTTTCTCGAGGGACTTGTAAAGATTGAGCGGGCCGTACATATCTTCCTGGTCCCACCATCCGCCGACCACAAGCGTCGGCACGCTTGTGTCGGTCACGTAAAGGTTCGTCGCCTTTGCCTGCCAGTACGAATCCCACGTAGGATGCTCCTTGAACGCTCGCCAAGAGTGCGAGATCTTTCCCATCTCGTCGACCAACTCGGGCAAGCTCTTTTTCAAATACCAGTCAAAAAGGTCGGGTTCGTTAAATTCTATATCCCCGCCCTTTTTCGCAGACTCCAAAGGCACTGCCCATTGATGAGCATACGTCTGCCGAAAAGCTCCGTGATGCATGAAATCGTCGCCCATCCAAAGATCTGTTACCGGCGCCTGCGGAGACGAGGCCTTCAAAGCCGGATGCGGATCGACGAGCGCGACCGCTGCCAGCCAACCCGGATAACTAACGCCGCAAATGCCGACACGGCCATTATTCTTTGTATTTTTCAGCAGGTACTCGATCGTGTCGTACGTGTCGGTGCTTTCATCGATCGATTTAGGATCGCGCTTATCACGCAGAGGCCGAAGCATTTCGAAAACACCTTCCGAATCCTCTCGCCCGCGAATGTCCTGGAACACGAAAATGTAACCGTCCCGAACCAGTTCGGGTTTCGAACTGTTAATACGATTGGAGCTCGAGCCGGCGACACCGTACGGGGTCCTCTCCATGTAGATCGGCAGATTCTCGGCTTGGGCCTCCGGCGTCAGTATCACCGTGAAAAGCTTTACGCCGTCCCTCATGGGGATCATCGCTTCGGTGCGTTTGTATGCAACATGCGTATCGGGAGCCGGTGTATTTGCGATCTTCTTCAGATCGTAAGCAGTGCCCTGGTCGAATATCGCTCCTGTTACTTTGCCGCTCGAATCGCGGACAAACTCGATATCACCGCGATTCCCCGGAGTGATAAAAAACTTGTTCGGTGATAACGGCAGAATTTCGATCTTGTCCTGATTGGTCACCCGCAAATAGAACTTTTCGCCTTCGCGGAGAAAGGAAAAGACGGTTCCTCCGAGATTTGCCGCGTCCTCGTATTGCCCTACAAAAGGATCGAAAGATTCGGGAGCGATCTTGATCGCGACGGGTGCCGGAATAGTTGCCGGCTGTTGGGCACTTGCCCCGCTAATACTTGTGATGGCCAGCGACGCAAGAAAGACAAACCGAGCTATTTTCATAAGTTCTCCGGATCTGGATATGAGAGAGATTTGATTTTTCCAATTATACGATATGTAGGACGCTCAAGGTTTCAGTGTGGTTTTAAAATAGAAAACGAGAGCTTCCTCATATTCGAACATAAAGGAAGCTCCCTAACTCAACCAAATCTTATCCGTCGCCTTTCTTAACCTTTGGCTTTGCGCCTTCGGGATTCGACGGTGAACTCTTAGGCACCGTCGGCGGCGGAACTTTGATAATTACAGGCTCATCGATCGGCGGCTTCGCCTTGGTTTCCCCGGGATCTTTTCCAGGTTTCGGTTCCGCGGGTGCGGTGTCGGAATCGGGGATAGTTAACGGAGCATCGATCGCAATATTAGCGTTTGAGGTTGAAGCTCCGCTCCGCGCCCCGGCAGTCTCGGCGTTCTCAAGTTTTTCAAGCTCTTCGCGTTTGTTGCGTTCCATTAACGCGCGCACCTCCGAGGGCATCGAAGGTGGCGAAGGAAACGTATCGAACGGTTTTCCTTTCATGAACGGGACCATGAACGCGTTGAAATACGGAACGGCACCGTGGCCGCCCGTCATATTGTTGCCCAGGTTTTCCTTCTTCTCAGGATTCCCCATCCAGACGCCCGTGACATACGTCGGGGTATAACCGATAAACCATACGTCCGTGTGCGAGTTGACGGTACCCGTCTTGCCTGCAAGTTGATGGCCGCCGGCGCTTGCAGACGATGCCGTGCCCCCGGCTGCAACCACGCCTCGCATCATTTCGACCATCGTCAATGCCGCATACTCGCTTGTGACTTTCGAACTCGCGCCGTCCCATTCCTCAAGAAGCGATCCGTCGCGGCTATAAACCTTTCGGATAAGGTGCGGATGCACGCGAATTCCCTTATTCGGAAACGCCGAATAAGCCGAAACCATTTCGATCAGCGAAACTTCGCTTGCGCCCAACGCCGAAGGCAGGCTAGGAGCCATCGGGTTTGTGATGCCGAATCGCCTTACCATCTGTCCTGCCGCCTGAATGCCAACCTGCTCCATTAAGTGAATTGCGGCGATGTTGTATGATTTCGCCAACGCGATCTTCATCGGCACGTTCGGGTGGCTTGGGGTCCCGTCGTAATTTGTCGGCTGCCAACCGCCGCGTTTGATAGGTGCGCCGCTGACGAGCATATCCGGGGTCATTCCATCCTCGACAGCCGCCGTGTAAATGAACGGTTTGTATGCCGAACCGGTTTGCCGCAGGCCTTGTGTAGCGTTATTAAAACGATTGGTATGAAAATCGTAGCCCCCGACCATTGAAACGACCTCGCCTGTGTGAGCGTTGAGCGTTACCATGGCCGCCTGAACTTCCGGTACCTGCGCAAGTTCGACTTCAAGCATTTGCTTGTCGTTGTCGACCTTTTTGACAAGGAACTCTGCGAGTAAACCGGGCTTTAATTCATCTTTCGGGCGCTTGCCGCTCCGTCCCATATTCGCGGGTCCGACGACCGCCTTATAACGCCCGAACCTGACGCCGACTGAATCGCCCGTCGGGTTCGCCTTCATAACGAGGCCTTTGATGTATTCACCTTCGTCATACTCATCGCCGTACCAATCGGCATGCTTATATGAGTTGAGCGTTTTTTCGATGTCTTTTTCTTCGGTCAGCGGATTTCCGTCCGGATCCACAAGGATGTTCTGGTAATCAGAACGCCAGCTGCGGCCCCGATCGTAGGCTCGAAGGCGTTCGCGGATATCTTTTGTAGCGATCTGCTGGGCTTCGACGTTGATCGTCGTGTAAACCTTGAGGCCGCCCTGCGCGACGCGCGTCGTGTACCTGTCTTCCAGGTACTTTCGGATCTCTTCGATCGGATAATCCCACGCGGTAGATTTCGGCAGCGACTGGTAATAGGCTGTATCAGCAAGCTTTATCGGCTTCGATTTTGCGGCATCCACCGCTGATTGCGGATAACGCTCAGGAAAATACTTGCCCATCTGGTCGAGCACGATGTCGCGACGCATCTTCGCTTTTTCCATATTGCGCGTCGGCGAATACTCCGGAGATTTCGGAACGGCAGCGAGCAACGCAGCTTCCTCTAGACTCAGCTCTTTCAAATGCTTTCCGAAATACGTTTGGGCACCGGCCTCGAAACCGTAAGCACCTGCTCCTAGAAAGACGTAATTCATGTACATCTCAAGGATCTGCCGCTTCGTATAGAAACGCTCGATCTGCAATGCGACGGCCCATTCGTTCACCTTTCGCGTATAAGTCTGGTCTTTATAAAGAAAGAGATTCTTTGCGAGCTGCTGGGTTATGGTAGATCCGCCCTCCAGGCGGCCACCGGTAAGGTTTTTGTACACCACACCAAGGATGCGATATGGATCGATACCAATATGGTCGTAAAAACGGTTGTCTTCGATCGCAACAAGTGCATCTTCGACATTTTGTGGAATGTCCTGTTCTTTGATCGGGATGCGCTTTTCGATCGCAAACTCAGCCAGTACGGTCTCGCCATCATCGGCATATATGGTCGTTACTTGTGGAGGCCGATAGGTCGCAAGTGCAGAAACCTCAATGGAGTACCGGGAATTATTGAGGTAATAGGAAGCCAAGATCCCTGTCAAGGCGCCGGCCGAGAGGGCGAGGATCAGCGCAGAAAAAAACCACACCAACCCGAATTTCCATCGGCCCTTCGATTCGACCGAGCTAACTTCCCTTTCAACTATTCGTTTCTCTCTTGCCATACCAAAATCCCTGGCTCCAAACTTAATTTACGAACCTTCGCATTCGAACGCTCACGACGAACCCGATCGCGATGAATGTAGATAAAATCGCTGACAGTCCGGCGCTCATTAGCGGCAGCGGAACACCGATCACCGGCAGAAATCCAAGCGTCATCCCGATATTCATGAATATCTGGAACGTCATCGCCGTCGCAATAGACATTATAACCAGCATGCCCTGCCGGTCAGAAACTTCGCGGGCTCCCGCGACGAGCCTCGAAAGCAGAAGAGCATACGCGAGAAGCAGCGAGACGCAGCCAATAAAACCTGTATTCTCCGCAGTTACGGCAAAAATAAAATCTGTTTGCGGCTCGGGTAAAAACTTGAGAACACTCTGCGAAGTTTCGGTCTCTCCTCGAATTCCGGACAATCCACCTTTTCCAACGGTGATCATCGATTGCACAGTGTGATAACCGAAGCCTCGTGGGTCTGCACTATCGGGATCGAGAACGACATTGACACGTTCCTGCTGGTATCGTTTTATCTTTCCTGATTTAACGCCCACATACCAAGCCGTCGGAACCAAGACGACCACGGCCAAAAGCCCGGCGATGACGTACTTGATCGCCGAAAGGAAAAGCACCGCAGCGAATATCGGAATATAGGTGATCGCCTGGCCGATATCGGGTTCAAGCATAATGAGACCGAGCGGGCCAGCCATTATGAGCGCGCCGATCATCACTTCGCGGATTTGAAGCGCCCCGCCTTTTCGCGCACCGAAATACTTCGCAAGCATCAAGATCGTTGGGATCTTTGCGAATTCGGAAGGCTGAAACTGACCTACGAGAGGAAGCCGAACCCAAGCTCGTTGGCCGTTGACCTCGACACCGAACGGTGTAAGCACGAGAAAAAGCAAGACCAGTCCGACCACATAGATGATCGGCGCCGCATCGATGATGCGCCGATAATCACTCACCGCGACGATCGCGAAGGCGATGAGAGCGACCACCAGGCCGAAGATCTGTTTTGTCCAATAGCTTTCGGTCGGCAGCGCATTATGTATTTGCCAGACCCCAAAACTCGCGATAGCAATTGCTAAGACGGTCGTTAGCCAGTCAAAATCCCGGATCTCACGTTTTTCGATGATCGCTACCATCTTTGAACTAGTTCACTCTACTGTTTCGCCCCCTCGTCTGTGTCGGCTTGTGGCTGAATTCCTTTTTTCGCAAGATACGCCTCGTAAACACCCTTTACCGCCGGCGCCGCAAAGCTGCCGCCGAAACCTACGTTTTCGACCAACGCGAGCACGGCGATCTCGGGCTTATTCGCAGGAGCGAAACTGACAAACCACGCGTGGTCTTTCTTGCCGCCGACGTCTTTGCCCAATTCGGCGACCTGAGCGGTTCCGGTCTTGCCGGCGATATCAAATCCGGGAATACGGATCGCGGCAGCGGTTCCACCGCCGTTAACCACACCCCACATGCCCCTTACGATCATTTCGTTCTGCTCTGCCGTCATCGGGATCAGTTTTGCTTCAGGATGTTGGAACGTAAAGCCCTGTCGTCCTGGAATGTAATTGGGGTCGCCCTCTTCTCCGACCGGACTTACCGACTTGAATTCCTTCATGAAATGCGGAACATACATCTGCCCGTGAACACCGACGCTCGCGATTGCCCTCAGATGCGAGATAGGGGTGATCACGACGGTATCCTGTCCGATCCCCGAATAGACCGTTCGAATATCGCTCCATTTGCCTTCTCGCTTTTCGACGATCGGCCTCCAGCTTTTAGGCGTTTGGCTGATCTTCTCGTTTGGCAAGTCGATACCGGAAACTTTGTCGTAATCGAATTGTTCGACCATTTCGGTGATGCCTTCGATCCCGAGTTTCAGCGCCAGCCGGTAATAGTAACCATCACACGAATGCGTTATTGCGGCATCAAGCCTTGGACTTCCGTGATTGCCCATGCAGCGCGTGAATTTGTTTCCGACCTGAATGCCGCCGCCGCATGCAAGGTTCGAATGTGCAACGGTAATAGCGCCCTGCTCCAATCCGGCTACCGACTCAGGGATCTTCCAGGTGGAGCCCGGCGGATATCTGCCCTGTATCGCACGGTTATACAGCGGCCGCTGCGGATCTTGCCAATACGCGGCGATCTGTTTACGGCCTTCCTTGGTCTTGCTGCCTTGGACGAATATATTCGGATCGAAGGATGGAAGCGAGGCCATTGCCAGCATCTCGCCGTTGTTCGGATCCATCGAAATTATCGTTCCGCGCTTTGTCGGGGTCGCAGCAAGTTGCTGCTCTGCGGCGTTCTGCAGGTCAAGGTCGATCGTCGTAATAAGGTCTTGCCCGGACTGTGGCTCGACCTTGCCGATCTCGCTCTGAACACGTCCCCGACTGTCGACGATCACCTTTCGGTAGCCCGGCGTTCCGCGCAAAAATTCGTCGTAGTACTGCTCAAGGCCGCCTTTTCCAATTATGTCGCCGGGACGGAATCCTTTCTGTCTGTACTCGTCTGACTCCAACTGTTTCGGACTGATCTCGCCTACGTACCCGAGAACGTGAGCCATGCTCGTTCCATGAGGATAGAAGCGTTGAGGCTGCAGCTCGACGCGCAGTTCGGGAAATTCGAGCAAATGCGATTCCACCCACGCAATGTCTTGCATCGACGCGTTGTCTTTCAGGACCAGCGTCTCGAAATCGTTTTGCTTCTTGATCGAAACGAGGCGTTCGCGAACGTACAAGGGTTCAAGGCTCAGCCCTTTTGCATATTCATCCACACGATCGTCAACCTCAATTCCCTTTATTGGCTCATTTGAAAGTACGACATTGAATGTCGGTCGCGAATCCACCAATATCTTGCCGTTTCGGTCGAATATGGCACCGCGCGGCGCCGGGATCGGAATCAGCCTTATCCTTTGATTCTCTGCCCGTTCGCTGAAGTAATCGCCTCGCACGACCTGAAGGTAATATAGCCTCGCGCCTAAAATAGCTAGCAGGACGAAAGCTACTACCTGGATCGTGATGATCCGACCGCCGAGATTCTGACTATGTTCGTTGAGTTTCATTACTTACTCAGCCTGATCGGGTTGCGTCTCCGAGTCTGCCGACGCGTTGGAAACATTTCGCGGCGCGGTTTTCGCGACCTTTGTGCCATTGAAAGGTCGAGCAGAAAATAGATCAAAGTACCGGCGATCGTTGTTCCGATCAATGTATAGGAAATGGTTACCACGACTGGGACGCTCGGCTCCTGGCCGAGGAGTCGATGCAATCCGTAATACACAACATCGTCAAGCAAAGATGCTCCCGCTATGACGGGGATGCGAAGCAAAAGGTTGTCCATGTAGACACGTCTTGCGATCTCGCTAACTATAAATGCGATAAGAGTTTTCGAGAATCCGTTGGCACCCAGCAAGCCGCCGCTTAATGCGTCGATTGCGAGTCCTGCGATCGCCCCGAAGAGCACTGCTTTGAGGGCGTCCCGTTGAAGCGCTGCGTAAACGATGATAATGAGCGGCAGGTCGACATACGCGAGCGGTTCCGCGACGTTTCGCAGCGTCCACTGCAGAAACACTGAAAGGATCAACGCAATTGTCAGCTTCAGATTATCCATTCAGACGTTTATTTCTTATCGGTCTTGGTCGCGTTTGGCAGCTTCTGTTCGAATTCTGATTTCACAGGAGGTTCGTACAAGAGAACTGCGACCTCGCGCATTGAGTCCAGCCCAGCAGCAGGACGAATAAAAATGCGATGTGGAGTCGTTGCCGTACCGGTAATGACGTCCACGATCTCTCCAATTCGCAATCCCGCTGGATATATGCCGTCCTGGCCAGTCGTATAGACCATTTCTCCCGGTTTTACTTCCACACTTCCGGAAACGTAACGCATTTCAATCAGGTCACGCTTACTGGTTCCCGAAACTACTCCCAACGCATTCGAGTTGGTTATCTCGCCCACGACGCCGCCAACGCCGGATTTGTCTCGTGTTATCAGATCGACCTGTGAAGTCAGCGGCCCGACAGCCGTAATGCGCCCGACCAAACCGCCGTTGGTTACGACCGGCATGTTTAGCTTTACGCCATTTAGACTGCCCTTGTTGATGATCGACGAATCGAACCAGATAGATGGGTCGCGGCCAATGATCCGAGCCGGCAAAACGCTGATCTTGCTTTTATCTTTAAGGTCGAGAAGGGCTTTGAGCCGGTCGTTTTCCGCGGTCAATTCTTCTTTGCCCTTGATCTCGATCTGAAGTTCCTGAACCTTTTGTTTGAGGTCGTCGTTCTCGGTCTGTGCAGAACGAAGATTGGCGATGGAACCGAAATAATTCGTAAGCGATGTTGTGAGCGTCGTAACCGGCGACTGTACGAAATCGGCGCCCGTTTGTCCCCAGACCCTTATGACGCGCCGGCCGCTGCCGATCTCGCGGGCATCGAACGCCATTAACACGAAATTTGCCAAAAGCAGGAGGATCACCAGCCAAGGCGTTAGCCTCCAAACTTCCTTTTGACTACGCTCAACCATTCCAACCTGTCCAAAATCTAAGGTCTAAAGTCCAAGCTCATCCTGCATTTCGACTTTGGGTTTGGACCTTGGACACTGGACTACCTAGTTCCCTGTCATTAATGAATTGTCCCACTTAACGCGTTTGAGGAGTTCGATATCGGAGAGCATTTTGCCCGTGCCAAGCACGACCGATGACAGCGGATCGTCGGCGATCACGACCGGCAACCCGGTCTCGATCATCAACCTTCTGTCCAAATTCTTTAGGAGAGCTCCGCCGCCGGTAAGAACGATGCCGCGTTCCACGATGTCGGCAGACAGCTCGGGAGGCGTGCGTTCAAGAGCGACGCGAACGGCGTTGATGATCGTTGAGACTGAATCCGAAAGGGCTTCCCTAACCTCTTCGTCGGTCATTGTGATCGTCTTCGGTATGCCTTCGATAAGGTTCCGGCCACGCACGTCCATTGAAAGCGGTTCATCCAGAGGAAACGCGCTTCCTAATGCGATCTTGATCGCCTCGGCCGTCCTTTCGCCGATCAGGAGATTGTATTTACGCTTGATATATTGCGTTATGGATTCGTCCATTTCGTTGCCGGCCACTCGGACCGCTCGTGAATACACGATTCCGGAAAGTGAGATCACGGCAATGTCTGTGGTACCGCCGCCGATATCGACGACCATGTTGCCGTGAGGTTCGGTGATAGGCAATCCGGCACCGATCGCTGCCGCCATCGCTTCTTCGACCAAATAAACTTCTGACGCCTTGGCGCGATAAGCCGAATCTTCGACCGCTCGGCGTTCGACCTGCGTTATCTCGGAAGGAATCCCGATCACGACGCGCGGGCGAACCCATGATTTGCCATTGTGAGCCTTGCGGATAAAATGCTGAAGCATTTTTTCCGTAACCTCGAAATTCGCGATCACACCGTCCTTCATCGGACGAATTGCCACGATATTGCCAGGGGTACGGCCAAGCATTTCTTTCGCATCGCGCCCGACGGCCTCGACCTGGTTAGTCACTTTGTTGATCGCTACGATCGATGGTTCGCTGACGACGATGCCCCGGCCCTTCGCATAAACAAGCGTATTTGCGGTGCCCAGATCGATCGCCAGATCGCTGGAAAACAAACTAAATAAAGATTTTAATGCCATTGTTGAAACTTAAGTGCTGGAATTTTTCCTTAGAATCGTATCGAACGGAGTGAGCTTGCTCGTCGGTTATCGCCGTAACCCGCGCTTCCCACGGTGGCTGCCGCCCGACAGACGTCTAACCTCTAAGCATACAATGTTTCCAACTCATTTCTCTACTGGAAATTAAGGGAAAACAAGGATTTTCGAAAAAAAATCAGATCAAGCTTGTTCGGGAGAAGATGGGCAATTTGAGTCTGTCAGTTTTCAGCAACGAAATCAAGGCCGTCAATATTCTCGGAGATCTCGAGCACTCGCGGTGCGAACCTGTACCGTTTGCTCGAAACCTCAATGACGTACGATCGGCCGGCTTCGACATCGTCGAAACGAAAATAGCCGAATGAACTTGTCCGAGCCGAACGATGGGAGCCGTCCGGTGAGGATATGGTCACGATCGCGTTGCCGATGCCTCGGCCAATCGAATTTAAAGCCCTGCCCGAAACCGACACGTTTGCGGCGGTAGCGAAACACGGGCCTGCTCCCGCAGAACACGCGGCAGGTGTTTGCGTAGCACTCAATTGCAAGCCGGTGGAAAGGGATGATGTGTTCGACGAAAACTGCGTGAAAAGCGTTCCTGAAGTGGCAGATTGGACTCCAACGGTCGCTGATGCTCCGGAAGCATTAGCGCCTGCTCCGGTTTGCGCGTAAACGAATTCAAATTGACTTGAGTTCTCATGAAGGTATACAGCAAAATTCGTGTCTCGTGAACCGACCGTCTGCCCTGTGACGAAATGCCGTGCGCGCCATTCGACCTTCAGCACACGCGATCCGATGCTGCCAGTAACTTCGGTAAAAATACCGCCGCTGCTGGTTACGGAGGGCCGCATGTCGAGGTCGTCCCAGTATGGGAATAAAATGGGCACGCTCGCCGGGAAGGTTGCGGAATTCGAGGATGGCAAGGCCTCATTGTCTGAACCAGAACTTGACGCACCTGTCCCGGCAACCACGAATCCATTTGTACTGAGTTGCATAGTCGACCCTGCGGAAACGCTTGTTCCGTAGATCGAGAAGTTAAATGGTGCCGTAAAGTTCAAAAGCGCGTCATCCACGGCGCTGCCCGAAACAACGCTGCCGGTCGCCGATATCGAACCCCCTCCACTGGATGAAAAACCGTACATCGGATCTGCAAAGGTCCCGACCGGAAGGGTAAAGTTAAAAGCTTGCGGCGACCCGACGCCTGAATAAATAACAGTGAGCGTCAGATCGATATTGGTCAGGCATGCAACCGAAGCGGCCGTCGAGATCTGAAATGGTGCAAGGCTTATCTGGGTGTCGCCATTTGCGCCGATATTCGGATACGGATTGATCAACGGCATGATGGTCACTCCGGGCGTTGTACTCGTCAGCGCTGCGCTTACGGTTGTCGCCTGAACATCACCTGAATTTACAAGCGAAATATTTACCGAGTTGCATTCGTTCGGCTCGATCACTGAATTGCCTGTGATCACGACCGGCGAATTCATCGATAGATTTGGCGAAGAAGCCAGCGACACATTCGCGTTAAAAACGACCAATGCAAAATGCTGATCGGTTGCATCGCCGTTGCCCAGAACGCCGTTACCGTTTATCGCAGTCGCCTTGACGCGAACCGTGATCAGCCCGGTCAAGCCTGCAGGGAGGAAAACATTTTCGACGTTGTTGATCGAATCGGCCGAGCCCCCCGTCGCTGAGAGTCCGCCGGAAAGAACGTTGCCTTTATATGTATTTCCTCCGACCGTAACCTCGAGGTCTAGGTTGTTGACCAGCGCCGGGTCAGAAACAGCCGGCGGATCGGTCCAAACCAGGGAAACGCGAACCGGACGCGAAATATCCGCAACGGTTCCCGAAAAATCGCGAAACGCTCCGGTACCGAATAGCGTCGAGGATTCGTTGACATAACTGATCGCTGCACCAGTGTTCAGCATACCCTTCAAGTAAACACGGCCCCATCCCTCACTACCGTTTGGAACTGCCGCGGCGGTCCCGACGCCGTTAGCGTCGCGCGCTCCGTTAATAAGTGCTGCTTTAACGAGTGCGGGGCTCGGGTTCGCGCCGGCATGCCCGTTTTTCCAGAACTGCGTGAATAAGGCCGCGGCACCTGCTACCTGAGGCGACGCGTGCGACGTTCCGCTGCTCCATCGATGAGCAGCATCGATATTGCCGAACAGCGCGTCCGTACCGGACCTACCGCCCGTGATCGCCTGGCCGGGAGCCGCGATATCAGGTTTGATGCGGCCGCCCGACGCAGGTCCTAAGCTCGAAAAACTACTGAGGTCATCAATATTATTTGCACTCGAGTCCAATTCCGTTCGCAGATTTTCCAGACTGGCCACGGCGATAAGGTTCTTCGCGACCTTCGGACGAGTTAAGCCGCTGGCTCCGGAATTACCGGCTGAGAAGACCATCAATAGCGGATCAATAGATGCAGCGGTAGATGCATCGCGAACAAATCCATCGAACTGCGCTGCGTAAGAGTCATAAACGTTTCCGTTCGTGCCATTACCCCAACTGTTGTTGCTTATGAAGCCCGGCACGGCGTTTGGCCCGGCCGTGATAACGGCGTCGTTTGCGGTAGTTGCTTCTGTTCCGGTGTAACCCGCACGCAGGAATGGGATGTTGACGATGTTGGATTTCGGCGCGATGCCCAGGCCATAGTTGTAGCCCGTGGGATCGAGAACCGAGAAAGGGGCGTCCCCGGCGATGATCGACGCCTGCAGATGCCCGTGGCCCTGGGCTCCCGACGTAGCTCCGCGTAAAGGACCATTCACAGCATTGCTGGCAGTCACGTAAAACCCGCCGTCACCCGGGATACCCACTCCGTCGTCGACCACTGCAACAGTAACGTTCTGCCCGTTCACACCGAATTGCGTTAGCGGGTCGTAACCGGGCGGCGAAATCGCAGTGGTCGAACTATAGTTGCCCGCAACGATCTGCGCTGCACGCTCGTCCTCCGCAACCGGCCTTGACCAGCTATCGATACGGATCACGTCGGGAATGGCCGCGATCGATTCCGCGGACGCAATATCGATTTCCACTCGAATGATGTCAAAAAAGTTTTCCGGAAGCTCGATCTCGTCCCTAACGTTCCCGCCCAAAGCGGAGATCCGACTCGCAACGTCCTTGAGGTCTGCACGATCAAAGACCGACACGTCAAAAACCGAGCGGGATCTGCCGGTAAGTTCCAGCGGCGTGATACCTCTGGCAGGGACCTGGCTTTTCCGGGCAGAATTCAACTGCTCGTCCACGGCCGCCGATATTTTGTATTCGGGTAAAAAGCTTCCGACCCATCGAACTCGCGAATGAGTTGCGGCTCGAGCAATCGCCTCGCCGCTACCGTACACGAAAAAGGCCTGGTGCGGAACATATTGCAGGATCTCAACGCCCGTTGCTTTCAGACTGTCCAGAAGCTCGTCTGTAGCGGTCATGCCGAACTGCACAATGTAATAGCCATCACCCTGTGAAGCGCGCTCAAGTCCCGAAGGCACAGTGCTATAGGGCGGTTGCGAAATCGGGTCGAATTCTTTGCCCGGCAGACTGATGGTCGTTTCCAACTTTTCGGCATCTTCAGGCAACGCCACCTTTTCTCTGGCAGAAATTAAAACAGAGTCGCCTTGGTCTGCAACAACCCGGCCGAGACGCCTGACGCGTTTCTTATCCTCGGCGTTTTCGACGTGAACCTGGTAAAACGTTCTTGATTTGTCTCTGATGGCTCGCGTGATCGAATCGTTTTTTGAAAACTCCTTTTTCAAATAGCCCGAAATTACACGTTCGCGGGCGAACTGAGTCGTCTCGCACAGGCTGTAAACGAAAAGAACGACAGCCGAGATGGCTGTCACTAGGACCAAGCTTCTGACCTTTGGGAGTGTGGAAATCATCAAGGGCGATCCTCAACCGATCATTTTTTAATGTATTGAAGTCCGGGTTGGGTCTGGTTATCTTAACATGTAACCACTCAAAAAATCCGAGTGTTATTTGGCATTTTCCTTCGCGATAAGCGGCTCCGATTGCGAATCGCTGTTCGTCGGTTCCAGGTTCGGCAAAATGAAATCGGTGCGCGGAGTCGAGACCTCGGATTCTAGCGCAGCCTTCAAAACGTCGCTGACGCGCGTTGCCGGAATTATCTCGAGCTCGCGTCGAACGTCCTCCGGAATTTCTTCGACATCGTTCTCGTTCTGTGCAGGAAGAATGATCCGCCGAATTCCTGCACGATGTGCGGCCAACACTTTCTCTTTTATCCCGCCGACAGGAAAAACCAGTCCGGAAAGCGTGATCTCGCCGGTCATTGAAGTGTCGTGTCGGACTTTCCGGCCGGTATAAAGCGAGGCAAGTGCCGTCGCCATCGTGACACCGGCGCTTGGCCCGTCCTTTGGAATTGCACCGGCAGGTACGTGAAGATGCACGCCGTTTTGTTTGATCATTTCGGCGTCCAGTCCGAATTCAGGTGCGTGAGACCAAAGGTAACT
>QHXS01000026.1 GCA_003223975.1 Acidobacteriota bacterium
CTCGCGGACACTTGCAATTGAATCGAACCAGAGTGCTGCGGTGTCAACTCAGGCGGTTGCGATAAACGAACCATCATTCCTTAAAACGTCGCTGATATCTTCACCGGTTATTGCCGAGGCGACCTCATTTAGTTCTCCGGCTCATTCGATGTTTGACGCTTTCGTACCAGCGCTTTCGTCCGAAGAAAGAAACCCGTTGGCCTTAGATCCACGCGCGCATGAAATTGAGACGACACCGACTTTTTCTGCCGCGTCGCATTTTCTGTTCGAGTCGCTCGTACCGAAGGCCTCCTCGGATGAGAGAGGTATATCTAGTATAGATTCACAAACTGCGGCGATGTCGCCAGAGGCAACACTTTCCGCAGCCTCGCATTTTCTCGACTCGTCCGTACCGAGCGCATCCGCGGACGGGAGAGGTATTTCTAGTATAGATTCACAAACTGCGGCGATATCGCCTGGGCCAACGATGTCAACGGCCTCCCATTTTCTGTACGACTCGGTCTTACCGGCCGCGTCTGATGAGAGGAGCATATCAACTTTAGACACACGGACTGCGGCGATCGAGCCAAAAAATAACCCAGCGTCTTCAGTGCAGACGTTCGCGGCCGCCGATAAACCGATGCCGGTCATGATCTCGAATCGCGCCGAGCTTTCGACCGCTGCGTTTCCGCATACACCGATCGATTCGCCGGCCGTTGCGCAGTCGTTCACTGACGTAATTTCCAGTTTGAATCACGGCCCGAGCGTCGGAACAACGATCGCATCTTATGCATCGCCGAATGTCGAAGCCGATTCAAAGAAAGCAGAATTGCCCACCCTGATCGGAGCAAAAACGTCCTTCTCGGCCGATCTTTTGAAACCGATGAACCCAACGCCGGCAGGCGCGGTTCCTCAGCAACAGGGCTACTGCGATGCAGGTTTTGTAGGCTCGCCTATCCGGTTTTCGCAGACGGTTGAATTAACACTTGAAGACCTGTTGGATCAACTCCACACGCGCTTCGGGGTCAATTTCATACTCGGGCCAAATATCGGCAAGATGCCGTTGAATGTAAAAGCCGGCAGCATTCCGTGGAATGTCCTTCTTCGCTCGCAGTTGTTTATCTCAGGCGTTCGCGCTCGGTGCATCGATTCGAATACGATCGAATTGGTGCAAAACAGCCTAGTGCATTCGCTCCAGGATAGTGGGGTCGTTACGACAAAGTTTCTCAAACTTAAATTTTTACAGCGAACTTCGGGGGGTACTGTCGACCTGGCGAACCGCAGCACCGGCGGCCAAAACGGCGGCGGCGGCGGCGGCTGTGGCGGTTCAGCCGGCAGCAGCGGTACTGCTTCCAGCGGAGGAGGCGGCGGCAGCAGTGGCGGCGGTTCGCAGTCGGGCGAAACTGCCGGCCAGCAAGGCAGCTCGCGGTTCGATCAATTGGTGATGGAGATCGAAAAGATCCTAGGGATACAATCCAGGAATAATAATGGGGGTGGCCAGAACGGCGGGCAGGAGGTTGAAGAGTTGAGGACGAACCGCTCGGTAACCCAGATCCCAGGCCGAAATATCCTGGTGATCAGGGCGACCGAGGAAGAACACGCCCTCGTAAAAGAGATCGTGGACCGGGCAGACCGGCCCCCGTTTCAAGTTGTTGTGAAGGCGTTGATCTACACGGCGAATGAAACGCAGCTGAAAGACATAGGCGTGCAGACCACGATCACCAGCGGAACTGCCGACACCCGCCCCGTTAACGGCGGGATCTTCGGCCACACGCTTGGGGCTGTCGGAACAATATTCGATTTCTCGACGATTCTCGGCACGTTTGACTTTAATGTCCAGGCTAACCTGTTCCAACAGAATGGTGCGATCTCGATCAAAGCAAGACCATTTGCAACGGTGTTAGACGGACTTTGCACACGACTGGATGTCGGACCGGCGATCCCGATCGTGATTGATGGGACGCTGGGCGGTGCGGGCAGCGTCACGTTTGTAAACGCAGCGAACAACCTTTCGGTCACCCCTTATGTTGTTGACGACGAAGACGGTAATCCGGTAGCGGTAACGCTGGAGATAAACATGACCGCAAACTCGGTCGATACTACGGTCACAACACAGGGAGTCCCGGGGATAAGCCAGCGATCGCTTCAGACGCAGCTATTGCTGGGTAAGGACAAAACTGCGATCCTCGGCGGTTTTACCGTGGACCAGGACCGAAAAGACGTTATCAAGACGCCCGGGCTGGGCGACATTCCCATTATCGGTCAACTTTTCAAACGTAGAATTAGGGACACGCAGATAAATCGGCTCTATTTTGCTATCACAGCTTCGGTTCTCCGGTATGGTGAGGAGGTTACGCCAGTTGTGGTCCCGGGTGCGACGACAGACCCGCCGTCAACCACGGTGGATATGAGGAAACGTAGCGACGAGGCGGATAAGATCAACAAGAAAAAGAACGTAACAGATCATTAGTCGAAAAAAAGTTTGTATTTTTCAGCAAAAACTGATATTTGAAACGTCATACATTGAATTGCTTTAGAACAAGGCTATGGGGTCAGAAGATCGCATCGATAATAGGGCCATTAAGTTCGTTGAAGACGAGCTTGTAGACACGTGGTTACGGCAGGACGAAGCGGTGACCAACGCGTCCAGCGAGGAAACTGCGATCGCTGTCCAAAGTCCTGAAAAGCGCTTCAGCGTCAGCAGTGCTCAGCCTTTCTCGCATTATCTCAACAAAGATTCGTCCAGCCGGTATGAGGCGATCGTGCTTAACGCGTGGCATGGCGCGTACGATTCGCTCTATTACGAGGTCGGGCTTGTCCAAATAAATAATTCGGACCATCGGAACGGTGTGGTCCATGCTCTGCGTGTCAGCCCGTTCCATGTCAAGTTCATAACCCTGGACGAGGCATTTTTCGAGTATATGCACTCGCATATCTACGATGCGCGTGCGCAGTCGCTGGTCCTCGAACATCAGCAAAAAAGGCAGTCGCAAAAGACGAAAGTTTGGGGGGAAGGAAAGAACCTTTTCACCGAGGAACAGGCCCAAGCTGTGCGTGCTGCGTCCGATGCCGATTTTCAGAACGAGGCCGAAGAGTGGATCGACCTTACGGACGTCACCGAATACGAGCAAAATATCAAGCGAAACGAGGCCGAGCTTACCACGCTCGAATTCATCCGCTTGATCCTAATGGAATTCCTGCGTTCCGGCTCGAGCGATATGCATATCGAGGCGGGCCAGCCCACGGGCCGAATTCGATTTCGCTATGACAGCGAAATGTTCGTGCGTTGGGACAATATTCCTTTCGTAAAGATCAAGCAGCTTTCAATGGGTATGGCCGAGCTTTCGGGCAAAGACGCCACCCAGATGAAATTCAAGGATATCGACTCGACCGTAAAGGTCCGTGCGCTGCGCGACGGCCGTACCGCCGAGGTCGAGCTTCGGTTCGTGTCGCAGCCGACCCTGTATTCGCCGTCGATCGTCCTGCGTTCGCAGTTAAAGCCGATCCGCGATATCGGCGAGGTCGGTTTCCTGCCCCAGCAGATCGCGGATCTCAAGGCGGCATATTCGCAAAAGCGCGGAATCCTGATCGTTACCGGTGCGACCGGATCCGGCAAGACGAACACGCTCGAGTCCATCTACGCCGCCCTCGAGGAACCGGACACGCACAAGATCATCGAGATCGGCGAGCCCATCGAGATCCGTTCTCCGCATCGAACGCAGATGAGCCTTCGGCCGAATACTCCGTTCACCTGGTGGGATGCATTTTATTCCTGCCTGCGTGCCGATCCGGACATCATCGGCATCGGCGAGCTCCGGTCCGGCGAACACGCCACGGTCGCCATAAATGCGGCGCTTACGGGCCACTTGGTACTGTCGACTTTCCACGCGGCGAATGTAGAAGACACTCTTTCGCGAATGTTCCAGCTCGGACTCCCGCGCGAGAATCTTTCGACCGGCATGAACCTGATCCTTGCGCAGTCGCTGATCAAAAAGCTTTGCGAAAAATGCAAGGTAATAGACGAGCATCCCTCGGAGGTCTACGACGTTCCGGTCTATAAGGCGGTAGGCTGCTCGGAGTGCTTCAACAAAGGTACGCGCGGCCGCACCGCGATGGCCGAACTGCTTTACTTCAACGAAGAAGTAAAGGAATGGGTGGAAAACCGCAACCTTACCGCACGCGATGTAGTTATTCGTGCGACGCAGGCCGGCTACCTGATCCCGATGAAAGAAGTGGCCCGCGAAAAAGTGCATGCCGGCATCACGTCGGAGATGGAAGTAGCAGCCGTCCTCGGTCTTGTTGAAAGCCGCCGGCAATACTCGAACCAGATGTTCGAAAGCGGAAACGGCGTTCCCAGCATTTCGCAGGACAATATCCAGATCCACGATGACATCATCGAGGGTGAGGTAGTAGGTTAGCGGCCTCTTGGCTTAAAGATATGAATGAAGTTGACAAAGCATATGGTGCCGCAGCGGGCTCGCCAGCGCAGGTTACTCGCGGCTACGATCCGCGAGTTCTTGACGATACCGGCGTTGGGTCGATAGATGTGAACCATTCGGAAAACGGTTTTAACTTTGTCGGCGAAGATTCGCTCGGAAACGTTGTTAAAGGTTTTGTCCAGACGACTGATTCGGCTCTTGCGGAGAACGAGCTTGAACGCGCCGGCATACACGTCCAAACGATAACGCCGCGGCGAGGCATTCGAAAAAAGAATCGAAAGCCGACCGGTAGTGAATTCGCATCTCTTGCGGAACAGTTTGGCGACCTGATGGAGGTCGGCCAAAGCCCGACCCAGATCTGCCGCCTCCTTGCGTATGCCCAGACGAATACGGTCTTGCAGGACGCATTGCTCGATGCCGGCGATCTTGTGATCAATGGCCGCTCGCTTTCCGAAGCTTTCGCGGCACAGCGCGACCACACCGGCGAACCGCTCTTCCCGATAACATTTATTTGTGCTCTCCGGATCGGTGAAGAGGTCGGAAGCGCCGCCGATCTGGACAGCGGCACAAGCAAGAGTGCATTTCTGCTGACCCTGCATCGTTTCGCCGAAGCGCAAAAGAAATCCGACGCCATTCGTTCAAGTATCAAATCGGCGATGATGTATCCGGTCGCAGTAGTCGTTTTTTGTATCTTCGCCGTCGGGATAGTGGAATACTTCGTGATGCCGAAAATGGTCGACCTTTACACTTCCCTGCTCACGGGCGACGATCAGAAATTACCTTTCATCACACGAATAATGATCAGCGGCTCCGATTTTCTGACAAGTTGGTGGGGCATCGCGACGGTAATACTTGTGGTCCTCGGCGCGATCATGTTCGTTCGCTGGACCCGAACGCGTGAAGGCAGCGATGCATTGAAGGTTTGGTCGCTGCGGGTGCCCGTTTTTGGGTCGTTTTTCCGTCATTACTATTCGGCGCAGACGCTTCGAACGCTGGCGATGCTTTCGTCCGGTATTCCTTCAATGTCCGAGCGTTTCGCGGTCGCGGCCGAAACGTCGGAAAATCCGGAGTACGCTTCAATGTTGATGCACGTCAGGCACCGGTTCATGACCGAATCGACCGATCTGCACAAGTTGTTTATGCCGTACCCGTTTTTGATGGGCAAGGAATTTAACGGCGTCCTGCTGACGTTTGAGCAGACGGCCGATATGCAGGGCACGTTCCATAATTACGCAAAGGTTGTCGAAGTTCGTGCTGAGCGCGAACTGCAGCGTGTGCTGTTTTGGTTCCAGAATTTTGCGATCGTTCCGGTCGGCCTTTTTGTAGGGTTTATCGTCGCGGCTTTGTACAGCCCGATGTTCGAACTGGCAGGCCGCATCGGACATTAAACTGCTGTTTGATCTTTAACGGTCAGTTTTTAGCGTAATGCATCCCGGTATTGAGGTTTAATTCGGGAATATACTCGTTGTTACCGAAAATGGGAAAGATACGCCGAAAGCTTAAAAACCAAAAGGGCTGGACTCTCGTCGAGCTGCTTGTGGTTATCGGCATCATCGTGGTCGTCGCTGGTATGGCGCTTATGCAGCGCGGGAATGCCAACGAGATCTTCAAACGGCAAAACATTGCCTGGGGATTAAAAAATGCGTTCGAGCGCGCCCGGTTCGATTCTGTTAAGCGTCGGCCGACGAACACGGGCACCGACCTGTACGCATTCGTAAGCGTTGGCAACACATCGTTCGTAATGACGACCGATCGCAACAGCGATGGCAAGGTTGAAACCGTCGATCCAATAGTTACAAATTTCTCAACCGAAAATATCACTATCCAGTATCTGACCGGGCCGTCATCGGCAAACATGCCTGCATCCGTGATATTTAACCAGCGTGGCGAACCGATCAGCCTCGGAGCGAATAACGCGCCGGTCGCCCCTGCATTTCTTGTTTGCAATGGTACTTGCGCGGGCGGACGAACGGCGGCCAACTCAACTATTGTTCTCGTAACCGCTTCCGGCACAGCGAATTTGCTGGCAGGCGATGCGGCCGTTCCGGCATTTGGTATACCTGCGGTTTCCCCAGTTGGGGTTACTGATCTTATAAACACTTTACTTTCGAGCATCGGCTCCGGGCCAAATACGGTTCCGGTAGTGGCACCGTCGCCCGCTCCGCCGGCAACGCCAACGCCTCCGCCGAGCCCGACGGCAACACCGGTTCCGACGGCAACGCCGGTTCCAACGGCGACGCCGGTTCCGACTGCGACACCCGTTCCAACGGCGACGCCCGCTCCGACCGCCACGCCCGCACCGACGGCAACGCCGACGGCAACTCCGGCGCCGCCCCCTTGTACGGTTGTCGCACCGGGTTCGGTTTCTTATGGAAACAACGGGCCGCAAACGATCGCGGTTACGTTCGCCAATTCAGTCGGAGCAACCATTTCCATTACAAGGACCGCCGGCCCGACAAATTGGGCGTTTAGTCCGGCGAGCGTGACACCCTTGGGCTCGAGCGGAAGCTTTAATGTGACATTCACCTATGCAAATGGAAGCAGTTCATTCGGCAGCGGCTCTTTCATCATTACGGGCTGCGGTTCTCCGGTGACCGTCAATATTACGGTTTCGAATCATTAAGAGAAAATGGCAACGAAGGGACTCAAATTAACGTGCAAAAACTCGGACGGCTTCACGCTGCCCGAGGTCCTGGTAGCGGCTACGATAATGATCGTGCTCGCGGTCGGTACGCTCTCCGTATTTTCTTATGTTGTCAGGATCAATCGCGGCGAGAATTTGCGCGAACAGGCGCTTTCAGTGATGCAGAAGCGGGTGGAGCGTTTGCGGAGCCTGAAGTTCGTCCCTAACGCCTCCGGTTTAACATCCGCAGAACTCAATGCGTGCCCACGGACGCAGGTCACGGTTGGCGGCCCGTTTTTTTCCGCCGACGGCCGCGAGTTCGACTTGTTCGTGACGATCACAAATTTACCTTCAGGCACAACGGATGCGACTACGAACCTGAAGGAGATAACTATCGAAGCGAAGCCGACCATAGCCGAACGGGATGCGTGGCTTCAGCAGTTAGATACGTCGGTCACGTTCCAGCGGGTGCGTTCGAATTAGAAAGAAGTGAAAAGGAAGAATTCACAATCGGGTTTTACATTGATCGAAATGATAATTTCGGTCGCTCTCTCAGTGATCATTTTGGGAGCAGGCATCGCCGCGTTTTCGACGGCGCTCAGCATGCGTTCGCGTCAGGCAAGCAAGACCGACGCGATCACTTCTACGCAGGCGGCGTTGAACGTATTGACGCGCGAGATCGGTAACTCGGGCTTTGGCCTGACTACGAACGGGATAGTCCTAGCGGATTCAACCAACAAGAAACTTCGCTTTCGCAGTAACGTTTATAACGACGACGGCCAGGCTGCCTCCAGCGGCGAGGACGTGATGTTCTATTTCGACACCACTTCCGGGTCCGTTGTGCGGTTTGACCGAAATGCGAATGGCGGTGCCGGATTAACAGCCGGCGTTGTTAATCGTATAAGCGATGTCGAATTCGGGTATTACGATTTCGTGGGAAATATCAGAACAGGGCCCAATCCTGCACCGACCGCGGATACGGGCCGGGTCGAGATAACTCTAACGGTTTTTTTACCTGATGTGGTCGGTCAACCGCCCAATCAGACGGTAAAAGTGAAATCCGACGTAACGCTTAGGAACTCGCCCTACATGCGCGGGCAATATTAATAGGGGGAAACGCGATGAGGAAAAAGAAAGGCTTTTCTGACGAATCGGGGGCTGCCCTGATAGCCGTCATTTTCATCAGCATCTTGCTGGTGACGGCTTGTGCTTTCCTCCTCTCCGCCGTTGGCCATAACTCGCGCAATTCAACCGATGTCCTCGCCGAAACCAAGGCATATTATGCCGCGGAAAGCGGCCTGCAGGCGGTGATCAATGTTTTTCGAAATAATCAGGATGCCGACTTTAAGAATAATCCATATTCGTATGCGGCGACCCATCCGGATCTTTCCGCGAAATTGACCTACACAGCGGTCGGCACAGATCAGCAGGTGCTCGTGGGCACCAATTCGGGCTTTAAGGTAAACATCACCGATCCCGACAATGCCGGTAACTCGACGACCTACAGCGTTGACGGCGAGTTTCTTCAGGCAGATGGATATAGTTTCGCGACGAGCCGCATATTCGGCACGTCGCCAAACACCACCACGATCTCGTACGAACCGGTGGCGTCTAGGGTCATAACACACCCCAATGACGACGCCGCACCCTTCGGCCGCTTCAGTATAGTCAGTACCGGCACAGGCGCAGCATTGTCCGATCTTCGTTTCCGGATCAATTACCGTATGACGGCGCCCCGCGCGGCTACGCGGTCCATCCTTGGCACGATAGCGGGAAGCACGAGGGTCGTCACCATAAACGGTACGAATCTTTACACGGATGATGGCAACACAAGCGACATCGACTTTGTTTTTTCTTTAATGGGCAAAAACAATATCTTTTTGTGCCAGGTGAACCCGTGCACCACCAATGATCAGTTTACATTGACCTTGCCCGCTCCGACGCTCGTGCCTCAATACGCGCCTTCCACCCCTATGTATGCCAAGCTGCTGCCTATCGAGCCATACCGGCTAAAACTTAAGATCACCGGCTTTGCTCGCCCCGGAAATGCAAAGAAGCAACTTGAGGCCGTGATACAGCGGGACCTGTTTAATGCCACAAGTTCGTCGTCGGCGATCGCGATGGTCGGGCCAAATGCCCATTTTTCAACAGGCACCTCGGCACAGATGAATATCGATGGACAGTCAAATGCGTCTATCACAGTTTCGGACCAGGCGAGCCTCGCGACAGTTTTGGCGAACCATACGAACGGAACGATCAACCCGCCGCCGCAGATCGTCGGCCCGGACGTTCCCGATTGGCAGCAGAGCACAACAGCAATGGATGCGTTCATCAGACGGTTGCGGCAGGCGGCGGAGAATTCAGGTCGGATATTCTCGGGTACGAACCCGGCCAATTTTGGGGATTTCAATAGCGGCACCGGGATCACATTTTGCGACGGCAATTGTAGTATGGGCGGCAACACAGAGGGTGGCGGAATTTTAGTAGTTACAGGTACGTTCAGCACGAGCGGCAATCCGAAGTTCAATGGCCTCGTCCTTG
>QHXS01000076.1 GCA_003223975.1 Acidobacteriota bacterium
CGGTTCTGTCATATAAAAATCGTGTTAGATCAATTGTTCCGGTCCCGCTTGTAATAACTTCTCACCAAACCATTCGGGTACGTGCTCGTTCGTACATGCTCGAAGGCGATATCCGTTTCCAGAGAACCGAACAATGGAATTCCACTGCCGATCAGGACAGGCACCTTTGCAATGATCAGATCATCGATCAGGTCCGCAGCCAGAAAGCTTTGAATTAGTTTACCGCCGTCGATATAGGCGGCTTTAAAACCCTTGTCTGAAAGGAGCGCCAATATATCCAACGGCTCAAGCGACAATACAGTCGCCTTTTTCTTGAGCTCTTCCGGCACTTCGTTGAGCGTCTTGCTCACGACGAAAACCGGCTTATCATACGGCCACGTCGGAAAACCCAGGACGGTTTCGAATGTGCCTCGTCCGATGACGATCGCATCGATACCCGCCATGAATTCATTGTAAGATTCGACGGCGTTTGCATCCGCAAACTTCATCAGCCAGCCGAAATCGCCGTTTGTCCGGGCGATAAATCCGTCAAGGCTGGTCCCGATATAGACATTGGCCGACGTCATATCAAGCCGTCGCTTTCGAGTGATCGCTTTGCGGCTTTTCGCAGTTCACCATCCAGTGGATGCCGAATTTGTCGATGCACATTCCGAACGCGTCGGCCCAAAAAGTCTCATCGAGCGGCATGGTCACCTTGCCGCCATTTGATAAATTATCGAAAAACTCTTTTGCCTTTCCTTTGTCGTCCAGGCCGATCGCGAGCGAGATATTTCCGGTCGTCGGCGCTTCTTCCGGCGAGTCGCACATCATCAGGTGCGTATCTCCGACCTGTATCGTGGCGTGCATTATCTTGTCTTCGAACCCGGGAACCGTATGCGGCGTTTCGCCCCATTTCTGGCTGAAAAGTTCCGTCGCTCCGAGCGCGGTCTTGTAAAAATCTATCGCCTCGCGGCAATTTCCCGTGAAAGAAATGTATGGTTTTACTCCTAACATATTTACTCCCTGTTACTAACAGTTTTCGTATTTCCAATTTCGACGCTTACCTTCTGACAGCCATTCGATCGTCGAGGCGAGTCGCTTGTCGCGCGTGGGTTCGGTCTTCGCCTCGGTGATCCATTCGATATATTCCTTTTTGCAGCTATACGGAAATTTCTCGAACGTGGTTTTCGCCGCCTTGTTTTTCGACAGCGCTTTCTTCAAAACATCGGGGATGACAAGATCTTTTTTCGGAGCAGCCGGTTTCTTCGGAACCTTGATGCCTTTCTCGTTCAGCTCCATCGCCTGATGGATAAGCCCGATCATCACTTTGTCGCTCGGGAGATCTTTCAACGAAGTGATCCTTCCGAAACTGCCCATCGCAGTTCTGTTTTTCGGAAACGCGTCGGTTTCCAACAGCGACTGCTTCCAAAAACCGAATGTACAATGCTGCTTAAACGCCGCAAATCCGCAAAGCAGCCCTTTGTATTCAAAGCTTGGCATGCTCCATTTCAGCGTTTCAGTTGCCTCGGGACACGCCTTATGGACCAACTCGCGCAAATAGATCATCACAGGTTGAGCAAATTCGGCAGACTTTTCTATATAGGCATCGATTCTTTTGTCGTAAGAAGGCATGGAAAAAACCTCGAAGCTTAAAGAGTGTGGGCGATTTAATGTGTCGGCAATTATATACGATTTTCCTTGCGGATGACCAATTTCAGGCCAGACCATTTTTCGTCTACGGCGCAAACCTTTACATCGACCAACCCAAGCGGAAAAGCAGCCTCGCGGACGGTGTCTTCAGTAATTTCGGTCGGCAGTTTGGCAGCTTTTTTATACCACGAAACCCAGATGGAGCCGTTTTGTTTGATCAGGTGCCGCGCCTCTGAAACTGCCTTAAAAAGGCCGTCGCGCGTGTTTGTGAAGATATGGATCACGTCGGCATCGGGTTGAAGCTTATCGGTTATTCTTACGGCTTCTGGAAGCGGACCCAAAAGATCGACGTAGTTTTCCGGAGCATCGATCGTAACGACTACCGTGCCTTGTTTGATCCCGAGCTTCTTGCCCAGCGGCGTTCCCGAATATCCAGCGCTCATATTACGTCGTTCGTGTAATTTAGTGCCATTTAGTGGTTCCGGTTTTTTTCAACCACGAAATTACACGAAACTACACCAAGCAGACCTACTAATTGCCAATGCACTTTAATATCACTGTTCTCTCCCTCGGCCCATCGAACTCACACAAATAGATAGCCTGCCAGCGTCCGAGCAGCAGTTTTCCATCTTCGAAGGGAACGGTCGCAGACGAACCGACGAGCGACGACTTTATGTGCGCGTCCGAATTCTGTTCGCCGTGCTTAAAATGCGGCTCCTGCTGAGGGATAAGGCGGTTCAAAAACCCAAGCATATCGCTTTGTACGTCAGGGTCCGCATTCTCATTCACCGTCAGGCCGCACGTCGTATGCTGAGTAAATACGACGCAAACGCCATCGCTCGCCTCACTGGAGCTGAAGATCTTTTCGACATCGGATGTAATGTCGATCATTTCCTCACGGGCCTTTGAATTCACCTTTATTTGCAGCATTAACAGATTTTAACCCATACAAACTGCTCCGCCGAATTTGTTAAATTGTTCCACTTACCGGATAATCAATAATTTTGGAATCATAGGGCATTTGCCCGGTATTTATTAGTCAACATGAACAATTACGTAATTTATTTGGCGCCCGCATTCGGGATCTTGGGATTGATCGTAATGGCGATCAAATCTGCGTGGGTCAGCAAACAGGACGCCGGCGACGAGAACATGAAGGTGCTTGCCGGCCATATTGCTGACGGCGCAATGGCGTTTCTGAAAGCGGAATGGAAGGTGCTCAGCATCTTCGTTTTGTTCACCGCCGCTTTGCTCGCGTATTCCGGCACGATCCATGAAGTAAACGGCCGCGAGATCCATTCAAGTTGGATCATAGCGATCGCCTTTATTGTCGGCGCAGTTTTCTCAGCGACTGCAGGCTTTATCGGCATGAAGGTCGCGACCAAGGCAAATGTCCGGACTACACAGGCGGCACGATCGAGCCTAAAGAAGGCCCTGCAAGTTTCGTTTACCGGCGGAACGGTCATGGGTTTGGGCGTCGCGGGCCTTGCGGTTCTGGGCCTCGGCGGTTTGTTCATTGTATTTCTTTCTGTTTTTTCAGGACTCGGCGCAAATCAGGTGAAAACAGCGATCGAGGTGTTGACCGGCTTCTCGCTGGGAGCCGAGTCGATCGCATTGTTCTCACGGGTTGGTGGCGGCATTTATACAAAGGCAGCCGACGTCGGCGCCGATCTGGTCGGCAAGGTCGAGGCGGGAATTCCTGAAGACGACGTTCGCAACCCGGCAACTATCGCCGACAACGTCGGCGACAACGTCGGTGACGTAGCGGGCATGGGCGCCGATCTATTTGGTTCGTACGTCGCGACCATTTTGGCGACGATGGTGCTCGGACAAGAGGTGAAGATCCAGGACGCTTTCGGTGGAATGTCGCCGATACTCTTGCCGATGGTTATCTGCGGGCTCGGGCTTGTCTTCTCGATCGTCGGAACATTTTTTGTCCGAATAAAAGACGAAAAATCGAGTGTTCAGAACGCGCTCAATCTCGGGAATTGGTCGTCGATGATCCTGACGGTCATTGCCGCTTACTTCGCTGTGATGTGGATCCTTCCCGAAGGGCAGATCATGCTGCGATCACATTCATTCACGAAAAACGGCGTTTTTGCTGCGATCGTCGTCGGAACCGTCGTCGGGGCGATCATGAGTTTCGTTACCGAATACTTCACGGCAATGGGCAAAGGGCCCGTTCTTTCGATCGTAAGGCAGTCGTCGACCGGCCACGCGACCAACATCATCGGCGGCCTCTCGGTGGGCATGAAATCAACGGTCGTCCCGATCCTCACGTTGGCAGGCGGCATCATGGCCTCGTACTATTTCGCAGGTCTTTACGGTGTGGCGATCGCCGCAGCCGGCATGATGGCGACCACGGCGATGCAGCTTGCGATCGATGCTTTTGGCCCGATCGCCGATAACGCCGGCGGCATTGCAGAAATGAGCCAACTGCCGCCTGAAGTGCGTGAGCGTACAGATAACCTGGACGCGGTCGGCAATACGACCGCCGCGACAGGAAAGGGATTCGCGATCGCTTCGGCGGCTCTCACGGCATTGGCACTTTTTGCCGCATTTGTCGGAATCGCCGGCATCGATCGAATAGATATCTATAAAGCAAACGTGCTCGCCGGGCTTTTCGTCGGCGGAATGATCCCTTTCATTTTTTCTGCTCTTTGCATTCAGGCGGTCGGCCGTGCCGCGATGGATATGGTACAGGAAGTTCGCCGACAGTTCCGCGAAATTCCGGGCATCATGGACTACACGGCACAACCTGAGTACGAAAAATGCGTCGCTATTTCAACAAAGGCATCGATCCGCGAAATGATGCTGCCCGGTGCTATAGCCCTGATCACACCGGTGATCGTAGGCTTTACATTTGGGCCCGAAGTTCTCGGCGGCTTGCTTGCGGGCGTAACGGTCTCCGGCGTACTGATGGGCATTTTCCAGTCGAACGCCGGCGGTGCGTGGGACAACGCGAAGAAATCCTTTGAGAAAGGTGTCGAGATCAACGGTGAGATGTACTACAAAGGATCGGAACCGCACAAAGCATCGGTCACCGGTGACACGGTCGGTGATCCATTCAAAGATACATCGGGACCATCGATGAACATCCTGATCAAGCTGATGTCGATCGTTTCACTGATCATCGCTCCATATATTTACGGGATCGGGCAATAAAGTCCTGACAATTCAATAAATTGGACCGCTTTTTGAGCGGTCCTTTTTATTCCAGCGAAAATCTTATCTAAAGCTTGACTAGGGTTCGAGTGACGCGTACCTTATTCTGGTTCCCTACCTATGTCCACGCAACAAACAGCCAGGGCGTCTTTTGGCCACTACCAGATCCTTTCACTCATCGGGTCGGGAGGCATGGGCGAGGTGTATCTGGCCGACGACACCAAACTCGGCCGCAAGGTCGCGATCAAGTTCCTAAACGAAAAATACAGCAAGGACGAAGATTTGCTGAACCGGTTTATTCAAGAGGCGAAAGCTGCTTCGGCGCTCAACCACCCGAACCTGATAACCGTTTACGAGGTCGGAGAACACGAAGGCTCGCATTACATTTCGACCGAGTACATCGAGGGCAAGACGCTTCGCGATCGAATGAAAGAACGCCTCACGTTCGACGACGCGCTTTCGATCTCCATACAGACCGCCGAAGCGCTATCAGCCGCGCATCAGGCGGGCATCGTTCATCGAGACATAAAGCCAGAAAACATAATGGTCCGCCCTGACGGATACGTAAAGGTGCTCGATTTTGGTCTTGCCAAACTTACTGAATTGGTCGATTCCGGAGGTGAGGAACAAACTAAAAAGCTCGTCAAAACAAACCCCGGCGTCGTAATGGGCACTGTCGCCTATATGTCGCCGGAGCAAGCACGCGGCAAAGCGACCGATGCTCGTTCCGACGTTTTCAGTTTTGGCGTCGTGATGTATGAAATGCTGACCGGCAAGATCCCGTTCACCGGTGAGACAATGACCGACACGCTTTCGGCCGTCATCAGCACCGAACCGCAGCCCATCACGTCGCTGGCACCGCATCTTCCGCGCGAACTGCAGCGCATCGTTCAAAAGTCGCTGAAAAAGAAACGCGACCAGCGTTATCAGTCGACCCGCGACCTGTTGGTCGATCTTATGGAGATGCGCGACGAGCTTCGAATGGAAGCAAAGCTTGAGCAAACCGCGGTGCCAAACCGGCCGGCTGCCGATTCGGGAAAGACCAGCGCTCCAAGTTTTTCGACCAGTTCGGGAGCCCGCTCGCGCGACTCGATCCTTATAACCGAATTTGAAAACACGACCGGCGAAGCGGTTTTCGATCAAACACTCAAGATGGCTCTTGCGTATTCGCTCGCCCAGTCGCCCTTTCTTGATATCGTGCCGGACTCCAAGGTTACCCAAACGCTTCGCCTCATGGGCAGACAACCTGGCGAACGCGTCACCCGGGAGTTGGGTGAAGAGATCTGCATGCGGCAGAACTTGAAGGCATTTCTTGCCGGGTCGATAACAAAATTTGGTGAGATTTACGTGCTGACCTTAGAGGCCGTGAATGCGCGTAATAATGAAAGCCTCGGACGCGAGTTCGAACAGGTGAATTCGCGCGAGGAGGTTCTCAACGCGCTTACCCGGGCGGCGACCGGCTTGCGCGAAAGGCTCGGGGAGAGTCTAAGCTCCATTGAGAAATTCAACGTACCGAGCGAATCGATAACCACGTCGTCCCTCGAGGCGTTGAAGATATTTGTTCTGGGCCGGGAGCAGATCGTGAACGGCCGCCAGTTCGAAGCGATACCGTTTTACAAAAAGGCGCTTGAACTGGATCCTGACTTTGCTCTCGCTTACACGGAACTTGCTGTTGTGTATAGAAACACCCTTCAATGGAATCTCGCGGCAGAAATGACCGAAAAGGCATACAAACTCCGCGAGGCTGTCAGCGAAAGCGAGAAACTGCGGATAACTTATTACTTCCACAACTTCGTTAATGGTGAGCTGGACCGAGCGATCGACACGCTCGAGCTTTGGCGAAACACGTATCCCAACTTCGTCGTGTCGTACGTCAGCCTTTCCGATTCGATGGAACGGATCGGGCAATCAGAAAAGGCCGTGGCATTCGCGCGTGAGGGAATTCGGATCGATCCGAATTACGCAACGATCTACATGAATCTGGTGGAATCGCTGGTTTCGCTCGGCCGCCACGAAGAGGCCATAGAAACCTGCCGGCTAGCTTTTGAGAGGAAATTGGACGGCACTTATTTCCATCTCTTCCCGCTGATGATCGCATTCATCGATAACGACCAAAACGCGATCCAAAAAGATCTTCGCTGGTTCGCCGGGCGTGACGACGAACATCTTGCGTTCGATGTACAAGCCCGGGCGGCGGCGGTCAATGGGCAATGGCGTACCGCACAGGATTTTTCGCGCCGGTCCGTGGACCTTGCAACCCACACCAATGCTCTGGAAGTTGCGGGCAAGTATGCGGCGGAGCAGGCGGTGCGCGTAGTGTTTTGGAGTTCCGGTACGGGATTGCCCGCGAAGGACGATGCCACCCTCCGATCAGTACTGCGAGCACAAACGAACAAGGCCTTAAGCCTGGAAAAAGGGCAGATGGTCGTTCTTACCGTAGCACTTGCCCTCGCAGTCGCGGGTCAGTCAACTGAAGCCTCGGCGTTGCTTGAAGAGTTACTGGCGGCGAGGCCCAAAGACACGCTGCTCAAGCACCTCTGGGCACCGACGATCAAAGCTGCACTCTGGCTACAGGCCGGCAAACTGAAAGAGGCTGTCGAGGAACTTGAGATCACGGAGCGCCTCGAGAAAGCCGGCGAGTTCATCCCACAGTATCTTCGCGGCCTCGCACTTTTAAAACTCGACAAGAATAGGGAAGCAGCGCATGAGTTCGACAAGATCCTGGACAATCGTGGTGAGGCACCGCTTTCGTCTCTTTATCCGCTTGCCCATCTCGGAAAGGCTCGCGCGTTGAAAGACAAAGCCGAGTACGAAAAATTCTTTGAGATATGGAAGGATGCCGACAAGGACATGCCCGCTCTCGTTGCCGCCCGGGCAGAGCTCGAAGCACTCGCCTAGTACCTCGTTCAAAAGATCCGATTTAGTGCGGTGTCCCTTCGTCCGTCGGCATGATCAGCGTGTCGTCTTCGTTGTTTCGACCGCCGTGCTGGCGAAGAACAGTTGCGTCTTCATCTGGTTCCCGGAGAACGGTTTCCTCTTCAAACTCGTCATCTGTATTGAGATGCGCCGGAATGATGCGAACGTCGATCGTCGGGCCCCCCAGATCTTTCGCATCCGGCGAAGCGATCTCCGCCGTGATGTCCGGGACGAGCAGCCGGGCAGCATCGTCGGAAAGCACGTAGCCTATGGAGGCGGGAATGAAAAAGGTCCTGCCGAGCAGCCGGTCGAGCATCGAACGTCGCACTTCGTACAGAACAGTCGGCGGAGGTTTCAGCGTCACCAGAACGTCGGCTATCTCTCCGAGGATGACACCGCTCTCCATCACGATCGTTGTCCCGAAAAGGTCCTTCGCATTTCGCCCGATCATGATTTCGCCTTCCGGAATGGTCCTGACTGCCTCATCCGATTCGGCCATCACAGCGTCACGCCCGAAGCTGAAGATCTTTTCGTAAGGAAGGTCTGCCGCGGCGCCCGCTTCGTCGGCCAGTGAGAGTCCCAGCAACCTGCCGTTCACCGGATCGATGTGGACGTCCGCAACACGCCCGAGCTTGTTTCCGCTTGCAAGCGAAAGGACGGTCATTCCCGTCAGCGCGCTTATCGGTGCAACATCATTCGGTTCCTTCATATTTCGCGTTTTGGAAGCGAATTTTCCTAACCAGTTTGTATGTTAAACGCCGCATTTAGTGTATACCGCCACACAAAACACACAGACGATAAGCGAAAAGCTATTAGGGTGGAACAATTTAGAGCTTCGTATCTGTGAGGCATCCGAATTGCATCAATACCGGCAAATGATCGAACCAGGGACACTATTACAGGACAGATTTTTGATCGAGGAACAGATAGGCGTTGGCGGTATGGGTGCGGTTTACAGGGCGGTGGACCAGAAATTCGGCACCAGCGTTGCGGTCAAAGAGACCTTTTACAGCGACCGGAACCTGGCGGAGGCGTTCGAACGCGAAGCTCGGCTCTTGAACGGCCTGCATCACCCATTATTCCCGCATGTCTCCGACCATTTCGTTGAGGGAAACGGCCATTTCCTCGTGATGGAGTACATCGAGGGCGAAGACCTTTCAGCATTGCTAAAACGCGGCGAACGCTTCCCGCTCGACACGGTAATCCGATGGACGCTCGACCTGCTCGACGGGCTCGATTACTTGCATTCACAAGACCCGCCGATCATCCATCGCGATGTAAAGCCGAGCAATCTTAAGCTGACGCCACGTGGGAATCTCCTCTTGCTCGACTTCGGCATGGCGAAGGAAACGTCAGGGGACACTCAGGGGATGCAAAGCGTTTTTGGATATTCGCGCCGTTATTCGCCGCTTGAGCAGATCGAAGGAACCGGCACAGACGTGCGTTCCGATATTTTTTCGCTTGGCGCCACGGTGTATCACCTTTTGACGGGTGCGCCGCCGGTGGACGTCCTCGCGCGCGCTTCGGCGATAGTGGCCGGGAAACCGGATCCTTTAAAGCTCGCATCGGAAATCGATTCGAATGTTCCGGAGCTCATCGCAGCATTGGTTCACACGGCATTGGCACTGAACCCCGATAAAAGATTCGTTTCCGCGCGAGCGATGTGGAATTCGGTCGAAGAAGCCCTTAGGGCCGGCGAACCGCCTCAGTCAGCGGTATCCGCCACACCGGCAACCGTTCGAGCAGAAGAGACTTTTCCGGCATTGGAGGCATTCGAGGAAGACGTTGATCTGAATTCGAACGCAGCCCCTGCGGCCTCGGTATTTCGGAACGTAACAGATGGTGAGAACGACCCCGTTGCAGCACTGATCACACAACGCGTCGCCCAGACGAAGGCCGCGGATGAACTGGACCCGGGTGTTGTTCACGATGAACCTGAGCGAATGGAAATTCCGGTGTCTGCGGAGCTAGGAAGTTTTCAGGAATTAGGAAATATCGATCGACCGGACGAGGAAAATGGTTTCGATAATGAAACACAGCCCGGACCTGAAATGCCTACTGACGTTGAGTGGCACCCCGCTCCCCAAACAAATCGAAACCGACAAATTATGTGGGTTCCAGCAATATTGTTAGTGTTTGGATTGCTGGCGTATGGCTTATACCGGGGGGCGACTGCTGAGACCGCAGACCAGAACACGTCGGCAAGTCAATCAGAGACGGTTGGACAAACTGGTCCCCTTGATCCGGGGGTGAAAACTCCAGGGAAACCAAGCCTTGATGAGGGGACGAATCGACTCGACACGCGTAAGGAACGATCGATCGCGACGCAGACTAACACCTCGATGGATTCGGTTTCAACGAAACCTGTGGGCGGCGAGGAGCAAAAGCGGCTTGCATTACCGGTGGCCCAGAATTCTGTGGGGACGAACACGGCCGCAAAATCGGAATCCAAAACTTCCCTTCGTTCAAAGCCCGGAGTAGATTCCGCGATCAACCGGTCGAATCGTGCAACCCGTCCGCGTGTCGTTAGATCGGCAACGAATAATGAACCACCGGTGTCGTCGATCGACTCGATATTGACCGGCGATCCGGCGTACCGCCCGTCCCGTTGGCAGGAGGATTATCTTCGGCGACAGCGTCGGCTGCGGCGTATAATGAGGCAGAATCGGCAGTATCCGCCAGATTAGCGAATGACACGAATGTCTCGTTCGCTAAAAATTCGCCATTCATTTCCGGAGCGCTGCCACCGCAGCTCCTGAACGACGACACCGCTTTTAGTGCCGGCTCGGCCGCTTAATTTGTACTCTTTGATGAATCTCATCACCGCTGTACGTCCGTTATCCTGAAATATGATCTCGGGTTCGCCCGCACGGATATCCACGACTCGCAACCCAGAAAAAATACGATTCTTTTCGGCGCGGACTAAACTCTGCGGTACATTCCTCGTGAGGTAATATGCCTTCATTTCAGGCATATAAAATTGCATCTGCGCTGGAATGTCGCGCCGGTTGGTGGCATCGATCCAGGCTTTAAGATGCTGCCGAAGATGGACGGCAAAATCGCTTTCCCGGCTGCTCCGTCCAAAAACGCTGTTCGCTGGTGTGATCGGCGTAGTATCCGGCTTATCGTGATTCGTACGGGCCACCGTACTGTTGTCGTAGCTTGCCCAATTGACTTGGTCAGCGATCTTGTCGTAAACGGTACGAATCACGATCGGTTCCGAAAGTTGGTCCGCGTAGATCCGACGCGTAACCTGCATACGGGAACCACCATCAACCGATTGAAATGCGACATTCACATTGTCTTCGCCCGGGCCCGTAGAGGTGAATGTTATCGAATCGCGATTCATCGCTACTTTCGAATTCACAACGTTCCCTCGCAAACTTCGCTCTTGTCGCACTCGCCCGTCGGCAAGATAAGTGATCTTTGGGGCTCTGGACGAACCAACGCTCACCCGATTTCCGCTGCATTCGATCGCGAGCATGTCCGGCGGGGTTAACCGCGTGGATAGATCTAGAAAGAACCGCTGTTGATCGCCAAAAGGGACAGTACTCGTCGCATCTTTGACGACCGAATACAGCTTGTCGCTATCCGCGACATTGATGCGGTAGCTCCCTGCCAGTAAGCACGGTGCATTGGTCGAGCTGGTGCGTGCCGTTTGAGCGGCACCGGAGACCGCGGCCAGCGCCGCAATGAAGGCCAAAATAACTGCTTTTGCCATCTGTTACCTCACGATTAGGCCGTTGTAATAGATGGCGATCTTATCGGAGAAGTTGAATGAAAAATGTATCCCGCGGTACCGGGCGATCGGTTTACGCCATCGCAAGAGGTATCGTTCGGGGCCCTAAGAGGCGCGCGGCTAGGGCAGAATACGAACAACTCGAAACCGGGGATCACATTCGGGAAAGAAGACTTTGAAATTCGGGCGTACTTCGAATGCTTTGGAACCGCTTGTCACTTTCCACCCTCGCTCGATCTTTCAATCCAAACTCGACTGCTTTTGAAAGTGCTTCGATCGCTTTTTTCTTTTGACCGTCCACGGCGAACAATTGCGCTCGCAAATAATTTACATACGCGCTTCGCGGCCGCATCGCATCAGCGAGTTCGAGCATGTTGATCGCGTCGTCTATCTTTGATTTAGACTCAACAGCCGCGGACGCAAATTCGACCGAGGAGATATAAATTCCGTCGAGGATCCGGCGCGCGGTTCGTCGCGACGAGGAATCCTCGTTCGCCTCCGCACGGCTTCGCACGCCGTCTGCGACGGTTTTGATCTGGCTCAACGTTTCCTGGCGAGCTTCAGTATTTTTCAAATTCTGGACAGATCCGTACAGCTCTTGCGACCGCCGTTCGTAGTCGGCCGCCTCGTCTCTTTCCGTCCGCAGGGCTTTCTTTAAATCGGATGATGCCAAGAGCGCTTTAAGTTTTTCGGCTGCGGTAGCCGTATCCTTCAGCGCATCGAAATCGCTCACAATACTTCGAAAAGCTGCTTCAGCCTCGACGAACTTCTTCGCCGAAAGAAACCTATCCGCTGCCAATGTCCTTTCTTGAAACGACCGCTCGATGAACGCAACATCTTTTGCTCGTCGGTTCGTACGCATAGCCTGCAACTCGATCCACGCGAGCGCGCTCGCCGCCATCGACGTCGGCATCCATTGATGTGGGCCATCGAAAAACTCGACACGATATATGGCCTGAGCCCCAAATAGTTTCTCCGATAACGAACGCAGTTCGAAATAATTCAGGTCGTCGTAGCCGGCCGTTCCGAAATAAATGAAAGGCAGTTTGTTGTTCACCTCTACGCCTTGCCAAAATCCCGCTCCGCTGCCGATCACCGCAAATGCGCATTTGCACGAATATGCAAAGATGCTCGCGACGCGTGCACCGCCCGAAAATCCAGCCATCACGATACGTCTGTCATCGACAGAAAACCGCCGATGCGTGTCGTCCGAAATGTTATTGAATATCGGCATGAGCTTATCGCCGCTGAGGCCATTTCGGGAATCATTTGATCCGACGACGATGTACCCGTATTTTTCCGCCGCCTCCGCAAAAACCTGGACCGCGGTTTTCCCGCGGCCGCCGGGGTCGAACGCGTAGATGATGGGAAATTTTGTCTTAGCGTCGAACCTGGACGGAAGATAAAGGCTGTAGCTTTGCGTTTTGTCAGCATCGACCGGAACGCGCTCGATGACCTTGCCGGGGATGATCGCTTCTTGCGCTAGCGCGGGGCCGCAAAAGATAAATAAAAGGAACGAAAGAAACTTCCCGGTCTTCATATCACACATACGGGAACAGCCTGCATTTGTTTCGCGCCGGGGCTAATTGTTGATCTGTTACGCCATCGCCAAAATGATCTTTCGCGGGCCGGAAAAAGGCATGCGTCCGTGGGCTGCAAGGATGTTGTCGACGATCAGGATATCGCCCTGCTTCCACCTATGTGGAACTGTTTCGCGCCGTATAACTGCGCGAATATGGTCCAACGCTTCAATAGGAATTTCCGAACCATCGCCCAAATACGCTTCCAGCCGCGGTCGTTGTAAGCGATCTTTGTCTTGAAGGTCGCCTGAGTGGAAACCATCCGCCTGGTTGAACCAAACCTCTTCGCCTGTTTCGGGATGCACGGCCGTCGCCGGCCCGACAAACCTGATTCGAAGGCCGCCATCGTTCGTCCACTCAAATTCCGATCGTTGCCGTCCGCAAACTTCTTCAACGGCTTGCGGATCGTCTGTCTCAAACACCGCCTGCCACGAATACTGTGATGTTTTGTCTGAAATAAGATTCCAGACATAAAGAACGCCTTTTGAATTGAACAGGTTAATAATTTCCGGGTCGAGCGCAGCGAGTATTCTGCGGCTGTCGCCGAGCGTCGTTTCGCCCCCGGTCATGGGTTCGATCGAGCAAAAGAAAAAAAGCGTTCGGGGATACGCGGCAGAATAGGACAGCTCGTTGTGCAACGCCAACGGCATTTCCGGCGGGTATTCCGTCGAAGTGTAAATGCCATTAGTAAGAGCGGAACGTGGCGAAGCGCCGCCGGCATAATTGAGAAGATCGCGGCTCGAAAAACTCTCTACGAGGCTCTTGAAACCATAGACGTCCCGTACGCCAAAACCTCTCAAAACGACCGCTCCCGCGCTTGTTAACTCTTTTCGGATACCTGAGTTTAGAGAAGATACTAACTCGCGCGGATCCCGGAAAGGGGCCCATTCGGACGACTCGATAATTAACGGCAGGCATCGTGCCTGAAGACATTGCCCATCCTCTCCCATGAGCAGCATTCTCAAGCGCATTCCAGTTCGAATCGGTCGGATTGCGTACGTTTTTTACGGCTGCGTTATTTATTCATGAGCTCGACGAATCGCTTGAACAAGTATTCCGAATCGTGCGGGCCCGGAGCGGACTCGGGGTGATACTGGACGGAAAAGACAGGAAGCGTTTTATGCCGAAGCCCGGCGACGGTGTTGTCGTTGAGATTGACATGCGTTACTTCCACATCCGCCGGAAGAGATGAGGCGTCGACGGCGAAGCCATGATTGTGCGAAGCGATCTCGATCTTGCCGGTCGTCAGATCTTTGATGGGCTGATTTCCGCCGCGATGACCAAACTTCATTTTGAATGTTTCGCCGCCAAATGCCGAGCCGATCAGTTGATGCCCGAGGCAGATTCCGAACATCGGCGTCTGCGTTTCGCTAAGCTTTTTGATCTCGTCGATCACTTGCCTCATCGAAGCCGGATCGCCGGGCCCATTCGACAGAAAAATGCCGTCGGGTTTGAGCGCCATCACGTCGTCGGCCGATGTCTCTGCCGGCACAACGGTCACGCGGCAGCCGAATTTCGAAAACTCCCGCAGGCTGTTCGTCTTCACGCCGAAATCGTATGCGACAACATGATAGGTGGGCTCAGACACACTCCCTACCGGTCGTGTTTCCGCCACGTATGCGAATTGTTTTGACGCCGTAACAGTGCTCGCGAGCTCCCGGTTTTGCATCACAGGCGAGGCAAGTACACGATCCAACAACTCCGCTTTGTCCAATCGCGTCGACATACCGGCCCGCATTGCGCCCTTATCGCGAATATGCCGCACAAGCGCCCGCGTGTCGATATGCTCGATACCTACGATGTTGTTTTTTGCGAGATACGAACCTAGTGATTCCGTCGCTCGCCAATTAGAAACGATGCGGCTTGCCTCACGAACGACAAATCCTTCTACCCACGGCCGCCGCGATTCCACATCGGCGTCGTTCACTCCGTAATTGCCTACCAACGGATAGGTCATGGCTACGATCTGGCCGGCGTAGCTCGGGTCGGTCAGTATTTCCTGATAACCCGTCATCGACGTGTTGAACACCATCTCGCCGAACGTCTCGCCCGCAGCGCCAAAAGACGCACCGTGAAAGGTGCGTCCGTCTTCAAGAACCAATATCGCTTTCGTCACGCTGATATTTTACCGCAGAGATACAGAGACACAGAGAAGAGAAATCACTTTTTCCTTGTAGTCCTGCGTCGCGAGAAAATTAACTATCTCTCTGTGTCTCTGCGTCTCTGTGGTGAAAATTAGTCTTGGTCGGCGCGCAGGTCGTCCATTTTAGGTGCGGGAGCATTTTCATATTGGCCGTGCTCAAGAAAACCCATGGCTTGCGGTTTCCAATACCGGAAAAACGCCTTGCCATACACATACTTTTCCGGTACGAGGCCCCAGTAGCGCGAATCGGACGAGTTGTCTCGGTTATCGCCCATCACAAAATAGTAATGGTCCTCGATACGTTTCGCCGGCCAAGTCGGAAGTGCCTGGTTGTGTTCGGTGTCAAGATAATCTTCTTTTAGTTCTCGTCCGTCGATGTAAACCCGCCCGTCACGAACCTCGACAGTTTCGCCCGGCATGCCGATCACGCGTTTCACATAGCTTTTGTCGGGTTCTTTCGGATACCAGAAAACGACGATGTCCCCACGTTCGATATGCCCCCAGCTCACGCTCTGGATCTTGTAATAGACAAGCTTATTGACTAACAGGCGCTCGCCGTCCTGCAGTTGCGGCACCATCGAAGTGCCCTCGACAACGACCGGCTGGACAGCAAAAACACCAATAAGAATAAACACCACTACTATCAAAAAGATGTCGCGAAACAGTCGCAGACCTTCGATCCAGAGACCACGTTTCGACTCACGCCGCGTGTGGACGACGTCGATGCCGTGATCGTCCAGATGATGCGTATCAAAGCTGATTTGTTTATCCTTGCGGAAATCGAACATAATCGGGTTGTTTGGATGAGCGCTCAATAAGCTGCAGTTGGCTGCAGACACAAGTTAATATTTAGCTTTCGCCCAGTTTTTGTCAAAGGATTTTTATATGGATGAAGCGATCCGATCACAGTTCGCGGCACTGAACCAATACGCATATCTGAACAGCGCTGCGGTTTCACCAATACCGCGTGGTGCGGTCGAAGCTGTCATTTCCCAGTTAAATGACGTCGCCGGGCACGGCAGCGAGCACTACACGGATTGGGTCGCAACGAAAGACCGCGCACGCTCGCTTATTGCTGGAATGCTGAATGTACGGCCCGAACAGGTTGCTTTTATGCGGAATACGTCAGACGGTTTCGCCGCCGTTGCCAACAGTATCGACTGGAAAAAGGGCGATAATATCGTCAGTTTCGAGGGCGAATTTCCGGCAAATTTCTATCCTTGGCGAATGGTCCGCGACCGTTACGGCGTCGAGCTTCGTTTGTGTCCCGAACGCGATGGCCGGATCGACTTGGACGAGTTTATCGGGCTGATCGATTCGAGTACAAAGCTTGTCGCTATCAGTGCGGTGCAGTACGCTTCCGGATTTCAAGCCGATTTGGAACGGATAGGGCTTGCGACGCGCGACGTCGATGCATTATTCGCGGTGGATATCATTCAGGCGCTGGGTGCGAAAGCTTTCGATCTGCCGGCTCAACATGTCGACATAGCATCCGGGGCGAGTCACAAATGGCTCTGCGCTCCCGAAGGCTGCGGCATGTTGTATTTGTCGGATCGTGCACGCGAACTGTTGGAACCGTCTTTCGTAGGCTGGATAAGTGTCGAAACGCCGTGGGATTTTGCCGACCGTGAGCAGCCGTTCAAACCAAACGCCTTGGCGATGGAAAGCGGTACAGGCGCCTCTGCGCTTTTTTACGGATTAGAACAGAGCCTAAAACTCCTTACCGAAACCGGCCTCGAACGGATCGAAAATTACCTTAACGACCTTACCGATCAGCTTTGCGACAGCCTTGCCGGGAAACGGTATGAAATCCTAAGCTCCCGCGCGCCCGGCGAACGTTCATCGATCGTTTGCATTAAGCATACGAACGGGATGCACTGTAATGAGATCGCAAAGCACTTGCAGGAGCGCGACATTATCGTCAGCCCGCGCATCGACCGTCTGCGAATCTCGCCGCATTTTTACAACAATAGCGAAGACATTGATCGGTTGATCGAGGCATTGCCTTAAGGCAACGGTTCGGAGAGGTCGTCGAGGTTTAACCGCGTCATTCCGCCGGCATCGGAAAATGCGGTTCGCGAAGCACGCTGCGATTCACGATATCGAAAGTACACGATCCCAGCGGCTATTCCGGCTGCGAGCGTAATTCCAAGGATCAATGCGATCCAGAGCACCGTGGAGATCGCGACGTCGCGGCCCGTCTGTGCGAAATACCTTTCCAGTTTCTGCATCAGGAAGGGGTCTTCACCCAGCCACTGGACAGTTTTTTCATATTTCACCCGGCCGATCAATTCATTGGCGGCGTTAGCATCTGTCGGATCAAAAACGAAAACGCTGTAGTTTCCTACGCGACGGCAAACAGTCGACACCGCCGGATCCTCCGCCAGAAACTTTTGAAATGCCGCGTCTGCCGCGATCGAAGCCTGCGGCGTCGTGTATTCGACTATTAACAATCTCCCTGCCGGATATTGCGCGGAAACGGCCTCAGTTCCACCGGAAATATCGATCAAGTCCAGCACCGGCCTCGCTCCGACCGCATTTCTTAGCGTTTCTTTGTCCTGAATGAATACGGCCTGCGATCTCACATTCTCCCAATCGGGCAAGTGCTTCAACAGCACTGGTACGCCGTCTTTATCCGAGGTTTCCTGGCTTTTGTAACCGTTTTGTTGCCCGGCCGCACTGTAACTGAGAGTACCGCCAAGCATTACGGCGATGACTAGAATGAAAACGGGTTTTGCGATGAAACTGTGCATTAAAAGGGCCGAATCAGGATGGTAGCACTGTGTTTCATAACACTGCAATTTGAGTCAAGAATGATTACACCAAATCGTGCAAATCCTGATTTAAAGCATTCATTACATCCGGCGAATCCTGACTTGGATGTCAGGCGAAAACATATATATGCCTGTGATTTCGGAACAAATCCTGCATTTTTTTGTCTAATACATCGTTCCTGAAGTGTTTGGCACAGCGCTTGAGAATAGATATGGCGTCCGAGGGGGGACAAGCAATGACTACCGAAACATTAGATTATCCGGTTATTCAAAAGGGCAATGGGCTTTCAAAGGCTAAGTCGCCTTCGGAAGTCAAAAAAATGATCTCGACGGTTACTGCAACAGATTTTGAATTAACGCAGGCTGCGTCCACCGGCGATATGGGCGCATTCGAAGAGATCTATCAACGCCATCATCGAAGGGTTTATTCCATCTGTTTGCGAATGCTTCAGAACGCGTACGAGGCCGAAGACCTGACACAGGACGTCTTCATTCAGCTCTATAGAAAGGTCGGCAGCTTCCGCGGCGACTCGGCATTCACGACATGGCTCCACAGGATGACGGTCAATCAGGTGTTGATGCATTTCCGTAAGCGAAATGTGAAGTACGAAAAGACGACGGAAGAGGGCGATACTCCGGATCAGGTTGTGGCGGGAACGGCCGACCCTGATAAGATGCCGATCGTGGACAAGATCGCCCTCGAAAGTGCCATCGACCAACTGCCTGCGGGCTATAAGAACGTCTTTGTCCTGCACGACGTCGAAGGATTTGAGCACGAAGAAGTAGCACGCATTCTCGGATGCTCGGTCGGAACGTCGAAATCGCAGCTTCACAAAGCACGCTTGAAATTGCGCAAGCTCTTGAAGAAAAAGGCGAACCCGAGATTGGTCGGGGCGTGGTAATCGGAAAAATGACAAACGGCAAAAAAGGCTTCTCGAAATCGAGAAGCCTTTTTCTTGTTTCAATAAACGAACGCATTCTCGACCGGGATGTCGCCAGCCAATCCGAATGGCTGAGAGTAGATGCCGCCGGTTGAGCTATTAATGAACCACGTCGAGTTCGATGGACGGAAGACCGCAAGGTCTTGTTTTCCGTCGCCGTCGTAATCGCCCGGCGTCGGGAAGTCGCCCGGAAGTCCCCAAGTGATTATGTGGATCTGGAAGGTGTCGGAATGGATCCGATACCAAGTCTGATTACTTGGACGGAACACCGCAAAGTCAGACTTGCCATCGCCAGAATAGTCCCCCGGAATCGGAATATCGCCGTTCAGTCCCCAAGTGAATTCGGAGATCGATGCGTTTCCAGAATTGATCGTATACCACTTGCCTTCCGAGGGCCGAAAGACGGTCATATCTGCGACACCATCGCCATTGAAATCCGCAGGTGCCGGTTTGTCTCCCTGAAGTCCCCAGGAATACGTGTGGAGCTTGCCGTCTGAATCACGCCGATACCATTTGCCTTCGCTCGGACGATAAACCGCAAGATCGGCTTTCCCGTCACCACCGTAATCAGCAGGAACCGGAAGATCACCAGCCAATCCCCAACCAGCAACGGTCACAGTATTCGTTTCAGAATTAACGATGTACCAATTCGAATCCGACGGACGAAAAACAGCAAGATCGGTTTTGCCATCACCATCAAAATCCGCCGGCGTCAAACTATCTCCATTCAGCCCCCAGCCCTGCGCCCGTACGCTCGAACTACCTGACTGAATGATGTACCAAACACCATCCGACGGCCTCCAAACCGAAATATCCGATTTCCCATCGCCGTCGTAGTCGAACATCGACTTCGGGCGGGTCCGAAAACGCGCGATTGCAAATAGATTGGCTGATTGCCCGACCATCAATAGATTTCCGCTGCCATCGATCGCCGAGCCGAAACCGACGTCGTTCCCGTCAAGATCGAATGTTGCCTTTCCAGTATCGTTGAACGATGGATCCAAAGTCCCATCGGCATTGTAGCGAACTGCCGAAAAATCGAATCCCGTGCCTGTATCGGATGTTCCAGATGCGATTATTCTACCGTCCAATTGAATCACTACCGAATTAGCAAAATCGTTCCCGAATCGAACTGGTGTCGTAACGATCCCAGTCCCATTGAGCGTCGTATCTAGCGTTCCATTCGTGTTGTATCTAACAATGGCATAGTCGTAGTCCGATCCATTGAATGTCCCACCTGCGACTACTATCTTTCCATCCGACTGCAGCCCTACCGCAAGACCTTGGTCGTCACCGGAAAGAACCGGTGTGACGATTTTTCCGTTGCCATTGAATGTATTGTCGAGCGTTCCATTTGGGTTTAAGCGGACGACAGTAAAATCGTCGTTTGTTCCATTTTTTGCAGTTCCCGCCGCGACGATTTTGCCATCCGGTTGAGTGGTCAATGCAAGCACGCTTTCAACGCCTGCCGCAGTAACCGGAACTATATCGATTCCATTTACCCCAAAAGTACTGTCCACCGTTCCATCTGCGTTGTACCGGGCAAACGCAAAATCGTAATGTGCACCACCAAACGAGACCCCGCCTGTAACGATTTTGCCGTCGGATTGAATTACAACAGAATAGGCAATGTCCGTACTTGATCTAACAGAAGTCAACACTTTTCCATTACCGTTAAATGTTGAATCCAGCGATCCATCTATATTGTAACGAACAAGAGCGAAGTCGAGATTCGATCCGTTTGATGCAGAACCAGCGACAACGATTTTTGAGTCGGACTGAATTGCGAGGCCGTACGCAGCATCGTCGCCACCCGAAAAGTCTGTGCTTACTTTTCCTTGATTGAGGGCGCTATTCCCACGAAAACTGGAATCCATTGAACCATCTGAATTCAGTCTGCTCACCGCGAAGTCATTACTGACACTGTTCAGAGAACCAGTGGCCATGTTGAATGTGGAGCCTGCGGCCACGATTTTGCCGTCTGGCTGCATCCTGACAGCTTGTCCTTGCGAGCCGTAACTGGAAACATCGATTGACAGTTTGGCGTCATGATCAAGTGAAGGGTCGAGCGACCCATTTACTTCAAAGCGAAACACCCCAAAGTCGTTGTCGCCATGTACATCATTGAACGATGAGCCCGCGACAAGAATTTTGCCGTTGGGCTGGATCGAAACTGAATTTGCAAACGAACCGAGGCCATCTTTTACCGTCGTGATTCCATTGCCATGAAACGAGCTATCCAACGTGCCATTCGTGTTCAGCCGCAATAGAATCGCGAGACTGTATTCTACGCCACCAGATTCATTACCATCGGACCATCCCGCGGCGACAAGTTTCCCATCCGATTGCAATGCCAGAGCGTTCAAACCACTATCGAAGGAGCCGAACGACATCACGAGCTTGCCAGTAGAGTTGAAAGAAGTGTCTAGCGTTCCATTCGAGTTCAGGCGCAAAATTGCCATTTTGTACCATGGAGAACTCGCTACTCCCCCTGCAAAAACGATACCGCCATTAGATTGGACTTTCACCTGGCTGCGCGAGAAAACATCCCAACTGGCCCCGTCAATACGGTTGATCGAAATTCCAGTACCGTTAAAGGTAGTATCAAGGCTCCCGTTGGTGTTATAACGGACCAGTACGGCAGAGTAATACACAGTGTCGTTTTCGAAGGTAGTTCCACCAGCGATGATCTTTCCGTCATTTTGAATCGTAATGGACTTAAGGTCGTCGGAGGACGTCCCAATTGACGTGATCACCTGACCGGTTCCATTGAAAGAATTATCCGGTGTGCCATTTGAATTAAACCGAACTACTCCAAAATCGCCCAATCCGGATAATGTCGTACCACCCGCAATTATCTTCCCGTCGGACTGTATCGCCATTGCATAATCTTCAACTGGCCCTCCTCCTATGCCAAATGATTCTACATACCCGATTCCATCAAAACCGGTATCCAAACTTCCGTTTGAATTGAATCTCGCGACAACTAGGTGCCCATTTGCACCACCCGCGACTACGATCTTTCCATCAGTTTGAAGCGATACAGCTGTTGCTTCGCCAATGCTCAAGGGACCTGTCTGGGTAAATGCTCGTCCGGTACTATTGAATGACAAGTCGGGCGAACCATCAACATTTAATCGCATTATTCCAAACCGAATTTCGGCAACTTCACCAACCAAAACGATTTTTCCGTCAGGTTGCACAACCGACGCGCGACATACATCATACTTTGACGAAAAGCTGTCTATCCGATAACCAACTCCGTATGCAAAATTCTGATCGAAGACTGTACTAACGGAAAATAATCTCGTGCCGGCTGCTAATAATCCAAACACAAAGCAGATCGCGAGAATCCGCGCTGGGATTACAGCCCAGACGTTTGATTCGGAAATAGAAAGCTTACTTCGCTTCATGATTTACCTCGTAATCTTCCGTAACTCGACTTGCAGAGCACAGATTCGTCCGGACGATCTGTGTGAATACGTATAGTTCGGATTGCAGCAACAAATTGGGTTGTGAACGATTCTGGGGGCATCGTAACGCCGATCATTTTCGTTGTCAATAAAATTCGCTAACCTATTTGTTAATAAAAGCCAAAAAGAAATGCATAAAACGCGAACCATTCACGTCATTCAATTTCACTGCCAATTTGCCCACAGAGTTGAACGATAGGTGCCGATGGCGGAGTCCCTAGATTCTTGGCTGATAATTTGGCGTTCGGTTTTGGTCATGACGCGTGAGCATATCTTGATCGTGGCAGCGACAGGGCTCGTGGTATTGGTCGGGGTGCCGCGGCGAATCCGTCCTTGGATTCGCGAATATCATGCAGGAAGTGCCGGTCGGGCTCCTTTCGATCGTCACACCTTTGTCACGCCTTTTTCACCGATCTGACTTCGTGGAGATTGAGAATCAGGATGCCGTTGTTGTTTACTTCGGGCGAGATGAAGGCGAGGTTTCGGTTGGGCGGATCGCGTAGTGTTTGCAGAAATTGTTCGCGTGGAGCATGCGGCCGCGGCTCGCTTCGCCATCCTTTCTGCGCAAGGGAA
>QHXS01000164.1 GCA_003223975.1 Acidobacteriota bacterium
GAAATGAGCTCCCGATTCCATATACCGCAATGCGTCCGGCAGTTCATCGAAGGGAAACACGCGGTCCACGACGGGCTCGAGCTTGTGAAATTCGACGGCCCGATTCATCACTTCGAACATCGCCTTTGACCCGATGAAAATTCCCTGCAGCCTGATCGCCTTCATAAAGATCGGAACGTGATTAAAGCTGCCGTTCGCATCAAGCGCGCCGACCATCGCAACGTGCCCGTTAACTCGAACCGCGTTGATCGACCGTGCAAGCGTCCCGGCCCCGCCGACCTCGACGACGTGGTCGACGCCGCGTCCGCCGGTCAACTCGATCACGGCTTTGTCCCAATTTTCAACTTCGCGGTAGTTGATCGTTTCGTCCGCACCGAGCGATCGTAACCTCTCGATCTTTTCATTGCTGCTCGAGGTTGCTATCACTTTCGCACCGAAAAGCTTTGCGAACTGTATAGCAAAAACGGAAACGCCGCCGCTCCCTAGCGTCAGGACCGTCTCGCCCGCTTTAAGCTTGCCCGCGACCGCCAACGCGTTCCATGCGGTCACTGCAGCACACGGCAGCGTCGCAGCCTGCTCAAAGCTCATATGTTCCGGTACGCGGACAACTGCGTCATGACGAAATGCGGCAAATTCCCGGGCAATGCCGTTCCAAAACGCACCCGCCCCGATTGCCGTTCGCCTTGTTTCATCGGACGCTTCTCCATCGAACCAACGCTGGATCATTATCGGCATCACGCGGTCGCCGACCTTCCAGCTTGTTACTTCGCTCACGACTTCCACGATCTCACCAGCTGCATCGGATAGGGGAATTGCCGGCAGCTTCATTCGCGGATTGTATGTCCCGCCGGCCACCATCACATCGCGAAAGTTGAGCGACGCCGCGCGGATCTTCACGAGCACCTCGTCCGGATTCGGTTTCGGCGTTTCCAGATCAACAGCCGCTAGTTTGTCGATCCCGAATTCCCGGATCTCAAATGCCTTCATATATTAATTCCCGCGAATTGCGGAAGCCCGCGCGTCCGCGAGGCCGTGATCAGGACGTTGAGAGTTACGCCCTTACTGACGCGCGGGCTTCTGCGATATTCCAACATCAAAGATCACTTCTTCCGCGATGCCTTCAGATCGAGCTTGATCGCGACAAGGTCACGGATCAGGTCGTCGGCCTTGCCCGCATAGAGAATTCCGAAATCCTTTCGGTTGATCGAGAATTCCGAATCCACCGTTACCTCGGAATCTGTCACCGTTATCGTCGCCGGAAACGAGATCGATTTCTTCACACCGTGGAGTTCAAAGTCACCCGTAACGGTATAATTGCCCGCTCCCTTGTCTGCATCAGGAACGATCGTTGTCGACGAAAACGTTGCCTTTGGAAATTTCTCGGCATCAAAAAAATCGGCGGTCTGAAGATGTTTGGTCAGGTCGGCTTCGTTGGTGTAGATCGATGCGATATCAATATCGACCGAGACCGAGCTATCCTCAGCTTTTCCATTCACCAGATTGATGTTTCCGCTGAATTTATTAAATCCACCGTCATGTTTTCCGGTCACTTTCGATCCGACGAAGCTCACCTTTGAGTTTTCGTTGTTGATCGCCAACAATTCGCCCTGTTTCGGCGCGGCGTTCGCGTTGTTGGTATTCGCAGGCATGACGTTTGTATTCGTCGTGGTCGCCTTAGGCTTGTTTGCCGCGGGGTCTTCACACGCAGCGAGAAATAAAGTTGCAGACAGAATTCCGATCAGTAATTTGTTCATTGCTTTCCCCTCAAAGTTTTCCCGAGTACTTTTTTTTCAAGATATTATCGCTTCGCGCCTTAAATTTCGCTAGTGCGACCGCATCACTGCACGAAACGCTGGAGCAGCAGGCTTGCCTGCAAAAACGCCGGATAAAACCGCAGCGCAGCAGTAACGGCGCCCAACAAAACGTTTCGCGGCTCAAACGGTACCATTAGACATTCGGACATGTTGTTCACGGTAAAACCCTCGCTTCGGTCGAACGATCTTGGCCTCTCTGTAACCAACTTAGCTACAATTACAGCCAAAAAAATTTATGTTGTCGGCAGCGACTCCACCTTTTCAAATACGCTCTCAAGCGTAAACTGCGAAAGCTTGTCGCCGATGCTGCGGTCGATCTCTTTTTGTAAATTACAAAGAACGGCTTCAATATTCCTTCCGACCGGACAATCCTGATTCGGCGCCTTTCCATGCAATGCAAATACTTCCCCGCAAGACACTGCCTTGTAAACTTCCGAAAGATTGATTTCCGACGGACAACGCGAAAGCCGCGTACCACCGTTTGCACCTGTTTGCGAAACAACCAGATTCGCCTGGCCGAGTTGTCCAAGCAATCGCCGGATCACAACTGGGTTTGTGTTAACGCTCGATGCGATATAGTCCGACTTCAGATTCTCATCGCGCGAGCGTGCGAGCATCATCAGAATATGTACCGCCATCGAAAATTGGCTGTTAGCCGCCATAACTGTAACTAGAATAGTTACAATTTAACGATTTGTCAAGCGCCAAATAAAAGGCCCGGTCGTTTATACGGTCAGGCCGGATTTCTATCGATTTGCTTCGTATTACTTGCCTGGAATCTTGATCTCGCGGCCGGCTCCGAGGACCGAATTCGGAAGTAGGCCGTTGTATTTGGCAACTTCGACCGGGTCGCTCTTGTGACGTTCGGCCAAACGTGCCACGGTGTCGCCCGCCTGCGCTTTTACTATCTTCACATTGCTCTGTAGGCCAGCAAGCGGCTGGCTTGTAGGACGTGAATAAGTCGTAGCGGTGATGCGATTGCCCTCGGTCATCGGCACAAAGACCTTGCCCTTTGGATCTTTCATACCGGGATTTGCGGCCATAAGATCGGATACGCTGACACCGGTACGGTTCGAGATCGTATTCCAGGTTTCGCCCTGCACCGAAGTTGCAAGGTTCGTATTGTTGACCTTCGACGCCGGGATACGCTTAAACACTCCGACAACGTCATTCGCCTTTCCTGCCGGAACGTTTACGATGTACGGCTCTGGCGGAGTTATGTTCGATCGCAGATGCGGATTCAAATATCGCAGGTACTGAACGCTGGTATCCGAAGCTTGTGCCAACAGGCCCAAATTCGTCGATGCCGGAACACGAATCCGGTCGTATTGCAGCGGCGGTGCCGGACGAACGTTTCCAAAACCATATTGGCCCGGGCTGTTTGCGATCAAGATCGTAGCGAGAATATTCGGAACATAATTCCGCGTTTCACGCGGCAGATAAGCATAAGCCAGCCAGAAATTAGTAACACCCGCACGGCGAACCGCGCGATCCACATTTCCTTCACCGCAGTTATACGCGGCCATCGCCAGTTCCCAATTCTGGTAGCGGTTGAACAGGAATTTCAGATAACGGGCCGATGCACGGGTGGCTTCGTCAAAACTGTTCCGTTCGTCGACGTAAGCAGTCCGCTGCAGGCCATATCTGGAACCGGTTCCCGGAATGAACTGCCATAGTCCGGACGCCGATGCCCACGAAAGTGCGCTTGGCTTCCAGGTGCTTTCAACCTGTCCGAGCCAGGCAACGTTCTCAGGAACACCCTCTTCCTTAAAGATCCTGCGAGCCATTCGCATGAACATGCCCGAGCGGTATAAGCCAATTTCCATCGTTGAACGGCCGCGTCCGCGATAGTAGTTGATGTACTGCTGGATCATCGGGTGGACCTGAAAGGAGAAACCCAATGATTTGTTCGCAACTACGTACTGGATGTATTGATATTGCTCTTGTGCGATCGGATTGTTTTCGACCTGCAGTTCTTCGGCCGTAAGCTCAAGCTTTGAAAGCTCGTCGAGCGGCGAAGGCTCAAAAGTCTGCTCATTGAAACCGACCAGGCTAGCGTTTTTTATCGCGACGTTGCTGTTGCTCGGGCCATTCGTAGGGTTTGTAATCGGGCTCTGAAGCGAATTCTTCGATATCTGAGCCACATCGTCGCCAAGCTTTAATTCGGCCTCGCCCCAGTTCCATCCGCATGTCGACGCGAGCTGCCTTATCTGCGGAGGCTGAGCTGAATTTGGAAATTCCAGGCGATAAACGGTCTCGATCAACTGCTGATAGCAGCCCTGAAGCCGGCCGTCACGCTGAATGTTCAGCGAAGAATAGAGGAAAACTTCTACCGCTTTGTCGAAGCGAGCACCGGAATCAGCGCGCTTATTTGCCTTAAACGCTTCGAGTCCGTCCTTAAAGTTGCGGCCGGCATCCTCTAATACTTTGTTGTATTGGGCCTGCGCGGTCTTAACCTCGTCGGTCGTTTGCCCAAAAATATTGGCGCCGAAAATGCTTATCGCGGCGAAAAACGTCGTGGCGTAAGATCTAAAATTCATCTATATAAAATTAAAGCTTCCTGCAAATAACGGCCCGGGTGAACTACTAAATATCAGGCCTAAAATACTTAACGCAATGAGATCAAAAAAGTTCCGCACCTATACCCGCAGGTACACAAAGCGCTATCATAAATCTACCACAAAAACCCAATTCGGTCAAAGAATTGCGTACTAAAACCGTCCAATTCAGGCTGTTGCCTTTCGCGCAACCGGTTTCGCCGGTTTCGCGGGCAATAAAGCGGTTTCGAAGACTTCCAGGACGTTTTCTACGAACACAAAATTCAGATCGTCAGTAACCTCTTTCGGCAGATCTTCAAGGTCGCGGCGGTTTGGTAAAGGCAATATGACGGTTTTCATCTTTGCCCGGCGCGCAGCCAAGAGTTTTTCTTTGACGCCGCCGATCGGCAGCACGTTGCCGCGTAATGTGATCTCGCCCGTCATCGCGACGTCTTTTCGAACCGGCCTTTGCGCAAGCACAGAAACCATAGCGGTTGCCATCGTAATGCCCGCGCTTGGGCCGTCCTTGGGTATCGCCCCTTCCGGAAGGTGAATGTGAATATCGTAATTCTCCAGTACCTGCTCGTCGATCCCCAGCTGTTTCGAGCGCGCTTTGGCATAGGAAAACGCGGCCTGAGCCGATTCCTGCATAACGTCGCCGAGTTGTCCTGTTAGCAGAAGCTTACCCTTTCCCTTGGTCTTCAACGCTTCGATAAAAAGGATATCGCCGCCGACGGCTGTCCAGGCAAGTCCTGTAACCGTGCCGATCTGATCCTTTTTGAGCTTCGATTCGTTGAAGATCTTAGGCGCCCGTAAAAAGTTTTTGACGGTATCGAATGTGATCTTCACCGGCTTGAACTTCTTTTCCTGCTCTGCTTTCTTCCTTGCGACTTTCCGGCAGATCTTCCCCAATTCACGCTCAAGCTGCCGCAGCCCGGCTTCCTGCGTATACTCCCCGACGACGCGGGCCAACGCTCGTCGGTCGATCGAAACGTCCTTTTTCTCAAGCCCGTTTTCTTCGATCTGTTTCGGTATCAAATGCCGCCGCGCGATCTCGATCTTTTCTTCTTCTGTATAGCCCGAAAGAGGGATGATCTCCATCCTGTCGCGAAGCGCAGGTTGGATCGTATCGAGCATGTTCGCCGTCGTCATGAACATCACGTTCGAAAGGTCGAATGTGATCCCAAGATAATTGTCGCGGAAGCTGGAGTTTTGTTCCGGATCGAGCACCTCGAGCAACGCCGAGCTCGGATCGCCGCGAAAATCCGCGCCGACCTTATCGATCTCATCGAGCATTACCAGCGGATTGTTCGTCGCTGCCTGCTGTATGCCCTGAATGATCCGGCCCGGCATCGCGCCGACATACGTTCGCCGATGCCCGCGGATCTCGGCTTCGTCATGAAGGCCCCCGAGGCTCAACCGGACGAATTTACGATTCAGCGCGCGAGCAACCGAACGTCCCAAACTGGTCTTCCCGACGCCCGGCGGCCCGACGAGGCAGAGGATCGAGCCCTTCGGTTTTTCAACAAGCTTCCTAACCGCAAGAGCTTCAATAATTCGCTCCTTCACACGTTCCAGGCCGTAGTGGTCTTCGTCGAGAATTTTCTCGGCCTTGAGCAGGTCAAGATTGTCCTCCGACTGTTCCGACCAAGGCAGCTCGGTCATTATGTCGAGCCAATTTCGCAGCGTCGCCGTCTCGGCCGTGTCCGGATGCATTCGCTCGAGCTTTTTCAGTTGCCGCAAAGCCTCCGTTTCGGCATGTTCGGGCATTTTTATCGCGAGGATCTTGTTGCGATATGCTTCGATCTCTTCGTAAAGCTCATTGCCGTCGCCGAGCTCGGACTGTATCGCTTTCAGTTGTTGACGAAGGAAAAACTCCCGCTGCGAACGGTCGATGTCGGCGCGTGCCTGCGTATTTATCTCCTGCTGCACGGTCAACACCTCGATCTCTTTGTTCAACAGATCGTTGACGCGTCGCAGTCGTGCGACCGGCTCGAAAATATCGAGCACGCTCTGTCCGTCTTCAACTTTGAGATCAAGATTCGAAGCCGAGAGATCGGCCAGACGGCCGGCGTCGTCGAGATTCGCAATGATCGCAAGCACTTCGGGCGAAATGTTTTTCCCGAGGCTTGCGGCGCGTTCCATCGAACCGCGGACGTTTCTGACAAGAGCTTCAACTTCCAGAGAATTTTCCGGTGCCAGCGGCTCCGAGATCGGCGTAATTCCGGCCGTTACGTGATCGCCTTTGGCATTGACAGAATCGACCTTCGTCCGCGAAAGTCCCTGTATCAAAATTCGAATGCGTCCGTCGGGCAGCTTCAGCATTCGCATAATGATCGCAACCGTCCCGGTGTCGTAAAGGTCCTCGCGCGCCGGGTCTTCCTTGTTCACGTCGCGCTGCGAAACAAGGACGATCATCCTGTTTTCTTTCAACGCCTCTTCGACAGCTTTAATGGATTTATCCCGCGAAACGAAAAGCGGAACGATCATGAACGGATAAATTACGATATCCCGAAGCGGCAAAGCAGGCAGCACCGACGGCACCTGCATCATCGGCTCTATGATCTCGCCTTCAGCCATCGCGAGCGGAAAATCTTCGATCTCTGGCATATACTTCGAGTTTAGTCGGTAGACCAAACACAGGCAAGGAAGGCTGATCCTGCGAACTTATTTCTTGCTTTTCTTTACTTTCTTGGCGGGTTGGCGGGAGCGGACGAGGTCTTTGAGCTCGGTCATAAATGCGGTGACGTCTTCGAACTCCAGATAGACGGAGGCGAAGCGAACGTATGCGACCTTATCGAGCGATTTGAGTCGCCGCATGATCGTTTTGCCGACATCGGTGGTGGGCAGTTCGCGGTCCAAAGAATCCTGCACGTTCTTTTCGATCTCGTTCGCGATGTCTTCGAGCCTTGTGACAGCGATCGGGCGTTTTTCGGCGGCACGAAGAAGACCGGCCATCACCTTGTTTCGATCAAACGTTTCACGTGAGCCGTCCTTTTTGACAACCATAAAAGGAATTTCATCGATGCGTTCATACGAAGTAAAACGTCGGCCGCAGCCAAGGCATTCGCGGCGACGGCGAATCGAATCGCCATCCTTCGCCTCACGCGAATCGACTACTTTGTCTTCTATATGGTCGCAATAAGGACAACGCATAGATCAACTGAAAATCGAAAGTGGAAAATGGAATCGACTAGGTCATTGTCCATTGTCCAATTTCAACTGTCCATTATTTGGGGCGTCTGATTCTATTTCTTCGACAGCGTTTTCGCTGGATAGCAGGCTGCGAAAGCGCTCAATACTTATATCCCCATGTGCAAAATAATACAAACCGAAGACGATAGCCGGTGCGAAATACACAAGATGCATCGCGATCGCTATTGCCGCAGCGTCTTCCCGCCGCATATCCTGTCGGAGAAATAAGATACTCGCGGCTGTCGCTGTATGGAACGCGCCGGCGGCTCCGCCGGGAGTTGGGACCACCGAGCTTACTACCGCGAACCCCATTATGAACAACGAATCGCTCACCGAAATATCAAGATTGAACGCGATCAAAACGAGATAAGTCGGTACCGATATTGCAAGCCAAAGCGTAAATGACCAGAAAGAGACCAGCAGAATTTCGCGCCAATCCTGTAGGATCTCGAGCGCCGATGACAGCTGTTTCAAAAGACTCAGAAAGATCTTTCGGATCCGTTTGGGAATTATCTTTTTGTCGGTTTTGCGTGCGAACCATCCGATCACTCTTGGTGATTTGCGCTGATAAAAGATCAGCATCGCGAAACCGACAAAGACGGCAACGAGCATCAGAATGCCGACGACCGTAACTTTGTCGAATTCATCTTCGCGGCCCGCCGGCGGCGTGAACCACAGCAGATTTACCGCAAAGAAACACGCCAGGGCGGCGAGGTCAAAAATGCGTTCGAGCCCGAGCGTGACCAGAGCCGCCGACGGACGGACCCGAGGATCACGCATCGGGAGCCACATTGGGCGGACGATCTCGCCCGCACGTCCGATCAGGAAAATGGCTGCAAAACCGACGGTCGTCGTCGCAAATAGCTCCTTTAAGCTTGAGGGCGTTATCGGCTCAAGAAGCACCTGCCATCGGATCGCGCGTAACAGATAGCCGATGCAAATAACGAACGCAGCTAGCGCCAAATACCATCCATTCGCCTTGCGCAGGCTGCTGCTTACCTCCTGCCAATCGAGATTTCGCCCGAAAAACCAGAAAATGAACGCCGCGAGGAGAAAAAGGACCGCGAATTTTAGGTACTTGCGCAAAGGATAGAGTTACCGTCCAAAGATAAAAACGATAACTTAAGGCCGGCGATTTTGCGAACCCATAATTGACGATATTGTTGGAACTTCTCGATTTTTGCTATCGTAAGAACACTTTGAGCCCGCCGGGTCGGAACTTTACGGCGGCTTGTAGGTCGGCTAGTTCTCGGGAGAATGATACGTGGAAGCGTTGCGGGCGTCTGCGGAAATGAATGGTGCTGAACTCGTGCGCAAGGCGCACGCAGGCGACGGCATTGCCTGGGAAGAGATCGTGACGGCTTTTTCCCGGCGTATTTTCAATCTCGCTTACCGGTTTACGTCGAACGTAGAGGCTGCCGAAGACCTGACGCAGGAAGTTTTCATTCGCGTTTATCGCTCGCTCGATCAATACGACCCGAAGCAGGGCGACCTCGCAAACTGGCTGATGCGCTTAGCGCGAAATTTGATAATCGATGATTACCGGCACCGCCAGCGTAATCCGCAAAATTCGATGGCTGATGCCGTCGACGATCATCAGTATCACCTGCGCGCAGTTGGCGGCGGGGCACACAAGGAGTTGGAACGACGCGAGATGGCCTCACAGGTGCAGGAAGGCATCGATAAACTTCCGGCCGATCTGAAAACCTGTGTGATACTTCGGGACATCGAGGAATTGACATACCAGGAGATCGTGGAAGTTTTACAGATCCCGGAAGGTACAGTGAAATCT
>QHXS01000077.1 GCA_003223975.1 Acidobacteriota bacterium
TTCCTTTGCGTCGTTCTCGCATTTCTGAATCCCGGTTTCCTGAGCTCGGCAAACCTTCAAAACCTGGCCAGGCTGATCGGCATCTACGGCATTTTCAGCATCGGCCTTGGCTGCGTCATCATCACCGGCGGCATCGACCTTTCCGTAGGATCGGTATTCGCACTGCTCGGCGTTCTCCTATCTATCTTTCTTACCGAATGGCACCTGCCAGCGCTGCTCGCCGTCGTGTTAGTTGTTGCGATCACTACCTCGCTTGGACTGATCCACGGATTGCTCATTACGAAAGTTCGCATACAGCCATTCATAGTCACGCTTTGTGGATTGCTTTTTTATCGCGGACTGGCCCGGTTTATCGCGAACGATGAGACAAAAGGTTTTGGTAATGCGGCAGGTTTCGAATGGCTTCAGGGGTTCGCGACCGGTAATGTCATGGGCATCCCGACCCCATTTCTGGTACTGGCGGCGATCAGTGTGCTTGCGTGGATCGGCCTTCACCGGACCGTTTACGGCCGGCACCTGTTCGCAACTGGATATAACGAGATGGCTTCGAGGTATTCCGGAGTGAATACGGGCCGCGTCGTGACCATCGCCTATGTCGCGTGCGGCTTTCTAGCAGGTATCGCTGGCGTGCTGCTCGCGTTCTACACGAACTCGATCTCACCATCTTCGCACGGAAATTTTTACGAGCTTTACGGCATCGCTGCGGCGGTGCTTGGCGGATGCAGTCTTCGCGGCGGCGAAGGCTCGATCATCGGCATCCTTATCGGTACCGCGCTGCTTCAGGTATTGCAGAATCTGGTCAACCTGTTAGGCATTCCGAGCTCGTTGAATTTTGCGGTGATGGGCGCGGTGATCCTGATCGGTGTTCTTGCCGACCAGCTTATTCGTCAGCGTCAGGCGTCGAAAACTGCCACTTAGAAAATATGAGTAAATGGGTTTTGATCGGATTCATGCTGCTTTCCGCAATGGCTATTGTTGGAAACGCGCAAAATGCTCCTATTGTTCTTTGGGAAAATGGCGCACCAAACGCCGTCGGCAAAGAGCCGCAGGATATTCCTACGATCACGCCATATCTTGCGCCGAAAGATATCGCCACTGGTGCGGCCGTGCTCGTTCTTCCTGGCGGCGGCTATTCGCATCTGTCCGAGGTCAAAGAAGGCAGTGATGTCGCCAAATGGCTCAACTCTTTAGGTGTTTCAGCTTTTGTTTTGAAATATCGCCTGGGCATGCTTTATCACCAACCGAACCAGTTGCTGGATGCAGCGCGGGCAATCCGCACGGTTCGCGCACGATCAAAGGATTGGGGTGTCGATCCAAATCGGATCGCGATACTTGGATTTTCTGCGGGCGGACATCTTGCTTCGACGCTCGGCACGCATTTCGATGCCGGCAAACCGGACGGGAAAGATGTGATCGAACGCGCAAGTTCGCGGCCCGACCTGCTGATCCTTATCTATCCGGTCATCACGATGGGCGAATTAACTCACAAAGGCTCGAAGCTAAATCTGCTCGGCCAGAACCCGACGCCCGAACTCGTCAAACTTTATTCGAACGAACTTCAAGTTACTAAAGACACGCCGCCGACATTTCTTGTGCACACGATGACAGATACGGCCGTGCCGGTCGAGAACAGCATGATGTTCGCGGCGGCACTTAGAAGTGCGAACGTGCCTGTCGAATTTCATTTGTACGAACAAGGGCCGCATGGCTTCGGTTTGGCGCCCACGAATCCGATCCTTGCAACGTGGGTGGAACGGTGCTCCGATTGGCTCGGCCTTCACGGCTTTATCAAAAGCAAATTGCCTATCACAACAAAATGAACGATTCAAAACTTGACCGTCGCAATTTTTTGAAAACTACCGCCGTTGGCGCGGCGGGATTATCGCTGCTCGCAAATTCAACGGCAAGTGCGACTGAGGAAATTGCTTTGCCGCTTCCCGACAGCATTTCACTGCGGCAACTTATCCCGCTCAACCACGGTTGGCTGTATAGCGAAAGGTCGTCCGCGGCGGGGATGCAGGCAAACTTCAATGACAAAGCATGGACGCGCGTAAATATTCCGCACACGAACAAAATGCTCCCAGCTAGCAGTTTCGACGAAAAGGAATACATGTTCGTCTCGGCTTATCGAAAGCATTTTAGGTTGCCCGCCGCACTAAAAGGGCAGCGCATCTTTGTCGATTTCGGCGGTGTGATGACGGCCGCGCGGGTTTTCATCAACGGAAAAGATCTGGGCGAATACAAGGGCGGCTACACGCCTTTTTCTTTCGAACTGACGAAAGACATTAATTGGACCGGCGACAACGTCCTTGCGGTCGAGTGCGATTCGACCGAGCGAAAGGACATCCCGCCATTTGGCGGCTTGATCGATTATCTGACATTCGGCGGCATCTATCGGGACGTGCACATCCGGGCAGTTCCGACGACGTTTATTGAAAACGTTTTTGCCAAACCCATCAACGTTCTAAGCAACGATCGCAAGCTAAACGTTAAAGTCTATTTTGATGGAAAAATAGAAGGGCCGCATTCTGTGATCGTTTCCCTGCTGGATGGCCCCAATGGGATTGCAAGCGAAACTACCACCGATGTTAGCGGCGTTTCCGAACACGTCGCCTCCATAGAGCCTCTGAAGGAAATCAAACTCTGGGATATTGAAAACCCACACCTGTATACGATACGCGTAATGCTCAGGCGAGCTGGGACGACGCTCGATCACTACGAAACACGCGTCGGTTTTCGCGAGGCAAAGTTCACACCCGAAGGCTTTTTTCTCAACGGCAAACATCTAAAATTGCGCGGGCTTAATCGACATCAAACTTATCCTTTTGTCGGACAGGCGATGCCGTGGCGCGTTCAGAAGCACGACGCATGGGTGCTCAAAAAAGAGCTGCATTGCAACATCGTTCGCACGTCGCATTATCCGCAATCGCCGCATTTTCTTGATGCGTGTGACGAACTCGGCCTGCTTGTTTTCGAAGAGATCCCCGGCTGGCAACACATCGGCGACAAGGCATGGCAGGACCTGACCGTTCAGTATGTAGACACGATGATCCGTCGAGATTGGAACCATCCGTCGATCGTTCTATGGGGCGTACGTGTCAATGAATCCGGTGACAACACTGAGTTTTATACGCGCACAAATAAGGTCGCTCACGACCTAGACGATTCGCGGCAAACCGGCGGCGTGCGATATCGATATAATTCGGAACGCCTGGAAGACGTTTTCACGATGAACGATTTCGGTTTTCCGCTGCGGCCGCCGAATCACCCGCTTTACCTGAACACGGAATTTTCGGGCCACATGTACCCGACAAAGCGCGGCGACAATGTCGAACGCGTTCGTGAGCACGCTAATCGCCACGCTCGCGTTCACGACGCCGTTGCTTCGGACGCGAAATACGCCGGTGCTATCGGCTGGTGCGCTTTCGATTACAACACGCACGACTACTTCGGCTCTGGTGACCGCATCTGTTATCACGGGGTTTCGGACATTTTTAGAATTGCAAAACCGGCCGCCGGCTTTTACCGCTCGCAATGCGATCCGACAGAGGAGGTCGTGCTCGAGCCGGCATTCGATTGGGCACGCGGCGATGAGAACGAATCGTTCACCGATGCACTGGTCTGTTCAAACTGCGAAAAGCTCGTCTACTACGTGGGCACGCGCAAAATCGCGGAGGTCGAACCCGATCGCAAGACTTACCCGAATTTGAAATACCCTCCCTTCCGGACGAACCTCCATTCCGCGATCGGAAAGGCCTGGGAAGATCTGCGGATCGAGGGCCACATCGGCGGAAAAAAGGTCATCGAGCGAAAGATGTCCGCTCGCGGTGTCGACAAACAGTTCATCATCGCTGCCGATGATAAAGAGCTCGTCGCCGACGGGATCGATATGACACGCGTCGTTTTCAAAGTCACCGACGAATTCGGCAACACGCGTCCGTTTGCTCAGGCTGCGATCCAGTTCGCCATCGAGAATGGCGAGATTATCGGCGACAATCCGTTCGCCCTCGTCGGCGGCTGCGGTGCCGTTTGGATCAAATCAAAACAAACGCCTGGCACCATCCGACTCACAGCCAAACATCCGCGCCTCCGCGCAAAAACCGTCGTAGTCAAAGCGGTTTCACCGTCTTAGTGATCTTTGCACAACGACCTCTGTGTTATTTTCCGGAAGCTACAAGGGATTTCTGTGCCGGCTTGATCGAGCGACCGCTTTCGGAAAGGTTCTTTCTCAGATTCGGCTTCTTTAAAGAACGTATTCCTGCGATGACCAATTCCGCGTTCAAATGCGCTCCCGCGGGCGTAGAATGCGTTCGGGCGTCGCCGAAAAGCAGTGCGACCTTGTCCACGCCGAGACGTTCGAATTCCAACCCGACGATCTCATTGAGGTCAATGAATGCCGCGCCTGTTGCCTTTGCTGCGTTGGCCGTCCACTTTACAAATGTCTCGCGCTCTTTGCGGACGATCCTTCCGTCTTGCCAATCTTTATGCGGGACCATCGAACAGAAAATGACGGACGCGCCTTTGGCTCGCGCGTCGTTGCCGTACTTTCGCATATACCAGCCGAACGTATGGAGAGTTTCCTTCGTGCCGTTGAGTTTGGCCACCTCGACGGTCTCTTCGCCTTCGCCGTGGAGCGACGGGCGCTCTTTGGCCGCGGGGTCGTCATATTTGCCGACGTCGTTATGCCCGAACTGAATGATGACCACGTCGCCTTTTTTCACTTCTGCAAGTACGCGATCCCATCGGCCCTCGTTCTGGAACGTGCGGCTCGAGCGGCCACCGATCGCTCGGTTGACGACGTTTATCTTCGTCAGGTCAAAGAACTGCGCGAGTTCCTGGCCCCAACCTCGAAGCGGCGCATTGCTGTTCAACGTCGAGTCGCCGACGACGAACAACGTCGGAAGCTTTGGATCGCGAATCTGCGAAGGAGTGGTTTTGGAATCTTCGACGACAGGACGAGCGTCGTCCTTGACTTGCGCGGCTGCGAGCGAGAGTGAAAACAAAAGCGTGAAAAGCAACGTCGGGAATCTCGTCATATCGGTCCGCTTTTCACTTTGCTTTTGCGATCTCGACTGCGTAGATATGCGTCGGCCCGAGCATATTGGAACGAAAGACGATCCACTTTCCGTCGGGCGTGAATGTCGCATTCGGTTCGAGGGAGTAATCATGCTTTGCCAGGTTTACCAATTTCTCGGACCGAAACTTTCCGTTTTCGGGATGGAAGAGGTAGATCCATTGTCCGTTGTCGCCCTTTGCAACACTGTTAGGCCCGCCGCCGTCGCCCAGGAACGTCTTACCGTCGGGCGAAACACCGAAGTGGACCGACCACTCACGTTTCTCCATTCCGTACTTTTGGATCTTGCCGGTTTTGATGTCGTATTCGGCAAGCCAAAACACCTGCCCTTTAGGCGTTTGCAGATCGTAGTAGATATGCTTGCCGTCCTGGCCAAAGAACTCGTGCCCGGCGATCTCCATATCCATCGTGCGGGTGTGGATCTTTTTGAGATCGCTGCCGTCAGTACGGATCGTCCAGATGCGGTCGACCTTGTGCCAAGGGCCTTCGTGGCAGAACATTATCAGCGTCGGGTCGGTTGGCGACATCTGAACATGATTCAGCCAGTCGGTCGCGGGATGTAACGTCTTTACCTCGCCGGTTTTGATGTTGATCGTGTAGAGCGACATCGGGATCTTTGCCGCCAGCCGCCGCTCCATCATGTCGCCTTTGCCGGGATAGCTGTCGCGCCCAGGAGTTTGTCCGGGAGGTGCGTTCGGATTAGGCGTAGGTGTCGGGGCGGCTTGCGGAGCGGCACCGGAACGAAATTCCTCAGGCACGTTGCCGATGACCATGCTGCCTGCCAGCAACGTTTCGTCAGCATTCAAACCGAAGCCGGAACCGGTTCTCAGTTTCGCATTCTTTACGATCTCACGCGTCGCCTTTGTATCCACGTCGGTCTCGAAAACAGTGTCGCCTTTGATGTAAAAGACCTTCCGGGTTTTTCGGCCGACGACGACACTTCCCGTGCGGCCTTCAACGATCTGTTCGATCTTTTTAGTCGTAAAGTTATAGGTCGAGAGCCCGCTGCGGGTAGAAAAAATGAGTTTATCGCCATTCGCCGTGTAAGCATTCTGATGGAAATAGAAGGACGAACTGCCCGGTTCATCCGAGAGTCGCACGATACGATGGCCGGTATCCGGGTCGACCCATTCACGCGGCAGTTCGGCGGTTTGTGCCGAGATCGATGACGACAGCGTCAGCGAAATCAAAACGAAAGTTATCAGTAGGATGTATTGCTTCATATTAGGATAAAGAAATTCAGCCTCATTAACTCAATAATGAGGCTGATCCAAAAAACAAGTACTCGAACGGACCGGTTTCCTAGAAGATCAGCCGGATACCGAATTGAAGGTACCTGGCGTTGGTTCCGGGATTCGGACTACCGAAAGACGTTCCGACCTGGCCGCTAGTCAGGGTGCCGAAGTTACCGTCGTAGGTACCCCTGAGTCGCCACAGGCGGAATCCGTCAAGGCTCGCAATGTTATAGGTCAACGAATTCGTAGTCGCGAATAGTGCGGGAACCGGAAGCGAGAAGAAGTTGTTCGGCAACGCTCCGCCGCCGACCGGTTGGCCCGGACGAGGTGCAAGTCTGACGGCATTGACCGTATTTCTGATCGTTCCCAAAAGGGTCCGGCCCTCCGGCGTGGTAAGTGCAGGCCTGGTGGTAGGGCTGAACGCTTGCCACGTAGTGTATTCCGCCTCAGAGATAACCGACGTCCTTTGATTTGCAGCTCCGACGCACGATGTGAGCGGCAACGAAGCATCAGCAATACATTCACTGCCGTTGAACTCAGTCGGGAAAGTTCCGAAACCGAACGGCGTATTGCCGCGGCTACTAAAGTAGAAGTTCGGCGTATTGAAAATATTCAGCGCATCAACCCGGAAATTGAGCCTTCTTTTTCCATCTTTACTGATCGGAAAATCCTTCTGGATCGAAAGATCGAAGTAGTGTCTCATGGGTTCAGTAATGCTGAGTGTTCTGGGAGAATTGCCAAGTTGGCCCTTTGCAGGACGCATAAACGCCGCCGGGTTCACATACGGCTCGCAGCCGAACGGGCCGTTTGCACCGCCGGAACTTCCGACACGACAGTTTGCACTCCAATTCGGGTTCTTAAGCGGCACCCCCGGGATGATATCCGGGCGAACCACACGGTTGAACGCCGCGGCGCCCAGAAGATTGGGGTCGGTAATGAAAGGCTGATACGGGTTACCGCTAACGATCCTAACAACGCCCGAAAGAGACCAGCCTCCAAGGGGGCCGTTGACATACCAGGGAGCGTCGCTTAAGAACTGACGGCCTCTCCCAAAGGGCATGTCCCAAGTAAAGGTTGACGTAAACGCGTGCCGCGTGTCGAATGAAGATAACGCCCAATCGTCGTCGAGCGAACCGCCAAGAGCTACCTGGCCCCTAACCGAACCGCTCGTCAGAATCCGAACATCCGGGCTTGCATCGGACGAGTCGTCCCACGATTTCGCATAGGTGTAATTTGCCGTGAGACTTAAACCGCGGGTGACCCGCCGCCTGAAATCTATATAACCTGCGTGGCGAATACTGCTCGATTTTGCATTGAAAAATTTATTCAGAGGTTCATAACCCATGTAGTTCGAGAACAAGCTTGCGATCGGAACTTGGAGTACAGCTCCTCCAAGCAGTGGTGTCCGTCCGAGCGGGTCGGCTACGGTACTAGTAGGATTGATATTATTCGAAGTAAGTGTCCCAATGGTCGCCACATCTCGAAGGTTAATATTGATCTGAGGTGTGTAGAGGTTAACACCGCGATTGCCTACATAAGCGATCTCGAGAGTCGAGTTTTTGAACGGCGCAAATTGTATCGCAAGGTTCCAGCTTTGCGACGTCGGCACTCTGCCGTAATCCGGATCGTTAACATCAACAGCGACAGCGGGAATAACATTCGCCTTTGAGAAAACCAATCCGTTCGCATCGGTGCCGAGGAGCGTATCAAGCGATAATGACGAGCCTTGAGTGGGATTGTTGCCAGACAACCTGATCGGCAGAGCCGCATTGTTCGTTCCCGTTGACGCATTGCCTCCCAAAACGGTCGGCTTAATGGTAGTGGAGTTAGTGAACCCTCCGAAATCGGGGCTTGCTCCTCGATTGTTGCCATTGATGGGAAAATGCGAGATCCCGAAACCACCGCGAATAACGAAGTTGCCTTTACTCGTGTCGAGCCCGAAGATCTTGAAACTGGGGCTCCACGCAAAGCCAAGCCTTGGCTCCCAACCGTTGTAGTCGACGTCCACGATATGCGCCGATCGTCCGCCGCGGCCAGAGAAAGCAAATGGAACCACTGATGCCGAAGTTGGTACGTACGAAGGTATTGGGTCTGCAGCAAGGACGCCTGCAGCGGTCGCGATGGCGCGGCGTTGAGCGTCGGTCAAGACCTGACTCACCGCAAGATCCGGCCGATAAACGCCTTGTAGGTTATTGTCCTCCGTTCGCGGCATTTGCAGTGCGTAGCGAAGGCCCAGATTTAACGTTAAATTCGGCTTTACCTTCCAATCGTTTTGAACAAAGGCGGCATAGCTGTCCCATTTATAATTGTAGGTAGCCAATGAGGGACGAGTATCGACACCGTTCGGAACGCCGATAAGAAGGCTGGCCAAGCTGTTCCCACCGTTGGAGTTATTGTTGGTTCCGGTAACCGGGCTGTTGTTGGTTTGGAGCCGGCGGAACTGCCAACGGCCGCCCGATCCCGCAAAAAACGGGATCACCTGTAATCGAGCTTGATTTACACTTCCGCCGATCTTCCAGATCATATTTCCACGGATCAAATTAAGAGTGTCGCTCAATTCCCAGCGGCTTTCTTCGTTAAAGTTGTTGGTACTCAGCCCAGATCCGATGTCCGGAGCTGCATATTGCGCGTCGTTGGTGGAGATCTGGATCAACGGCATACCACCGTTAGTCAAGCTGGTCATTCCAAGCTCCGCCGATAGGTTCCTGCCGTTCACGATCGAGAACTCAGGCGAGAAATCCTCGCTGAAATTGCCCTTTGTGTAATTGAACCGAACCTCGTTGGTCATGCTGGATGAAAACACATTCGTAACGGTACCTAGATACTGCGTGGCATCGCTGAATATTCCGTTGTTGCCGTTGATGTCACTGCCGGTTGCAGCACGAATGCCAATTGCCGGTGTTTTGGTCCAACGAAACGTGGCCTTCATGTTTTCGGTAATGTTATGGTCAAGACGCACTGTAAAACGATGTTCGTCCTGAGTCGCCTGACGAAGAGCGAAGAAATTGCGCACGAGGCCATTGTCGATAAAATAATCTCCTGGTGGGTTCATGAACTGTAGCAATTTGAGTGCAGTCGGATCCATGAAACTCGACGGAATGACATTAAGGTTCGGATTGTTAGCTGCATTATTGATCTGGGCAGTAGCTTGAGTCGCAGTACAATAAGGCTGGTTCTGAGCATTGAATGAGACCTGCTGTACGCCGTTGATCGTTTGGGTCCACCCGAACGGACAAAACTGATTACCCGTAGGCACGATGATGGGAGTTAAAGTGCCGCCTGGCGCGACGGTATACTGCTGATAAATATTCGGGTCCGCGCCATTTGAGGAGACTCCGAACTGTGTCGCGACCGACTGAGGCAGCCACCCGCTCGCCGTAGGAACCAAGTTTCGAAAGTTTCCTGACAGTTCCGCGGCGGTAGGCACCAGGCCAACGCTTTGAGAATAGTCATTACGCCAACGCGGTTCCCACGCAAAGAAAAAGAACGACCGATTGTGGCCGTCATAAAGCTTCGGGCCGCCTTCGCCCCATGCCGGTAAATAAATAGGTCCCCCAACCGTGAACGAAAGCTGGTTGCTCCGAAGGTTATTAGCCGGACGGGGCGCAGTGCCTTGGTTCCACTGACGAGCGTTCGTTGCTGGATTACGGTGATACCAAAGTGCTGTTCCGAAGAGATCATTGGCACCCGACTTGGTTGTGATGTTGATCACGCCCCCGCCCGTGGTTCCGAATTCTGCCGAATAAGCCGAACTCTGAACAGTGAATTCCTGAACGGTCTCCGGCGAGAAGCTAACAACTGCTCGGGCGATCCCAACACCGGTGTTATTGACGCCGTCCGCAAGCATTGACGTACTGCCGGGGCGGCCTCCATTTACGCTAAGATTGAATCCGGGCGAAGGCGTTATGAAACCCGCGTCGATGTCTTCGCTGCCTGAATCGCCGGAAACATTAGGCATTGTGACCGCAAGGTCGAGAACGCTTCGATTATTCAACGGAAGATCTCTGATCTGACGTTCCGAGATCGTTTGGCTGATCGTACCCGAGTCTGTATTAACCATCTGGGAATCCGCCTGAATGGTTACAACTTCGGCAACGTTGCCGACGTCGAGCGCGAAATTCACGGTCGCGGTCGTGGCAGTATCAACCTTCACTTTCTCAACAATTGCTTTTTTGAATCCTTTCGCTTCGACAAAAACGTCATAAAGCACGGGTTCAAGCAGGCTAGCCGCAAAAACGCCGTTATTGGACGTTACAACTGTGATCGACTGCTTGGTTGCAATGTTCGTTATTGTCACAGTCGCCCCCGGAACGGAAGCACCTTTTTGATCGGTTACGCTGCCATTGATCGCGCCTTTGTTGGTCTGACCGAAAACAGCCAAGCTCAATAGAATCATTAATATCGTGATCTGAGCGAGTCGCATAAATTTCCTCCGCTTACGTTGGATAGATAATTGTTTTATTACTTAAATACTTCTTCCCGTGGCCGTTCAGTCACCGTGGTTTTCACGTCGGTAAACCGCTTAACTAAATTCACAAAATTTTCAAAATTCGTGCTTCGCGAATATCGATCTTTCTAATAGGGATTGTTGGAGAAAATTATCAAGGCAACGAAACCAGATCATGACGGCCCGATTCGGGTCGCCTATGGTGAACCGCTTAACTTCAGTTGCAATACCTATTATTTCTTCTTGTCGATTAATTGGTTTTACCAATAAAGCCCTTTTTCGTATTGGATTGGAAACGTAACACGGTTTTAAACTTTTGTCCAGAGGAAATGAGCGTCGCAACATGAAGGCGCAAATCTCGGATAGTTTTCAACCCAATACAGGATTAACTCCCATACTTGGACGATCAGGAAAGTAAGTTTAGAGTAATCAATGATATGAATGTTTTGATCACTGGCGGCGCAGGTTATATCGGCAGTGTAACGGTTGAGTTGCTTCGCCAACGCGGCGAGAGGATCGTCGTTTTGGACAATCTTTCTAACGGCCATCGAGAAGCAGTGAACATCGATCTTCCGTTCTATACCGGTAATGTGGGTAATGCGAACTTGATCAAACAGATCGTTATCGACCATGGGATCGAAGCATGTGTCCATTTTGCCGCATATGCCTACGTTGGTGAGTCCGTTACAGATCCTGCAAAGTACTTCGAGAATAATTTGACACAAACGATCACGCTGTTAAATGCTCTGCGTGAGTCCGGAGTCGATCAGTTCGTATTCTCTTCCAGCTGCGCGACCTATGGTGAGCCGATTAGGATCCCAATTGACGAAACACATCCACAATGGCCGGTGAATCCATACGGCTGGTCGAAATTTATGATCGAACGTGTGTTGGAAGCTTATCAGACAGCTTACGATCTCCGTTCGGTTTCCCTGCGTTACTTCAATGCTGCGGGAGCCACCACTGTGCATGGCGAATACCACGATCCGGAAACCCATCTCATCCCGAACGTTCTGCGAGCTGCGAATGGCGAACTGGAATATGTATCTGTTTTTGGAAACGACTACCCGACTCCTGATGGCACCTGCATTCGTGACTATATCCATGTTAGCGATCTGGCGGACGCCCACGTCCGATCTCTTGACCACCTTGCCGGCGGCGGGATGTCGACCGAAATAAATCTAGGCAATGGTTCGGGTTTCTCCGTACTTGATGTTATCAACACTGCACGTTCCATAACGGGAAATCAGATCAGATCAACTATAGAGGATCGACGCGGGGGCGACCCTCCACAACTCATCGCTGATTCTAAGCGCGCATACGAAGTACTCGGCTGGAAGCCCGGTTTTCCCGAACTCGAGGTTATTATTCGTTCGGCTTGGGATTGGAAACTTGCACATCCTGCGGGATATAGGGAATGAAAAGAAGATATCCCAGCGGTTTGAAAAAAACGGACATCATTTGAGATGCCCGTAACCTACCGATCTGATTGGCTCCGCAGGTAAGACTCGAACTTACAACCCTTCGGTTAACAGCCGAATGCTCTGCCATTGAGCTACTGCGGAATGTTTTCGCTCGTAAAAGCGAACTCTAAGGTTAGGAATTCCGATATGCAATGTCAAGTTTTGCGCTTTCGCTGGAACGAAGATTAGAATCTTCGGTGATCGGAGGCGGCTTAAATGGCGAACTATGAACCGAAGACACGCGAAACAGATGCAAGTGTTGAAGATTTTCTTAGGTCATTGGAGAACGTAGAGCGGCAGGCCGATTGTTTTCGTATCCTCGAGGTGTTCAAGCGAGTTACCAGAGAGGAGCCGAAAATGTGGGGTACTGCGATCATCGGTTTCGGACATCGTGTGTTGAAATACGAATCTGGCCGTGAACTCGACTGGCCGATCGCTGCGTTTTCGCCACGAAAGGGAAATATTACTTTGTACGTGCTCAACGATTCGCCCAAGCAGCCGTTATTGCTGGAGAAACTCGGCAAACACAAAGCGAGTGGCGGCTGCCTGCACATCAAACGCTTTTCCGATGTAAATGAGAAAGTCCTTGAAACTCTGATCAAGGAATCAGTAATCAAAGTCAAAAAGGAATCATCCGGCCCCAAAAAGTAAATTTACACTGCGTAAAACTAAGTAATAATGCCGTCGAACGATCCTGTTTCCCTCCGAAGAATATTTCCATTCGATGAAATATACAATTGCGCAAAAAAGGATGACAATCATGGTCTATCCCGTATAAGTCATTTGGTTTAGGAGCGCGTGTTGGGTTATGGATGTCATCAAGGGCCTGTTTAATCTTGTAGCCGACCTCAGACCTTCGTCGATCGAGTTTGTTACAAGTGCCGGTGCGGAGGCTACCGGCGGCGAAGCCGTCACCGGCGGCGTAACTGTTCAGGGCATTCAGCTAAAAGACAAAAGCAACGGTAAAATTAAATGGCTGACATTTTACGGTGCCGGCGCCGGGGTTGGGTTGGGTACGCCGATCGGTGGAAGCGTCAGCACGCCGGATTTTCCGTCATTCGGCAGTAGTGTGTTAAGGGGCCTTACTAATTGGGGCACGCTGGAACTCACCGACTTGATCGGCGGCCTGGGTCAAATCTGGGCTATCGGCGCCGGTGCCGGCGCAGGTGTAAGCGGTTCGCTTATTTTTTTCAATTGCGTTGTCCCCCCACCGATGCCGCCGGTTGTCTTTAAAGCTGCTCTTTGGGTCGAAGGCATTACGATAGCGGCCCCTGGAGTGGGCTGCATGGGCTACGCGGGAATTTGGACGCTTGAGTAGAAGAATACGGCCCATGGAAAAGCATGCGTCGTGACCAGTATAAGATAAGGTTTCTGCTACAAGTTTGCTGAATTGGCATTCCTCATAACGAGGTCAGATTCCTGGTCCGTGTTTCTTTCGGACTATGAATTGTCAGTTTTCCTCATTAATATCGTAGAAGGTTACTTTTCATAGAGGGTTACTTTTGCACCACGAACTCGTCCTTATCCTCGATTTCGGCTCGCAATACACGCAGCTGATCGCGCGGCGAGTGCGCGAACAGGGCGTTTATTGCGAGATCCATCCTTTCCATCTCTCAACTGAAGCGATTGCGGCGAAGCAGCCTAAGGGCGTGATCCTTTCCGGCGGGCCGTCGAGCGTGACAGACGAAGACGCACCGCGCGTTGAAAACGACTTCTATGACAAGGCCGGTGCGCCGATCTTGGGCATTTGTTACGGGATGCAGCTGGTCGCCGCTGATCTGGGCGGCACGATCGAGCCGGCCACCCGTCGCGAATACGGCCACGCAACGATCAAGGTGCTGAGCGAAAAGACGGCGTTGTTCGACAAGCTGCCTTTCGAGATGAACGTCTGGATGAGTCACGGCGATCACATGACGCGGATGCCCGACGGTTTTCACAGCGTCGCCACGAGCAAAGACATTCCGACCGCGATGGAAAATCACGAACGCGGCATTTACTGCGTGCAGTTTCATCCAGAGGTCGCCCACACGCCGCTCGGCAAGGAAGTACTGCGTAATTATCTCTTCAATATATGCGGCTGCAAAGGCGACTGGACGCCTGCGAGTTTCATCCGCGAAGAGATCGAAAAGATCCGCCAGACAGTCGGCCCGGATGGAAATGTCGTCTGCGGCCTTTCGGGCGGCGTCGATTCCACGGTCGCGGCCGTGCTTGTCCATGAAGCGATCGGCGAACGGCAGCGCTGCATCTTCGTCAACAACGGGCTGCTGCGTTATCGCGAATTTGAAGACACGCTGCAGGTCTACGAAGACAATCTGCATTTAAACGTCACCGGTGTTGATGCCTCTCAGGATTTCTATTCGGTTTTGAAGGACATCGTGGACCCCGAGTTAAAACGTAAAGCGATAGGCTCAAAATTTATCGATATTTTCCAAGAAGAGGCGGACCGCATCGGCGATGTAAAATGGCTGGTGCAGGGCACGCTCTACCCCGATGTGATCGAATCCGTCTCGCTTCGCGGCGCGTCGGTCACCATCAAGACTCATCACAATGTTGGCGGACTTCCCGAAAAGATGAACTTAAAGCTTATCGAGCCGCTGCGAGAATTATTCAAGGATGAGGTTCGCGAAATAGGACGCGACCTTGGCATTCCCGAAATGATCCTCGAACGACATCCGTTTCCCGGCCCCGGCCTGGCGGTTCGCATTCTCGGTGACATCACGCCCGAAAAAGTACAATTGCTCCAAAAGGCCGACCGGATCTTTATCGAAGAGCTCCATAATTTCGGAATATACAAAGATGTATGGCAGGCGTTCGCGGTCCTTTTGCCGATCCAATCGGTCGGCGTGATGGGCGATTTCCGAACGTATGAGAAGACCGTCGCGCTTCGCGCGGTCACTTCGACCGACGGAATGACGGCCGATTGGGCCCGCCTACCGCACGATTTTCTCGCAAAAGTTTCCTCGCGAATTACGTCGGAAGTGCGTGGCGTTAATCGGGTCGTTTACGACATCTCCTCCAAGCCGCCGAGCACCATCGAATGGGAATAAAAAAAGGCCGCCCGGGAATCGGGCGGCCTTTTTTCTTGGGGAGAGAACTAAAGGGTCTATGCGTAAACGAGTGTCGTGATCATCTTTGCGTCGTCCACCATTTCGCCGTAGTCAGCAACCGTGAACGGAGTCAGCGTCGCGTATTTCGAAAGGCCGTTGATCGCTTCGATGACGAGTTTCGGCGTGCCCAGCGGGGCGGTTTTCATAAGCAGCTGCAGGTCCTTCAAATTCTTCGCCGTAGCGGTCGCATCTTTTGCCCATCCGGCATACATCAATCGCATCTGCGACGTGCCGACATTGAAAAACCATTTCTGCTCCGCGGTCTGGCGGTTAAGGTAAGTGTTTGAGATCGCCGCGATCTCGTTTGAAACTAGGGTTTGGTCTTTCTGGCCGCGGATGATCTGCTTCATCATCGTTTGCAGTTGAGCGCCTTCCGCCTGGCCTTCAAGTTCATCGATCAGGTAGACGAGGTCGACGATCGTGTAGTTGAAGTTGTCGCCGTTATCTTTCATCGTTTTCGAGTCATTGATCGCCATCGTGAAATCTTTGCCGATCTGGTAGGCATTCTGGCTTGCGGCCGAAACCTGCCCAGGCATCATCGCCCGTTTGCCAAACGCTTTGACGCGGTGTTCGACCGGCTTTTGACCAAACGTAAAGGTGTTGGCTGCGAATGTGAGAGCGGAAATTACCAGTGTGAAAATTGCGGTCGTCTTAATATTCGTCTTCATTTTAATGATCTTCTCCAAAGTTTTATTTGTTTTCCCCTAACGGGTTCACTTGGAGTGACAATACTTATGAAAACGTTACAAAGGTTGCCTGCCTTTTTTTACGTGGAAGTCAGCCATTCCATAAGGCTTCCGCCGCGATCGTAGAAGATATTTTCGATCTTCCAGCTCGATCCGACGCGCATGAGTGCAAATCTGAGGCCCTTTTTTTCCTTGAAATTGGTAAACGTAACGCGCACTTCTGCCTTGTCGGCATTAACCGTGGCGGTCCCTATCTGGAAGGCCTTGATCTGCGTATCCTGTGCATCGTAAAGCGGGTCGCCGTCAAGTGTCGGGGCGTCATCGTTCGGCCCCTGTGCGTCTTTCCAGATCAGATCCGCCAGCTGTTTTGTAAAATATCGGTCAACGCGTGCGCGGCTTTTCTTCTGCCAAAACGGGCTCTGTTTTGCATCATGCTTTTGGTAAAGATCAACGACCAATGCGCGCGGAGATGTAAATTGTGCAGCGGCGCTAATGGCGAAGATGAAAATTAACGACGTTATTGGAAATAGTTTTGTTCGCATATGTACCACTCTTTTGACCTTTTTAAATGATTAAATGCTAGCTGAATATATCAGATATACTGACAATTCTTAGGATGGAAACAAGCGCAGAACCGATCATCGAAATCCGCTCGGTCGTTTATGAAACCGCCGGCTTTCGCATTTTGGATGGCATCGATCTTTCGGTTTTCGAGGGTGAAGTTTTGGTCCTGCTCGGCGAGTCGGGTTGCGGGAAAACGACGACTCTCAAATTGATCAATCGACTTATCGACCCGACTGCGGGCGAGGTTTTTGTAGAAGGAAAAAGTACGAGCGAGTGGGACTCGATCGAACTGCGCCGGCGCATCGGCTACGTACTTCAGGAAGCTGGCCTCTTTCCGCATTACACGGTCGAACAGAATATCGGACTTGTTCTGAATTTGCTCGGACAGGATCCGAGTCTCACGCGGCATCGGGTCGAGGAAATGCTCGAGCTCGTCGGACTTGATCCTGTAAAGTTCGCCTCCCGATTTCCTCACGAACTTTCGGGCGGCCAGCGGCAGCGTGTTGGTGTAGCCCGCGCTCTTGCTGCCGATCCGTCGATAATCCTTCTTGATGAGCCCTTCGGTGCTCTAGACGTGATCACCCGTACGAATCTTCAAAAGGAGTTTGCACGACTCGTTCGAGAACTCGGCAAAACGGCCGTGTTCGTCACGCACGACCTTCATGAGGCGACGCTTTTGGGCTCGAAAATTGCGCTCATGGAAAAGGGTCGGGTCGTCTTCTATGGCGAACCGCATGACTTCGCTACTTCGGAGGTTCCGCTTGCAAAGGCCTACCTTGAGACCGTTCAGGACATGCGGTCAGCTTAAACTTCACAAATTGAAATACTTATATTTCTCCGTTCGAGTTCGGCAACGAATCTATCGGGGTGGATGGCTTTTTCCTGAGGCGTCGCACCCTTTTCAAGTACGTCTCCCTTCGCCATCATCTGGGCGATGATCGAAGCCGGAAAGGCGGTCGTCCGCATCATTGCCGAAAGCCCCGTTGATTCGTCTTGTTTGTCGACGATGTCATAGCGGAGCCGATTTGCTTTGCCGTCCTTCGTGCCTACGAACTCTAATCGTACCAAGACATAATCGGGGCCGTCGGCAGGCAGGTGTTTCTCGAGCAGGTCCGCGAATACCCGGCGGGGGGTGATCTTTCGCTTCTCATGGACCATTTCGTCGCTTGAACAGAGTCCGAGATCTATCATCGCTTTGAACTTGTCGCAGTGCCCGGCATAACGGATCGTCTTATAGTCGAGCTCTTTGACCTTACCTAGAAATGTGTCGGGCAGGGTCGAGGTACCACCGCTTGTTTGAAACGCTTCAAGCGGCTCGGCAAATTCTTTGAACGATAGGATTTCCAACTCAGTCATTGATTCAACTTCTTTTATTTCTCCGCTTCGGATCACACGAGCTGTCTCGATGTACTCGTTTATGAGGCCCTCGACCGAGAAAACGAGCTGATAGCCCAAAGGCGGCTGCGGGTCTTGCGGCAGGCCCCCAACGCGAATGTGCAATTCGTCAAGCTGATCGAATTTTGCTGCTCCGTGCATAGCCAGAACAGACACCATCCCGGGCGCGAGGCCGCAATCTGGAATGATGTTGATTCCGGCGGCTTTGGCCTTGGCATCGAGCGCGAGTTGCTTATCCACGACGTAATTGTTCCCGCCGAGGTCGCAGAAATTGGCTTTTGTTTCGATCGCGGCCCGCGATAGGTGCTCGTTGTACCAGTAATTGACGCACGAGATCACGGCGTCATGCCCGCGCATCATTTCAACCGAATCCGCGTAATTTCCCGTATCGACTTGGCGCGCCTCGACGCGGTCCGTTCCGACCCTGGAAGCGACATCCTCTGCCTTCTTTAGATCGAAATCAGCGACGGTGATCCGCTCAACGTCCGGCGAGTTATGCACTAAATCAAAGGCCGCACCGTATCCCATACGGCCGGCCCCAAGAACAAGTATTTTCATATCTGCGATCTACCAGTCATCCAGTTCGTCCGGCTTTTGAGCAGCGATCGTGGCACCGGCGAATTCCCACACCTTTTTCTTCCACACACGAACGCCGTCGACCAGGGTTAAAGCCACCTGCGGATGTGCTGCGTTCCGTTCGAGCCGTATAACCTGCGCCGTAACGGAAACCTCGTCTTTCGGATTTTCGGTCACGGTAAGATCGACCTTCGCCCCGACCGAAGGCAGCGAGCGCGGCAGGTAGATCAGTACACCGTTAACTCCAACGTTCTCAGTCAATCCTTCTTCAGTCATCGGTTTGCCACTATCGTCCTTCCATTTGACGCGGACGGGAAACGAGATGGCAAATCTGTCACTTTGGCGGCGCTCCTGCATAGGGGAAATCCTCTCGAAATGTGGCTTTGGTCTAGGTGAAATCCGGGAAAAACGGCCGATGCCGCAAGCCAAAAGTCTACCAGAATCAAAAAAAAATGCCAGACGTAAAGTGCTGAAAATACAGCAATTGCATATAAAATAAGGGGTTGCGGTCTCGGTTGCGATAGACACGCGACTGACCAAAATGCTATTATCGTCAAAGTTTTGGCCTATTAGGCCTTTAATTGATCAGGCGATCAAGCTTTACGCCGCAAATAGTCTCCAGCATTATGAACACAAATAGTGGCCCGAGCGAATAAGCGCTCCCAACCACTATTTTTGCGTTTATGGAGGCAAATAACTTAGGAGCAGAATTAATGAATAAACTCGTCAGAGGAGCCATTGTTCTGTCCACCATGGTCACGTTCGTAGCTTTTATATACGCGCAGACCCGGACAGAAACAGGACTCAGTTCAGCGAAGACATCGCAAAAAGGAATTGTTGGAAGTTTTATAGCAGGTGAGGTAGCAATAGATAACGTAGTCATCGAGCCCACATTAACGGACGAAAAAGCCAAAGGCAAAAAACTGGTCGAAAAGACCGTATCGTCCAGTGCAGTGGGGATGAGCAAAGGATCTTTTACAGCAACTGCATACTGCCTGCAGGGCCGAACGGCAATGGGCCACGGCGTGCGCCGCGGCATCATCGCTGCCGATCCAAGAATATTGAAGCTGGGAAGCAGCGTCAATCTCGGTGCCGGTTCCTACAGCGGAACCTATCTGGTTTCGGACACGGGCGGCAATGTGAGAGGCCGAAAGATCGATATCTGGGTCCCGAGTTGTGCAGAGGCACGACGCTTCGGACGCCGAACGGTAACGATCAACTGATAGACAATTAAAGAAAGAAAACGGCCGCTTCGGATTTTTGGAGCGGCTTTTTTTGTATTTAAAACGCAAAATCGAGGCTAAACATACCCGTTTCTGGAATAAATCAACCCATTTTTGAGCGCTCTTCGATAGGTGCTGTGAGTCCGTTACTTCGCGCTTTTGATAAAGAACTGGATCCCATCCTCGGCTTGTGCGATCTTTACACGCGACGAATTGAAAGCTTCGATGCGGAGCCGGTAGTGGCCGTCCGGCAAGGGGTTTTCGACCTTATAGCTGGTGCCTTGTGTGCTCACGCCTCTCAGGTGGTCCACGCCGGGATTGCCAAACTGAAAAAGCTCGATCGAGTAAGAGGCGGCGTCGGGATATGCGTCCCACGAGATCTCAAGATCCTGGCCTTCGACCGCCGCATTCGCTTTCGGGTGCAAAACTTTCAGGTCGGATTTGAAGAGCATCGTGAGCGGCACGAAGAAAGTCTTGTCGGGCTGCGTTCGTATCTTCAGGGAAAGGAAACCATATTTTGCGGTGTGGACGTATTCACGCGATTTGAAAACGCGAACATAGAGCGCGTTGTAAACTCTGGGTTCGAGATCCGCGAAAAGATAATGGCCATCCTTGTCGGTCTTCGCGATGAGTTTCTTGCCGATACAGTCGCCGAACAAGTTCGCCGAGTCGACGCAGAGCTTGACCTCGATATCCTCAGCCGGCGATGAATTGAAAAAAACGGTGCCCTGAATATTCGACGTGCCGGGTTTTGGCGTTGCCATCGGCGTGCCGGTTTCGGACTTTAAGTATTCGCCTTTCGGGTCGTCATTCGCGTTCGTGTTTTCGGTGGAAGCATTTTTTGCCGTGTTCGTTTTTGAATTTACGGCTTGCGAGGGCTGTTTGCTGTCGCAGCATGATAGACCGAAAACGAGCAAAGCGATCGAAAGCAAAGATCGGCATGTCGTTTCCATCGTGAACATTTTACATCCTTCATTTTCCGGGGACGCATGTTTTTGCATCGATCGGTTTTGCCTTCCAGGTGTGCGAGTAGGTCGCGCATTTGCCCATGATGCAGCCGGTGCCGTCGACCATCATCGAGCCGTCGCCGTGGATCTCGTACGGCCCGGAACCGGACGCATTGAACGGGCCCGAATAGGTGTACTTGCCCTTTGTCGGGCTCTCGGGTGTGAATTCGAATTTGAGCGTGCCCGGCACCTCGAACTTCACGCTCGTATCGCAAACGTTGCCTTCCTGACTGGCCTCGTCGATCGTTCCCGAAATTCGGTAGGCGTGACCGGTTGCTGCGCCTGACACGTCCGGCAGTGGCGAAGTCGCGGTCGGCGACGGCCCAGCTCCCGGCCGATCGTTATTTGCCGAATTAGGACCCGGTGACAGCAGCTTGCACCCGAAAGACATAGCCAACAGGACACACGCAAAACCTGCAAACCCAATATTTTTCATGGCTCATATTACAACCCGCACGGAAATATAGCTAAATGCAGTCGCGCGACACGGGGTCTACCCGGTTGCAGTGCTGGCAGGCCTTGACTGCCCGCGACGGTGCGAATAATGAATTGCGACTTTGCAGCTATTCATAGCTGCAAAGTCGCCGGAGATCTTGAGGGGCCGTTGTCGGCGAGGCAAGCCTCGCCGAACTGTAATGCGTCAAGCCGCCGAATCGCCGCCTATATTCTCGGCAAGACCAGTTTCACCGAGTCGAGTTCGGCGAGTGATGCAATTTTTTCGATCGCGATGCGGCCGAAGATCGTTATTCCATCTTTTGTCGAATCGATCTCGAAGCCAAGTGCCTTTAGTTTTTCGATCGCCTCGGGTGATCTTGCCGTGAGCACGATCTGGATATTCGCTTTGCCATAGCGGACGAATTTCGCGTCGTTCGGAGTCAGATCATTGCTGCTTAAACGAAGTCGGTTGACGAGCGAATAGAGCCACGAATGAAGCTTCTCTTTTAGTCTTTGATCGCGAAGCATTTCAGGCGTCATCGGCGGTTTTTGGACCGGCGGCTTCGTGCTCATGCCGTCGCCGTCGCCGTTTCCACTTCCATATCCAGAGCCGCCTCCGCTGCCGCTGCCAGTTCCGTATCCAACTCCGGTTCCGCGTCCGCTTCCCTTGCCCGAACTCTTTGCCGGCTTCTTCGCGTTCTTTCCGGAAGCGGCTCCCGAAGATAGAACCATCAAGTTGGAGGTGCTTCGAGAATTCAAGGGCAGGTTTGAGATTGAACGGCCGACGATCGCCGTTTGGCGCTGGGAAAGACCGCCGCCGCCTCCGCCGCTGCTCGTGACATCAACAGTTTCAGAAGCGGCGCCAAGGGTTGCCTTTCGATCCTGGCCGTCCGGCATTTCCACCGGCACCTGAATGGTTACGGTCTTGCCGTTTTGATTCACGACCCTGTCTTCGACTGCAACAAACGACGTGAACTGCGTCATTAATCCGAAATCGAGGCCGAGCTTTGTGATCTCGGCATTGAGTTTCGGAGTCCCGTTTCCGCTCAATGCATCGGATGAAAGCTCGTCGATCCGTTTTCTTGCCCAGAGCGTAGCAAGCACATCATTTGCCGCTTCGGCCGCCGGAAGATTGACAGCGATCTCGCGCTCGTATGGCAAGCCGGCGATCTTGCCTCGGAGCTTGATCGTCCCGGTCGCGGCCTTTTCGAAACGTCCATTAACTAT
>QHXS01000165.1:0-417 GCA_003223975.1 Acidobacteriota bacterium
TTCAACGCGTCTTCTCATCTACGCTGCGCAAATGATCGCCAAAGGCATCTCGCCCATCGACGCCGCCGAGGTCGCCATCTGCTCGCCCATCACCGACGACCGCGACCTGCAACGCAGCATCCGCGAGATCGTGACCACGATTATTTGAAAATATGGATATCGAGAGCCAAAAAGAAGCGTACGTTGAGCAAGCCGTCATGGTCGAACTGGGGAGGATTGGGGAACCCAACGAATCCGATCGTGCGGTTCGTATTCGCTTTTGGCAGAGCCAAGGTGACGCGGACCGCATGCGTGCTGTAACAGAAATTAATCGCCGCGTGTACCTTGCGAGAGGCGGCAGTCAGGATAATTTCAAAGTCAAAAAGGAGTTCGTTCGAATCGTCCGGGTATGATCAATGCAGAATCGCCTGCGTAAGC
>QHXS01000165.1:430-7482 GCA_003223975.1 Acidobacteriota bacterium
ATCAGTTTTTTAACATACCTTGTTTGGTTCTCTGGATCGTTTAGTAGTAAGTGTCGTAGCTTGTGACCTGCGATCCTGCGTCGGATCTAACCACACTGATCCTAATAGGAGCTCCCGAAACTACTTCTCCGCTTTCTGGCACCCGACCTTGGGAGCTGAGGGCAAAATAACCATGACGACGCGCAGACAATTTATTCGGACCATTGCAACCGCTGCAGCCGGTACGGTGTTGGCGCCGAGTGTTTTGACGCAGCGGCGGCAAAGGTCGGCTGTTGTGATCGGCGCCGGGTTTGCCGGGCTTGCAGCGGCGTACAAACTGAAAAACGCCGGATGGAAAGTCACCGTTCTCGAAGCCCGCAACCGTATCGGCGGGCGAGTTTTGTCGGTCCGCATGTCTGCTGCTGGTTTAGCCCTCCCTTACGGTCAGGCTTCTGCGGATTCACTTGTTTGCGAGTTAGGAGCCGAGTGGGTCGGCGAAAGCCATGAGCGGATCAAGGCGCTTTGTCATGATTTTGGGATCCCGCTTCAGCGCCATCAGTTCGACGATTACCTGCTCCGCGACGGCCGCGTTTACCGTCCGGGTGAATGGGGATTTTCGTCTCAGGCAAAAGCGGCGTTTGAAAAACTGATCAAAGGTTACGACAAACTAACGCCGTTTCAACAGCGAAAGCTCGACCGCTACGATTGGTGGACGTATCTCGAAAAGATCGGATTTAACGAGGACGATCTCCGGCTTCGCGATCTGATGGACAGCACCGACTTCGGCGAATCGATCCGTCACGTTTCCGCTTTCGGCGCACTCGCCGAGTATGCAGAATCGAGCCCACATAACGAGATGGATTACAAGATGACGGGTGGAAACTCTCGTCTCGCGGAAGAATTTGCGAAGCGGATCGGGCAGGAAAATATCTTGCTGAATATGGGCGCGATGAGCGTCGACCAGAGGCCCGGACATATGAAAGTAACGGCTCTAAGCAAAGTCGGGATCGGTACGACAATAACTGCCGACGCTGTTATCTGCACCGTTCCGATCAACAGTCTTCTCAAAATCAAATTCGATCCGCCTTTGCCGCCGGGCCAGCGAGACGCCGCCGAGCAATTGACCTATGCCCGAATCTGCAAGAACAGTGTTCTTTACGACGAGCGATTCTGGAAGGCCGAAAATTTCTCGATGGTTTCAGACGAGACGTCGCATTACTATTTTCACAGCACGCAGAATCAACCTGGACGGCGGGGGATCCTCACCTCCTACGCCATCGGTGAAAAAGCGGACGTGCTTGCGTCGCAATCCGACACGCGTAGAATGCGTGTCATCACGAACGATCTTGTCGACTTCGACAAAGATGCTCCAAAACTCGCTCGCGGCATCGCGTCGTATGCGTGGCAACGCGATCCGTACGCGGACGGTGCGTATGCGCTTTATAAACCGGGACAATGGTTTGGCATCCGGCCGATCCTACAGCGTCCGCATGGAAAGGTGCTATTCGCCGGCGAACACCTCGCCGACTGGCAGGGTTTTATGGAAGGTGCGATAGAAACCGGCGAGGCCGCGGCTTCCGCTCTCGTACGCTAATTCTCAACCGATTTAACTCTTATTTAACACCTCCTTCACTTCTCGGTAACCTCGCAAAAATAATCTGCTTCTTGCAGCAAAGATCTTCAATGTGACAAGGACCAAGGCGGCCATGTGGAGATAGCTCTACTTCGGGCCGCAGTCCATCATTTTTTCGAGATATTGCGAGGAGCAAAAATGAAATTCAAAACAATTGCAAAAGCAATTTCGGCGATCTTCACGATCTTTATTCTTTCTGCGGCGACCGTCCTCGCCCAGGCTGATCAAGGCCGCATTGCCGGCACGGTCACGGACGCAAACGGCGCGGTTGTGCCCGGTGCAACCATTAAAATAACAAACGAAGCGACCGGTGAGGTGAGAACAACGACCGCCGGTGACGACGGCACGTTCCTCGTGACCGCGCTGAAACCGGCGAAATATTCCTTGACTGTGAGTGCGGCAAATTTTGAGGCGATAACCAAGCGAAATCTTGACCTCTTGGTCGGCCAGCGTCTAGAGGTGAGTATTCCGCTTGGTGCCCAGGCAGTTTCTGCCGAGGTTGACATCGTCTCGGGCGAGGAAACGCTGACAAATGTCAGCTCCGCTTCGATGAGCGCAAATGTAAACGCCCGCGAGGTCGAGGGCCTTCCGGTCAATGGCCGCCAGCTTTCGCAGCTTTATCTGCAGGCGCCGGGAGGCGTCAACAGCGGAACCGGAACCTTCTCAGATATCCGTTTCTCTGGACGTGCAAACAATCAGAACGTGGTCCGCTACGACGGCGTTGAAGGGACTGCCGTCATCGATGCCAGTCCGGGCAACCTGAACGGTGAGGTTCCGTCGCCCTTTCGCCTGCAATCGAGTTTGGAAAATGTGCAGGAATTCCGTGTCGATTCGAGCAATTTTCCTGCCGAGTTTGGCACCGGAACCGGCGGACAGATCAGTGTGGTTACTAAATCCGGAACGAACAAATTCCATGGTTCGGCGTTCGAATACCTGCGTCGCGACGCACTTGATTCGCGAAACTTTTTCGATAACATCACTGCCGGAATTCCTAAGAGCGATCTCTCACTCGACCAATTCGGTGGTTCGGTGGGCGGTCCGATAATAAAGGATAAGCTCTTCTTCTTTTTTAGCTACGAACAATATCGCGGCCGTTTCGGCCTCAACTTCGTCGAGGCTGCGCCAAGTCTTAGCCTAGCGCTTCCCGGAGCTACAATTCCGGGGACTAGTAACCTCGTTAATCCGGCTATCCAACCTTTTATTGCCGGATTTCGGTCACCGGATGCGGTCGTGATACCAAATGCCTCGGCCACCGCCGGATTCGACATCCTCCAGCTGCAGGCACTTGAAAAAACCGACGAAAAAGCGGCGGCTCTTCGGCTGGATTACACTATCAATCCGCTGAATAAGGTCTACTTCCGCTTCTTCCGCGATCAGGGAACAGACATCGCTCCGGAAGGTGTTTCAGGACGCGTAGTGAGGATCGGAGCCGTTCCGCAAAATGGGGTTTTGGGATGGCAGTCGATCTTGAAGCCGGATGGCTCGCTGATAAACGAATTCAAGATCGGATATAACGGCGCGCAAACCCGCATCAACGGGTCGGCACCGATCGTTAACGGATTGGATTTTTCGAACCTGATCCTGAACATCTCGGGCAGCGTTGCTAACACAGGAATTGCAGGTCAAGGCGCGTCGTCCGGTATTTCGATTCCTGGCGGGCTGGTTCGCGCAAACAGCGCGACCAACGGGCGCGGGCAACCATACACGCCGTATTCGATCGGTTTTATCGACAGCCTGAGCGTGATAAAAGGAAATCACAACCTCAAATTCGGCGGCGAGATCAGGTTGATCAGGATGTATACAGACCGCCTCGGCGGTACGACCTATACGTTTTCGAACCTTACGGATTTTCTTACGAATAAACTTACGTCTGTTCAATATCTTGGTGATGTGAGCGCTCCCAGCCCGTTCAATAACGGCCTCACCGGCGAACGGCTTGCCAAGCAGGAGTACTACATTGGCTATGCACAGGACGAATGGCGAATTCGGCCCGGCCTGACGCTTAGCTACGGCTTGCGGTACGAATACTATGCGCCGCTCCGCGAGCGCAACGACGGACAGGTTTTATTCAATATCGACACCGGCCTTATCCGTCCTTCGAGCGAGGCGGCATATCTTTCGTCGAAGTCCAATTTCGGCCCGCGCATTGCGTTAACATGGTCGCCGAATCAGACGGGTGACGGATTTTTCGGCGGCGGAAAGACGGTCCTTCGCGGCGGCTTTGGGATCTATTACGGGCCCGGCCAGACCGAGGACCAGATCCAGCCCATCGAAAGCGACCGTATCAGTTCGACGGTTACCAGCGGCGCGCTCCTGGCGTTTCCCGCGAACATCCCCGCGATAGTTGCGAACTTTAACGCAAATCCGAATAACCGGAGCTATCAGCCGCGAGCTTATGCGAGCGATTACACGATACCCGAGCGTATTTACCAATATACGTTCTCATGGCAGCAGCAGTTGCCGTACAACCTGATCTCGACCGTCGCGTACGTCGGCAGCCAGGGTCGCAACCTCTTCTTGCGAAGCGTTGCAAACCTGATCTTGCCGGGACAGACGACGATCCTAAACGGTTCGAACATTCCAGCCGGATTTGGTGTCGTCAACCGGACCAATGCGGGCGGGCAGGTTGTGGGCGTTACGACCGTTCGACAATTCAGCATCCTCAGTGGTGCCACGGTTCAGAATCCTTACGCGGAGATCGACTATAAAACCAGCGGGGGCGACGACCGTTACAACGCTCTTCAGGTTTCGCTGCAGCGAAGCTTTTCCCGCGGACTGACTATGAACATGCAATACACCTTCGCGAGCAGCGAAGGGACGAGCGCGGGTTCGAACGAAGCGCGCACGTCGGCACAGCTCAATAACTTTGAAGCGGACCGCGGGCGAAACAACTTCGACGTGCGGCACACATTCAATCTGAGTGCTCTTTACGACCTACCGTTCGGAAAGGGACGTTCGCACGACCTCGGAACCGTCGGGAATGCGTTTCTCGGCGACTGGGAGATCGGCGGCATATTAAACGCTCGAAGCGGCGTGCCGGTCGAGGTGCTTGTAGTTCGGCCTGATGTCGTCGCGCAGTGCCAACAGGCGGCGGGCTGTTTGGTAAATACAAGCATAACGTCTACGGGCGTGATCACGACCGCCGTTGTTCCGAACGGGTACACCACAAATCTTCCTTCGATTGGAGCCGGAGGAACATCAGGAAGCACGTTCAACGCCCTACCGTTGCCGACGGGATTCGTCGCAGTGGTAAACACTCCGGGCGGCGGCAATTCGCGTAACATTCGTCGGCCGAATCTAGTAGCGGGGGTCGATCCATATTTAAACAATGACCGTAACCTTATCAATCCGGCGGCTTTTGCAACACCGGCGGCCGGCGAGTGGGGTAACTTCCCAAGAAACGAGCTTTCCGGTCCGAGCTTCCGTCAGTTCGACCTTATTCTTGTAAAGCGGTTCAGATTTTCGGAAACGATGAACTTTGAATTTCGAACTGAATTCTTCAATTTGTTCAATCAGACGAACTTCTCAAACCCGTCAACGACGCTGAATAATTCGCTTCCGACTTTTTCACAGGTCAATCCGACGGCCCAAAACGGCCTCGCGTCTCCGATCTTTACGGTCAACGCCACGTCAACCTCTGTTGTACAGCCCGGACAGGCGTTTACGCAGGGAGCCGCGGGCTCCACATTCGGCCTGCTTCGTTCGACCGTCGGCAGAACGGTCGGACTCGGATCGAACCGGCAGATACAATTTGGCTTCCGGTTCAACTTCTAAACAAGGGGGAACAAGGGGCAATAAAACGGCGGGTCCTTTTTTGGGCCCGCCATTCTTTGATAAAATATTTGCAATGTATGCAAACATGTGCTATAGATGATACGCGGCTCTTTGACAATTTTATTACAACAATTATAGGCGAGAGATCGAGACGTCTAACCCGCGAGTTTGAGCGTGTAGAACGGTGGGACAGGGGGACAACGGGACACTTGTGAGGGGAAAAAGTTTCTCGGAGATCTAGCGAAAATACGCGAAAAGTCCTTGTAACTGCTGTAGATAGGAGACATATTTGTCCGGTCGACTCATCCGGACAGGCGGCGGATAGCCTCCGGACAAGTCCCGGACAAAAAGGACAAAAAATGGTTACTTTACAGCCGTTGCGTCTTTTTCCTTGGGGTCGAATGGCGTCGCCTGGTACTTCTTTATCGCGTCCTGGGCATTGTCGTAGTTATCGCCGAGACCTTCGGCACGCTTGTACATCGCGATGGCACGCGTGCGGTCGCCCTTAGCGTCGTAGGCGTTGCCCATCTTGATGTTCGCCCAAACCTGCAGCCACGCCGGGTTGATATTGCCCCCGAGAGCGGCCTTGAAATTATCGATCGCGAGGTCGTAATTCCGCTGCTCAAGGAATAACAATCCGAGATGGTAATAGATCCACGAATTCGACCGGTCGAGCTTCAACGCGGCCTCAAACTGGGTCTGGGCATCGGCAAAGTTGCCTTCCTTCATCTGCTCGATCCCTCTGCGGGCGATCGACGAGACGCGAAGGTCGGGCGAGATACGGAGCAGTTTATAGCCGGGATCCATGACGACCGCTAACGGTTTACCGTCGGCCTCAATATTGAAATCAGCCGTTGCGTCTTCCATCTGGATCGTGACCGTTTTCGATCCGTTTTCGCCTTCGGAGCGAAGCATAACGTCGAGCGGAAGTTTCAGGTTGTCGTAATTCTGCTTGACCGTGCCGCGTGCGATGAATTTGCCGGCGCGTGTGCGGATGATCTGGTAATCGGCAGAGAACTCGGGCACGCCGGTACTTTCCACCCAACGAGCGAAAAAGTAACGCATGTTCTGGCCGGCAACCTTGGTCGTCAGCTTTTCAAAATCGTCGACCGACGCGTTTTTGCCGCGATACTCGTTAAGGAACAATCGCAGAAGCTGGGTAAAGTTTCCGTCACCGATCGTTTCACGCAAAAGGCGGAAGACCGCGGCACCTTTGCCATACATGATGTACTGGTAGGCGATCGACTGGTCGTCGAGATTTGCGGGGGCACGCACCAGGGATGCCGTCTGTTCAAACGTGAGCGCTTTTTCAAGCAGCTCGCGGCGAGCGAAGTCGAGCTTGGCGCCGGTGAGCATCGATTCACGCAGTGTGAACGCGCTGTATTCGGCAAGCCCTTGTGAGAGCCAGACATCGTCGAACGATTTCAGGCCGACCGTCAGTCCCCACCATTGGTATGCGGCTTCGCGCTGAAGCCGCTCGGCGGTCGCTTCGCGAGGCTGTTCGAACTGGTGGCTGGAAATAAAGAGCATTCCGTTCGACGAATAGTAATCAAGGCTTTCGTCGTCGATCTGGACGACGTTAAGGGTTTTGCCCATCGACGGCGTGCCAAATGACTTGGCGTAAAATTCCAACGCTCGTCCTATCGTTTCTCCGAACGACTGGACG
>QHXS01000166.1 GCA_003223975.1 Acidobacteriota bacterium
CCAGCCTGAGAACCGGCGGATCAAAATGCCAAAGACCTCGAAAAAATCGCTCGAGAATATCTGGCAGATCGCGCCCGGCGCCGACGCAGATGCGCTTTATGTCGGCGTCGCTCCGGCAGCGTTGTTTGAATCACACGACCGCGGTGCGACATGGAAATTGAACAAAGGCCTCTGGTCGCATCCGCACCGAAAAAAATGGACGCCCGGATTTGGGGGCCTTTGCCTACACACGATCGTTGCCGCAAAAGACGACATCAAGATCGCGATCTCGACCGGCGGCGTTTATCAGTCGGCGGACGGCGGCGATTCATGGAAGGCTACGAACACCGGCGTGAAGGCTTACTTTCTGCCGGACCAATATCCGGAATTTGGGCAGTGCGTGCATAAGATCGCGCGGCATCCGAAAAAGAAAAATACGTACTTTCTTCAAAACCATCACGGCGTTTACCGCAGCCGCGACGGAGCGACGACCTGGCAGGAGATCGAAAACGGCCTGCCGTCGAATTTCGGATTCGGGTTGACGGTGAGCGACGCCGGCTCGGTTTTCATCGTGCCGCTGCAGGCTGATGGCCAGCGCTTTACATGCGACGGGAAGCTTCGCGTATATCGCAGCCGCGACGACGGCTCCTCATGGCAGGCATTGGCGAAAGGCTTGCCGCAAAAGAACGCGTACGAGGTTATCTTGCGCGACGCGGTGTCGTCCGTCGGCAACAACATCTTCTTCGGCACAAAGAATGGAAAGCTTTTTGGTTCGGCAGACGACGGCGATTCATGGAAAATGATCGAAGGGTCGCTGCCCGAGATCTGCTGTGTGAAGGCGTACACGTTTTGATCTTGTTCGTGTGATTTCGTGTTTTTTCGTGGTTCCAGTTTTTAAAATCGTAACCGCGAAATTACACTAACAGGCACGAAAATTTGTTTGATGTCAGTAACTGTTTTCCTTAGCGGACATTTGAAGACCTTTTCGAACGGTGATCTTGAAGTACCGGTCGTAGGAGAATTTGCGAATGTCGGCGAGGCGCTTGATTCGCTTTGGAAAATTCATCCTGCGCTTCGCGACCGCGTCCTGAACGAACAAGGCGAGATCCGAACGCATGTGAACATATTTGCCGGGACGGACGATGTTAAACGGCTGAAAGGCCTTCAAACCCGGATCGATCCGGGTATCGAATTGCACATCTTCAACGCCGTCAGCGGCGGTTGATGGGAGCGCGGGCATCCCGCGAGGTCCCGGCCAGAGCATCTGCCGAGCGGGGTTAGCGCGCCCGCAAAGTTTGCGAAGCAAACTAATGCTGATAAGAAATAAAATTCTTGACGAGATAAAGGCCGGAAATATTTCGATCATCTTCCGCCGCTGGAAAAAGCCCGGCGTCAAAGCCGGTGGAACGCAGATGACGCAACGCGGCGTTCTTGGGATCGATTCGGTCAAGATCGTCACCGAAAAGCAGATCACCGAAAGCGATGCGAAAGCCGCTGGGTTCAAATCCAAAAAGGATTTGATCGCCGATCTTTACGACCGCGACGAGGACATTTACCGCATCGAGGTGCACTGGGTCGGCGAGGACCCGCGAAAAGCTCTTCGAGCCGACGACAAGCTAAGTAAAACCGAGCTCGACGAGGTCATTGCGAAATTACGAAAGCTCGACGCCGGCAGCCAACGAGGCAACTGGACGCAATTGTATTTGCAAATGATCCACGACCAACCGAACACTCACGCGCAGATCCTCGCCGAATCGATCGGCCTAAGTATTCCTACATTCAAGCCGTGGGTCCGAAAGCTAAAAGCCCTCGGCCTCACCGAAAGCCTGCGACCAGGTTATCGGCTTTCTCCGCGCGGCGAGAAGGTTCTCGAAGCTCTTAGGCAGAAACACGAGCGGTAGCGAGCGTGGCCGGCCGAGTTAGGTGTTACTATTCCGGAAGTAATGCGTAAAGTTCCATACCCACACCTTGGCGATATCTTGTTTGAGGAATTCCTGAAGCCTATGGGCATCACGCAATATCGTTTGGCGAAGGAGATCGGTGTGCCGCAGGGTCGCATCGGTGAGATCGTGGCGGGCAAACACTCAGTTTCACCGGACACCGGCCTTCGGCTCTCAAGATTTTTTGGAATGCCGGAAAATTTCTGGATCGGCCTTCAGCTGGATCACGATGCCGCGAAGGCAAAGGACTCGATTTCAAAAACTTTAGCAAAAATAAAACCGTGGAAGTCGCTGGAAACCCATCTGGCATGAGCAAATCTTCGCGGATCGTAACGGAATACGGCATAAAAATAGGTGGCAAAACTAAAATGAAAATTGGATACCGTTGTATCTTCCTGGCGATCTTCGTCATGATGAGTTTTTCCTTCACTGCCAACGCGCAGGCGAAGAAATTGAAGATCTACATTTCCGCCGACATGGAAGGTATCGTCGGCGTCGTTACGGGTGACCAGCTAAGTCCGCAAGGGTTCGAGTACGGACGCTTTCGCGAGTTTATGACGCAGGAGGTCAATGCTGCGATCGAAGCTGCGTTTGCGGGCGGGGCGACCGAGATCGTCGTCAGCGATTCGCACGGAAATGGTGAGAGCCTGCTGATAGAGAAATTTCCTAAGAACGTCACCATCGTTCGATCGTGGCCCAGGCCGCTGATGATGATGCAGGGGATCGACGAAACCTTCGCCGGCGCTATCTTTATCGGCTATCACGCCGGAACGACCAATTCAGAAGGGGTGCGGGCGCATACAATTTCAAGCGCGACGCTTGCTGATGTCAAATTAAACGGCTTGTCGATGCCCGAAGCCGGAATTAATGCTGCCATCGCGGGACAATTCAACGTTCCGGTGATCATGATCTCCGGCGACGACGCGGCCGTAAAAGAAACCACCGATTTATTGGGCAATATCGAAGGTGCTGTCGTGAAGTGGAATTATGGATTTCACTCTGCGAGGACGATGACCCCCGAAGCGGCGGACGACGTGATCCGCGAAAAGGTCAAAAACGCGATGGGCCGGCTTAAGGATTTCAAGCCTTATAAAGTTACGACGCCGGTTCAGCTCGACGTGCGATTCAAGAATTATCGGCCGGCCGAGTTGTTGAGCTATCTGTCGATCGTCAAGCGCACCGATGCCCACAGTATCCGGTTCCAGGGCAGGGACATCATCGAGGTTTCAAAGTTTCTAGAATTTATGACCAACTACGAATCGGGATTGACGCCGTAAAGCTGCGAGTGAAACGAAGGTCTTGATCTAAGGTGCGATGAGTTCCACGGAAGGAAAGTACCGCCGAAACCGGCGTGAATCACGAGTAAGGATTCGAAATCCCGAGACAGCGGCGTGAGCACCGATAAAAAAATCGGGCAGCGTGGCACCGCTCACTCCGCCTCGGCGTCTATATTCAAAGTGGGCCTTCCCGGCAAGAAATCCAGCCAAAAATGGTAATGGTTCTCGTCGAAAGACGGCTTCTGGAAAAACTTCTTCGAATTCCGCTGGACTCGCAAAACGTACCGATGCCTCGGCATAAATCACCGGGTTTATCGCGACCGTTGACTCGTTGGCTGAACGAATAACTGTCTCGGACGACCAAGCGTACCACTCGGAATCCTCGTCGAGGATATCGAGCAACACGTTGCTATCGATCAAAATCATCTTCACCCCAACCACGTGTGAGCGCCATGATCTGATCCGTCGTAAGGTGACGGTTGATGGAACCCTTTCCCCGTGCGCGGGCGACAATTTCTTCGCCTCGACTGAGACGGCGGCCGTTTGTGGGTACTTTCCTGATCGTCACTGTGTCGCCACGCAGACCGACCTCCAGCTCCGTATCTTTAAGGATGCCGGCCTTTTCGCGAATCGCGATCGGTATCGTTATCTGTCCTTTAGATGTAATTCTCATACAGGTAATACTCCTACCGGTAAGAGTATTACTTTTGTTTTAGTAAAGCAAGAATTTGTTTCTGGCCTCTTTGAACTCTAATAGCCCGTCTTGCCAACTAGCTTCGACCTCGTTCAATGAAACTCCTGCTTCGATCGCCTTCCGGATCTTGTCGGTTCCGCTGACGACGTCGAAGGGGTTTTTGTCGAAGACATATTCATAAGCCTCGCGCTTCCATTCAAATTGTTCGGTGTAAAGGTCGTAAGCAGTTTTGATCATCGCGATGCCGACGATAACCGGCATGAATGTTGCTCGATCAGTTACGTGAAGTTGCAGGCCGCCGCACGTAACACGTGCATGTTTTTGAAAGGTCGGTTGAAAGAAAGTTTGGCGAAACGCGACGCCGGGAAAGTCAAATTTCTCAAGCTCGGCCACCCACGCCCACGGGTCGATGTACGGAGCACCGTTTAGCTCAAATACTTTCGTCGTTCCGCGGCCCTCGCTCATCTCGGTTCCTTCGACGTGAACGGTCGCAGGGAAGACGACACAGGTATCGACGGTTGGGATATTCGGCGACGGCATCACCCACGGCAGTCCCGTATCTTCAAACCACATCTCGCGACGCCAACCGTCCATCGGGATCACTTCGAGATCGCAGCCGATACCGAAATGTTCGTTGAACAATTTTGCAAGCTCGCCGGTCGTCATTCCGTGACGCGTCGGGATTTCGAACTGTCCGACGAATGAAGTGAACTCTGTTTCGGTAACGTTTCCCTCGACGGCGACTCCGTTGATCGGGTTCGGACGGTCGCAGACGACGACGCGTTTGCCGAGCTTTTTCGCCGCGCGCATGCAGTTCGCCATCGTATAAACGAACGTGTATATGCGGCAGCCGACGTCCTGCAGGTCGAAAACGATCGTGTCGACGTTTTCGAGCATCTTCGCGGTCGGCTCGCGCGTTTCGCTGTAGAGCGAATAGATCCAAAGGCCCGTGTGCGAGTCGATGGCGTGATCGGTCTCGATCATGTTGTCCTGCACGTCGCCGCGAATGCCGTGCTGAGGGCCGAACAATGTTGTCAGGTCGATCTCAGGATGCTCGAAAAAAAGATCAGCAACATGTCCGAAGTCGGGCAGCACGGACGCCTGATTGCACACAAGGCCGATACGCTGGCCGGACAGGGACGCGATCTTGTCGTTTAGTAGGACTTCAATACCGGGACGAACTCGTTTCGTTGTCATGTCTATAAAAATAGGCGGGGGCAAGCCCGCCTTCTAACTGAGATCGAGTCAATTTTCGTTTAGACTTCTTCGGTCGGGGCACCCGGCGCGTTTGTTTTTACGGATTCAATGCCGTTGTCCAATGCTCCGTCAGATGAATACGTTTCGCTTCGGCCGATCTGTTCACCATTTCCGGCTTTGAGCACAAAAAACGGCTCGCCGTTCGCGGCGTTTCGTTTCTCATATCTAGCATCGTCCACGGCATTCTTTTGAACGGACGCGATACCATTCTCGGCAGCTGCTTTTGTTTCGTACATCTCGCTCGAGAGGATGATCTGCCCGTTCCCAGCCTTCAAATTAAAATGAAATTTCCCGTTTGCCGAAGTTTTTAATTCAAATTTTCCCGCCATTTTTCGATTTCTCCTTTACTTCAATTTTCGCCGTCAGAATATCACAAATGGAGACACAGCTATTCGATAAAATCGTTTGCGGAAACGACGTGCGGCCGCAGGTTGTTGCGGGCGATGATACGGGCGCAGCCGTTCCATCGAAGAATCGCGTCGTCGTTTCCTGCAGGCCGGATCGCCTCGGCTTTTTCAAACCAGTCCATCGCCTGAGTGAAAAGTTCGTACGCCTGCAGGCCGCCCTTTTCAAGAGTCGCTTTCGCGCGACGTTCGTAAACAATTCCGGTGTAATAAGCTTTTTCGTACCCGTCGGTTAGCTGCACGACGAAATCGTTTATGTGCGAATCTCCGACCGCATAATCTTTGCCAAAACGGTCGCTCATAGCGAGCACGATATTTTTGAGCGCTTCCTGATTTTCGGGTTCGACCGCAAGGATGTCGAGGTAAATACTTTCTGCGGCACCGGGCTCGTTGAGCAGGCGATAGCGGTTCGCCTTTTCGAGTGCAGCCGGGATCGCTTCGCGATGAAGTGGTTTCAAATCAAACATACTCTTAATTAGAGTTCTCGATCGCGGAAAATGCTTTTTCGTTCCTTCGCCAGTTGATGTAGCCGACGATCAGGCCGAAAAGCGTCGCGTGCAGGAAAAAGGTGATCCACGTTCTCGAAGAGCTCATGTACTCGCCGAATGTCTGACCTTCTTCCCGCAACACAAAAACGCCAATGATCTGCATCACGACTGCGAACGGCCCGCCGGCCCATATCACTCCGTCGAAAAATAGATATCTGCCGATCCCGGCCTTTCGCTTTTCTTCCCAGGTTTCTGCCGAATACTTCATTTCTTGCGAAACAGCTTAACAAGTTTTTTGAGCGGATCGTAGTGTTCGTCAACGACACGTTCTTTGAGCGGGATGATCGCATTGTCGGTGATCGTGATGTGCTCGGGGCAGACCTTTGTGCAGCACTTTGTG
>QHXS01000078.1 GCA_003223975.1 Acidobacteriota bacterium
CGTGACGGCGTACTGGGACCAGCGCGTTCGCGAAAATGGAAAGTTGGAAAACATTTACACTCTCGGCATGCGCGGGATCCACGACAGCCCGATCATGGGAACGAAGTCGCAAGCCGAACGCATTCCTCTCCTTGAGAAGATCTTCTCGATCCAGCGCGGACTGATCGCGAAACACGTCAACGCCGATGTCGAAACTGTCCCGCAAATTTTTTGTCCGTATAAAGAAGTACTTGCCGACTATCGTGCGGGGTTAAAAGTTCCCGATGACGTGGCGATCGTTTTTCCCGATGACAACTTCGGCTACATCCGCGGGTTTCCATCCGAGCAGGAACAGAAACGTAAAGGCGGCTTTGGCGTTTATTACCACATTTCATATCTCGGCCGTCCGCTTTCGTATCTGTGGCTGAACTCAACTCCACCAGCTTTGATCTGGCAGGAAATGAACAAGGCTTACGAGAATGGAATGCGACAGTTTTGGATCGTGAACGTCGGTGACATCAAACCGGCTGAGATCGGGATGGAATTCTTCCTGCAGATGGCCTACGACGCGAGTCGATGGACGATTAATAGCCAACACGGGTTCTTGCGTCAGTGGGCAACGCGTGAATTTGGAAAGGAAAGGTCGGCTGAGATCGCATCGATCATGGATGAGTATTATCGACTCGGCTTTCAACGCAAGCCCGAACATCTGCAGTGGTATCTGCCTGGGGAGACGCCGCGGCCAAGTGCTTTGACGAACAACGAGATACTCAATCGCCTCGACGCATATGCCGCGATTCGTAAGCATGCTGACGCGATCTACGCCGGGCTACCAGCGACAAAAAGAGACGAGTACTACGAGCTCATTCTTTATCCTGTTCGCAGTGCCGCCGCGGTGAATGAACGCTTCTTTGCCGCTGAGATCGCACAGGAATATAACGCCAAAAGGCCGGCCGCCGCGATCAATTGGGCGAAACGTTCGATCTCCGCTGATGCTGCGATCACGCATGAAACGACATACTTCAACGAAAACCTAGTCGGCGGAAAGTGGCGTTACATCATGTCGCCGGAGATGAATCCCGGGCAGTGGCCAAGCATGCGCAGCACCCCTCCAAATATCGCTCTGACGGATTTTCCTGCTTCGACAGACGGCCCCGAAACTTTTGCGCAGCTCACAAAACAAAAACAGAGGACAAGAGGATCGAAGACCCTGTTCAGCGAATGGAACGGTGTCGTGTCCATCGAAGCCGAGAATTTTTTGAGATCAGCGACGGCCGATGGTTTTTCATGGCGTGCGATAAAAGGCCTCGGGAAGACGGGTGACTCGGTATCAGTTTTCCCGGCGCGTGCCCGCAGCTTTACAAACAAATCGGCTCCATCGCTCGAGTATCAGATCGATATTGAGAAATCAGGCGAGTTTGACGCGCAGTTTAATTTCATCCCGACGCAACCGCTCGTGCCGGGACACGGATTGCGGATCGCATTTTCGATCGACGTCGGCGACCCGCAGATAGTAGTGGTCGATAGCGATGCCGAGGTGTCATCAAGGAAATGGGCTCAGAACATTCTCGACGAAACCACGATCGGTTTTGCGAAAATAAAACTAACAACCGGTCGGCATAAACTGCGCATCATCGCGGTCGACACCGGCGTAGTTCTCGACAAGATCGTCCTCGTATCGGGTACACAGCCGGAGAGTTATTTCGGACCTGCTGAAACAAGATTCGAACGATTGAACAAATGAAGATCCTCTTAACAGTATTACTACTCGAGCTCAGCGGTGTCGTCTTTTCGCAGGACCGGAAGTTTGAGTTCGCCGGGAAGGACGCCCGCACTTCGGTGTCGGAGTACGACGTTTACTCCAAAGAAAAGGGATTTGGTTTCGAGCCCGGTGCCGACGTGAAATGCGTCGAACGCACGTGCACTTCGGACAAGCCGTTTTATTTCTCGGCCGCGGTGCCCGAGGGAAATTATCGCGTGACGATCCGATTCGGCGATCGCGGGAGCTCTACGTCGACGGTCGTTAAGGCCGAGCTCCGCCGTCTCATGCTCGAACGCGTCGATACGAAGCCGGACGAGTTTGTGACCCGCGACTTCATCGTCAACGTCCGCACGCCCACTATCGCGACGGGTGGTGAAGTGAAATTGAAAGATCGCGAACGCACGAGTGAGCAATGGGCGTGGGACGGAAAGCTCACCCTTGAGTTCAATGGCGCGCGGCCGTCGATCAGTTCATTGAAGATCGCGAAAGTAACGGTTCCGACCGCTTTTCTTCTGGGTGATTCCACCGTGTGCGATCAACCCGGCGAACCGTACGCGAGTTGGGGACAGATGATAACCCGGTTTTTTGGCGACAAAGTCGCAATCGCTAATCATGCCGAGTCGGGAGAATCGTTGAAAAGCTCGCTCGGTGCACGGCGACTCGACAAAGTATTGAGTCTGATACACGCGGGTGATTATCTTTTGATCCAATACGCCCATAACGATGAGAAAGAAAAGGGTGAAGGAGTCGGTGCCTTTACGACCTACAAAGCGAGTCTGAAAGAGTTCGTTGAAGCGGCCAAAAAGAAGGGCTCGATTCCGATCCTCATCACACCAATGCACCGCCGCACATTCGACGCTGATGGCAAGATCACGAATTCGCACGGTGACTACCCCGAGGCCGTTCGCCAGGCCGCAAAAGAAGAGAAGGTTGCACTGATCGATCTCACGGACATGAGCAAGGACATCTATGAAGCACTCGGCAAAGATGGCTCCAGCATTCTGTTCAAAGAAGGCGACGGCACGCATCATAACAACTACGGTGCGTACCAACTTGCGAAAGCGATTGTGCAGTCGATCCGCGATCAGCATTTGTCGCTGGCGCAATTTCTGATCAACGATTTGCCGAAATACGATCCGAAACATCCGGATCAGTATCATTCGTTCGCGATCCCGCCGAGCCCGGCGGTGACGAACATGAAACCGCTCGGTAACTGAAATATGAGAATCTCCTTATTTACCCTGATCCTCATCTCTGCGACCGCCGTAGCGGCTCGGACGACCTATAATTTCAATTCGGATTGGCGCCTCTTCGTTGGCGATCCGCGAGGAGCCGAAACTGTTTCATTCGACGACAGTACTTGGAAATCAGTCACGACACCGCGGCCGTGGAACGAGGATGACGCGTTTCGACAGGACATAAAGGACCTCTCGACCGGCATCGCCTGGTATCGAAAGCATTTCAAACTTCCTGCCGACAGCCGCGACAAAAAAGTGTTTCTTGAATTTGAAGGGATCCGAATGGCCGGCGATTTTTATTTGAATGGCAAATTCATCGGCCGTCATGAGAACGGCATTACCGCATTCGGTTTTGATATAACCTACGACCTCGTCGAAGGCGAAAATGTCGTCGCCGTTCGGACGGACAATTCGTGGGACTACAAGGAAAAGGAGACCGGATCGACGTTTCAATGGAATGATAAAAACTTCAATGCAAACTACGGCGGCATTCACAAGAACGTGCGGCTTCACATAACCGACCGTCTATATCAAACGCTGCCGCTTTACACGAATCTGAAAACGACCGGCGTTTACATTCACGCTGACGACATCAACATCGTAAAACGGTCCGCGAATATCACGGCGGAGACCGAGATCAAAAATGAATATACGACATCCCGAACATTTAACTATGAGATCGAGATCGCGGACTTGACGGGGAAGTCGATCAAGAAAATCGACGGCGGACAGTACACTCTTGCTCCGAATGAAACAAAAACGATCTCCGCGTCAAAGCAAGTCAGCGGACTCAGCTTTTGGAGCTGGGGTTACGGCTATCTCTACACCGTTACAACCAAACTGAGGGCAGAGAGAAAAGTCATCGACGCCGTGACGACGCGGACGGGCTTTCGCAAAACTGAATTCGCGAATGGGATGTTTAAGCTGAATGATCGCACGCTGCAACTGAAAGGATACGCACAACGGACATCGAACGAATGGCCCGCGCTCGGCAATGCCGTGCCACCGTGGATCTCGGATTTCAGCAACCGGCTCATGGTCGAGTCGAACGGAAATCTTGTTCGCTGGATGCACATCACACCGTGGAAGCAGGATGTCGAGTCATGTGATCGCGTCGGTCTCTTGGAAGCGATGCCGGCCGGCGACGCGGAGAAAGATGTCGGGGGCCGTCGTTGGGAACAACGAAAGGATGTGATGCGTGACGCGATCATCTATAACCGTAACAACCCGAGTATCATCTTCTACGAATCCGGCAACGAGAGCATTTCCGAACCGCACATGGCAGAGATGAAAGAGATTCGTGACAAGTACGATCCGCACGGAGGCCGTGCTATCGGCTCGCGCGAGATGCTCGACAGCAAGATCGCGGAGTACGGCGGCGAGATGCTCTACATAAACAAGAGCGCGAATCATCCGATGTGGGCGACCGAATATTCGCGCGACGAAGGGCTGCGAAAATACTGGGATGAGTATTCGCCGCCCTTTCACAAAGATGGCGACGGCCCGCCTTACCGAGACGCTCCGGCGAACGAGTACAACCGAAACCAGGATTCGCACGCGATCGAGGATGTTGTCCGATGGTACGACTATTGGGAAGCACGCCCGGGTACTGGAAAGCGAGTAAGCTCGGGCGGCGTCAATATCATTTTCTCCGACTCAAACACGCATCATCGCGGAGCCGAGAACTATCGCCGCAGCGGCGAGGTCGACGCGATGCGAATTCCAAAAGATGGATTCTTCGCCCATCAGGTGATGTGGGATGGTTGGGTCGATGTCGAACATCCGCGAACGCATATCATCGGGCACTGGAACTACAAGGCCGGTGTGAAAAAGAATGTGTACGTTGTTTCGAGCGCCGAAAAAGTCGAGCTTTCCATCAACGGAAAATCGAAAGGCTTCGGCGCACAAAGTAGTCGATTTCTTTTCACATTCAAAAATATCGAATGGCAGCCGGGCGAGGTCAAAGCTGTCGGGTATTCGGAACGAGGACGCATCTTAGCCAGCGATTCGATCAAAACTGCCGGAGTACCGGTCTTGGTAAGGCTTCGTTCGCACATCGGCGAAAACGGGTTGATCGCGAACGGGTCAGACGTGGCGATCTTCGACGTCGAAGTCGTGGACAAGGACAACAATCGCTGTCCGACCGCGCTCAACGTGGTCAATTTCACGCTTACCGGCCCCGCCGAATGGCGCGGTGGAATTGCGCAAGGGCCGGATAACTACATACTTTCGAAACGTCTTCCGGTCGAAGGCGGCGTCAATCGCATAATCATCCGGTCGACGACAAAGGCTGGAAAAATTACATTGTCCGCACATTCGGAGGGATTGGGCGGCAGCACTGCGACCATCGATTCGAAGCGGTTCGTGACCACCGACGGACTTTCGACTTCGTTTCTATCCGACGGGCTTCCCGTTTTTCTCGGCCGCGGCCCAACGCCTCGCGGTGAATCCTTCAGCCAAACGCGTCGCGCTCTCGAAGCGGTCGGCATCGCAGCGGGATCGAACGCAGAAACGGTTCGCAACACGGTCGACGACAACGAACTTTCCGATTGGTCGAGCGACGGCAGACCCGGGAACGCGTGGATCAAATACGAACTCTCGAAACCCGAGACGGTCGATCAGGTAGTTTTAAAACTTATCGGATGGCGAACACAAACATATCCGCTTAAGATCAGCATCGACGACAAAGTCGTCTACACCGGAACGACACTGCGTTCACTCGGATATGTGACGATCAAGTTCGCGCCCGTGGTCGGGAAGTCGATCAAGATCGAGCTCACAGGCGCAGTAACCAACCGTGATTCCCTCGGCAATATTGTCGAGATCACGGGCGCAACCGATCCCAACTCTGCGGCAAATCGCGGCGGCTCAACAAAGCTCGGCGTTGTCGAAGCGGAGTTTTATCAGACACTGAGAGGTAACTGAAAAATGACCAAGTACATTCCGATCTTTTTTTTGGCAGTTCTATTGGCAGGCACCTCGTGTGCTCAAACACCCGTACCGACCCCTCTCGATCTTGCCGGGGAAAAGCAGCGAGCCGACCGGCTACAAGCGCGCTTTAACGACTATGCGAATTTCGCACGCTATCGCGAAGCGAACTCAAAGCTTCCACCACCTGCAAAGGACGAGCAGCGAGTCGTCTTTATGGGCGATTCGATCACCGATGGCTGGAAACTCGATCAGTATTTCCCCGGCGCTCCTTATGTCAACCGCGGCATCAGTGGCCAGACGACGTCACAAATGCTCCTCCGATTTCGAGCGGATGTGATCGATCTTAAACCTAAGGTCGTCGTTATCCTCGCAGGCACGAATGACATCTCCGGGAATACCGGGTCGATCACGCTCGCTGGGATTGAAAATAACTACGCGTCGATGGTCGACCTTGCGCGCACGAATGGGATCAACGTCGTGTTTGCATCCGTGATGCCGATCAGCGATTACAACAAGACCGCCCAGGGCGAACCGATCGTCCGGAGCACTCAACGGCGTCCTGAACAAATAGCCGCGCTCAATGAGTGGATCAAAAAATACTGTGCCGACCGCAAGCTCGTTTATCTGGATTATTTCTCGGCAATGGCCGATGAAAAAGGGTTTCTAAAAGCCGAGATTGCAAACGACGGTTTGCATCCGAACGCAAAGGGATATGATTTGATAAAACCGCTCGCGGCCGAGGCGATCAAGGCGGCTCTCAAGGCCAAGCAAAAATGATCGAGTTCAAGGTTTTTTCGCTAATATTGATTTCATCTCCGCTACGACCGAACCATATTTTGGGTCGTTCGAAAGGTTTTTCAGCTCATGCGGATCGTCCTCAGTCGCATACAGCATGTTGCCCGACTTCCCACCATCCCACTCTACGTAATGCCATTTCGACGTCCGGATGGATCTTGCAAACGACTTTCCGTAAACCGTCACGGCGTACGCCGGATGTTCGAATGAAGCCTTAGGTTCTTTAACGAGACGCGCGATGCTCACGCCCGATTGACGAACCGGTTTTGCCAAACCGCAAAGCTCAGCAAGGGTCGGATAAAGGTCCATCAACTCAACAACCCGCCTGCTCGACGCCGCCTTTTGTCCTGGCATCGCGATAAGCAGGGGGACCCGAAGGCCGAGCTCATACATTGAATATGCCTTCGACCATTTCCCTTTCTCGCCGAGGTGATATCCATGATCACCGAAAAATACAACGATGGTATTGTCACGCAAACCGTTTTTATCCAAGGCTTCCAGAACGCGGCCGACTTGCGCATCCATAAAACTTACAGATGCCCAATACGCCCGTTTCATCTCGCGCGAAAGGTCCGGTGGTGATGGCCGTCCGATGAAAAGATCGGCATTCCGCGGCGAGATCGAGATTTCCGGAGCTCCGGGCAACGCCCGAGGCGAAGTGCCGAAATCCTCCGGCAGAGGAATTTTATCGACATCGTAAAGGTCAAAGAATTTCTTCGGCGCTGTTGGCGGCGAATGTGGTTTTGCGAATCCAACCGCGAGAAAGAATGGCTGATCTTTGTACTTTTCGAGAAAGTTGACAGCGCGTGTCGCCGCTTTATAGTCACCGTTGGTCTCACCGTCACCATCGAGAACTATGATCCGATCCGAATTGCGGTCGGAGATATTCACGGCGTTGTTCACCGCCTGTTCCTGGGCCGGATCGGACTGCGCGGGACGGGTCGGCTTGAAATTCGGATTGCCGCGTTCGGTAATGTTTGGGTCGGTAGGCTCGCCGCCTTCGGTCCAGGAGGGTGCATCGTCGATCCCGCCATGGAATATCTTTCCAACCCGAAGTGACGCATAGCCATTGTTCTTGAAATACTGCGGTAACGTGACACTGGTTGGATCGATCTTTCGAAAATAATCGTTATTGTTCAGGACTTTGGTTTCGGTCGGATAACGGCCGGTCAGAAACGAAGACCGCGACGGATTGCATACCGGATATTGCGCGTACGCTCGATCGAAACGAGTTGCTCGTCGGGCGAGCGCATCGATATTCGGCGTTTTTATCCCTTCGACACCATATGCGCCCAACTCTGGGCGTAGGTCATCGGAAATAATGAACAACACGTTGTATTTCTGTTTTCTACGCTTCGTTTGGGCGTTCGATATCGGCGCGAGTACGATCAGAAACTGAATGAACAGCGAGCAGAGAGTGCAGGCGGTAGCGACGCGTCGAGCAAAATTTTTCATTGATACGAAATGTTTGGTTTTACCGAGAAAACCGGTTAACCGAGATAGTGTAATATTATCTTGTTCTGCAAAAAAACGGAATCTTTCTAGAAGTTTGCTTAGGAGACGGGCAAAAGACGCATGAGATACAGAACCTTTGGACGAACCGGCTGGCAGGTGAGCGAGATCGGTTACGGAATGTGGGGAATGGGCGGCTGGACCGGTTCGGACGATGCCCAGTCGCTTGAGTCGCTCCAGCGTGCGGTCGATCTCGGGTGTAATTTTTTTGACACTGCGTACGTCTACGGAAATGGCCGCAGCGAGAATCTGCTCGGCGAGCTTGTCAGGAACAATCCCGATAAGCGGATCTACACCGCAACAAAAGTTCCGCCAAAGAACATGCAGTATCCGACGCTCCCCGAGTACACGCTCGAGGAATGTTATCCGGCTGAGCACATCGAAGAGTTCACTCATGAGAGCCTCGCCAACGCGGGTCTCGCAGACTTCGATCTTTTGCAGTTGCATACATGGAATGACGACTGGGCCGATGATAACCGTTGGTCAAACATGCTCGACTCGCTGAAGCGCCAGGGCCTGATCCGAGCTTCTGGCATTTCGATGAATCGTTGGGAACCCTGGAATGGCGTGAAAGCCGTTCGCAGCGGGAAGATCGATTCGGTTCAGGTCATTTACAACATTTTCGATCAAAATCCTGAAGACGACCTTTTCCCCGCGTGCCAAGAAATGAATGTTGCCGTCATCGCCCGCGTTCCGTTTGACGAGGGGACGTTGACCGGAACGATCACCAAGGAAACGACGTTTCCGCCGGACGATTGGCGCGCCAGATATTTTAGTCCGGAGAATCTTATTCGAAGCGTCGATCGAGCGGAGGAGCTGAAACCGTTGATCCCCGAAGGATCTTCAATGCCCGACATGGCGTTGAGATTCATCCTTGGGAATCCGGTTGTCAGCACCATCATTCCCGGCATGCGCAAGGTCGCGAATGTGGAGAACAATATCGCCGCGAGCGATCGTGGTCCGTTGTCGCCGCAGTTGCAGGAAGAATTACGAGGTCACCGCTGGGTGCGAAAGCCGGCACCCTGGTCTGATTAACGAAGCAAAGCCATCGCACTCCACAGCGCAGCTGCTTGGCCGTGAAGATCGCCGGTTGCACGGCCGCGGTCGAGGTAATACTGAACTGAAAATCCCTTGTTCGTACCGATGCAAACGTCGGTAACATTTGCATCCGCGTCGATGTGCTTAGTGAGTCCGAGCCACGCCTTCCTCGCCGCCGGCCCGTAAGTTTTCTGCGGCAGCCATCCTTTCTTAACACCCGTCACAAAAGCGAAGGTGAACATTCCGGTACCCGAAGTTTCGTCCCACGATTCCGGATGATCGAGCAACTGCCGCCAAAGTCCGTCCTCACTCTGATACTTCAGCAGCGACGTCATCATCAGGTTGTAACCCTTTACAATACGCGGCCTGAGCGGATGATTCTTCGGCAATGAAAGCAGGAGCTCCGTCATTCCGGCGGCCTGCCAACCGTTGCCGCGTCCCCAGTAAAACTGCGCATCGGGTGCGTGATAAAAAAGGCCGTTCGGCTGCTGGAGTTTGTCGAGGTACGCGACCATCGTTTTTGCCGCGTGCTCGAGATACTTTTTGTCACCCGTCGCGCGATAAGCTTGAGTTTGTAGAGCAGTGATCATGTACATGTCGTCGACCCAGTATCGGGCCTCCGCCGTGATGCCGTCGTCAGTCGTTTTTTCCCATTGACGCTCGGCGAAGCCGCGACCGAAGTCACGATACTTTTTGTCCTTCGTCTGCATATATATCTCGAGCGGAACAATGCCGATCACGTGATAGTCGACGTGTTCAGCCGGTGAGATGTTCTTGCCACCCTCAGCCGTTAGAAAGCGATCGAATTTTGTCGCAAGACGAGACTGCAGATCTCCGTCCTTCAACAACTTTGCCGTGACGAGCGACCCGTACCAAGCGCATGCTTCCGGATAGATCAGAAACTGTCGCTTCCCGCTTTGAAATTCAAAATCACGTTTCACCCAGTTCTCAGCGAGTCGCTTACCGATCTCACTTGGCGATGAGCCGGTTGGCCAGTTGCCGAAATATTCCTTTTGGCCCATGGCAGGAATTACCAGCAGCTTCATGGCCAACAAGAGGGAAAATATAAGTTTCATATCCGATTACACTGTCCTGTTGTGCTTCGCTGGTCGTGGAGGAGCAGTTGAGTTTCGCTCTACAAGATACGTCGGGATGCGGATCTCGAGACCCTGCTGTCGCGGCTTCTCCATCGTAAGCGCGAGTGCCTCGAACGCGCGGCGACCGATCTCCACACGCGGTGAGCAGACTGTTGTGAGCGCCGGTTCCGACAAACTCGCAAACGAGATGTCGTCGAACCCGACGATCGAAATATCCTGCGGGATGCGTAGGCCCGCTCCTTTGAATTCCTGCATCGCACCAAGGGCCATCATATCGTTTGCCACGACTATCGCGGTCGGTAGTTCCGACTCGGACAGAATCTGATGAGCTGCGTGTCGGCCGCCCTCGAACCGGAAATCGCCTTCATAGATCTTGATGTCGGCTTCGTCCGGAAAATATTTTTTCATGGCCTCAACGAACGCTTGCTGCCGTACTCCGGCGGAATAGATCTCATGCGAGCCGGCGATGTGAACTATCTTGCTATGTCCCAGCGAGACAAGATGACGAACCGCCTCGTCAATTCCCACAGCGTAGTCAAGAATGATATTGCTCATTCTTTCACCGACGACGCCCAGATCATGAAACACGACGCTCGTTTTTTTGTTTTTGAATTCGTCGATCAGCGAACTGTCGAACTCCGCGATCATAAGGATGATCCCGGCGACTTTCATTTGCAGCAGCCGCCTTACATAATCTAACGCACGCTCCGGCTCGTAATTTGTATTCAGAAGGATGAGGTTGTACCCGGCGGCGAAAACGGCGGCCTCGATGCTTTTGATTATTTCGGGAAAGAACGGGTTTGAAATGTCGGACACGAGCAACCCGATCATGTTGCTCCGCCCGAGCGCAAGCATTTGAGCGTGAGCGTTCGGATGATAATTAAATTCCTCGATCGCCCGCTGCACCTTCTCGCGCGTCTCGTCGCTCACATATTTCGTGTTATTGATGACATGTGAGACGGTCGCGGTCGAAACGCCGGCTTCGCGAGCGATGTCTTTTATACGCATAACTAAAATCGATTTCGTCAATTCTAACCTAACGCTAGCACCTCAAAAATCGAAGTTGTCGATATTGCCCTTATTAAAGATGAATGGCTTTCCCAATCGCACTTCGTCACCTACGACTTCGATCTCATTGAGTCGTCCGGCTTTGATCTTCGTTTCACCCGGCTTGAACGACCCATTGCTCAGAGCATTCGCCGCATAAACCGTCAGGTAACCAAGGTCACCCGTGTTCCAAAGAACAAAGCTGTCGATGATCCCTTCCTTAACATAAGGCTTGCACATGTTCGGCAGCGAGAGTCCTGTGACTTTCACATCCGTTCGGCCCGACTGCTTCACCGCTTCGGCAACACCCGGAACCGCCGGAGCCGCGATGCCCATGACGAGTTTTACGTTCGGATAAACCTTGAGAATATTCTGCGTTTCTGCGAATGCCTTGTCGCGGTCGCCGTCACTTGGCTGGATCGCGACCAGTTTCATGTCCGGATATTTCTCGGCCAGCCTGTGCTTGATGAATTTTATCCACTCATTCTGATTCGCCGCACTCAAGCTCGCGGTGACGATCGCAAACTCGCCCTTGCTGCCCATGATGCGCGCGGCTTCATCGGTAAGCGTTTCGCCGATCCCTTGGGGCGTCGCCTGGTTGATCAAAAAGTCGCGTGCATCCTTTTCTGAATCCGCGTCCCAGGTGATCACCTTTATTCCTTTCTCGCGAGCCTTTCTGAGAACTGTGGAGATGCCTTCTTTGTTCTCGACACTTACGGCGATCGCATCGACGCCGCGCGTGATCCATGCCTGGACGATCTCGTTTTGCTTGGCCGGATCGAGATCTGTCGGTCCATCCCAAAGCAGTTCGGCACCGAGCTCCTTCGCTGCTTCTTCGGCTCCTTTCCGACAACTGATGAAGTACGGATCGCCCTTCGCCTTCGGCATCATCGCAATGACATTCTTCTTGCCCGTTGATGTCGCAGCGTTCTGACTTTGCGCCGCAGGTGCGGAGCCACCCTGCTCTTTGATCGAACGGACGAGCATCCAATTGCTCGCCGCAACAATGAAGGCGGCGACAAGAATCACACCACTCAGCACACCGACCTGCCAATTTTTCACTTCGAATTCCTCCTCCGAAACCGTTATCCGAGATACGCCGATCCGCGAAAGGCGATCGATTAGGATCGTGGTGACCAAAAGCACGCCGGTGAGAATTCCGGCGAGCTCTGTCGGCTGTCCACTAATGCGAAGACCGTTTTGTAATATGACTATCGCAAGCAGTCCGAGTATCGTTCCCAGGATCGTGCCACGACCGCCGAATATCGATGCACCGCCGAGAACCACCGCGGCGATCGCCGTCAATTCATAACCCGTCCCGGCATCGGACTTTGCCTGACCCAGATGCGCGACATAGATCACGGCCGCCAAACTCGATAGTAAGCCGGACATGCAGTACATGAAATTGAGCCGACGGCGAACTTTGATCCCGGCGTAACGCGATCCTTCCTGTGAGAATCCGATCGCGTAATAGCTGCGTCCAAATGTCGTGCGATGAAGCCACCACCAAAACAATAAAATTGCCGGGACGAAAAAGAAAAGTTGAGTCGGCACGACTCCGCCGACATAACCTTGCCCGAAAAAAAGATATGACGGCGAGAAGCCGGAATAGTTTTCGATGCCCCGTGTGAGGCCTTCGGCGATACCGCGAAACAGCGAGAACGTACCGAGCGTCACGATCAGCGGCGGAGCTTTGAGCTTCGTGATCATCGCCGCGTTGAGTGCACCGCCGAGCAGTCCGACGACGAGTGTGATCGCGATCGCGACCGGCATCGACAGACCGGCATCGCGCCAGAGTCCGCCCATGACGACGGCCGACAGTCCCATCATCGAGCCGACCGAAAGATCGATGCCGCCGGTGATGATGATCGGCGTCATGATCAGAGCGAGAAGACCGATCTCGACACTTAGTCGGGTGACCTCGAATGCATTTCCGGTCGTCGCAAAATTGTTTCCGGAAAACGCGAACAGCAGACACTCGACGGCGATAACAATGAGCAGGATCCACTCATTGTTCGGAAAGAGCCGTGCGCTCCAGTCCTGCTCAGTTCTAAGCGGGACTTGTTGTGGCTGCGAGATCGCTTCGTCCATTTTTCTCAAGTCGTCCAAGCGCGACATCGGATGCCAACGCCGCCAAAATGATCCCCCCCTGGATAGCTTTTTCCCAAAAAGGATTTATGCCGAGAAACGTCAACGCTGTTCCGATCGTCCCGAGCAGGGCGACGCCGATCACCGTGCCGATCAGCGTTCCGCGACCGCCTGTGATTGCAACGCCGCCGACCACGACAGCGGCGATCGCTTTCAACTCAAGGCCTACTCCCGAGTTTCCCGGAATCGCCGAGAATCTAATCGCGTTCAACAATGCGGAGACACCAACCAAAGCTCCCATCACGACGAATACCCAGAACACGACGTTGGATGAATTGATGCCCGCCAGTCTCGCCGCCTCGGCGTCCGATCCAACCGCATAGACTGTTCGGCCGACGATCAGATTTCTAAGTGACCATCCGAAGACAACAAACAACAGAAGTGAGATCGCAAAGATCAGAATTTCACCGGTATTTTGACCGAGGCCGAACCACTGGAAGTTCTCTGGCAGTCCCTGAACCCAAGCACCCTCGGTAGTCCATCGAAGTGCGTCGCGCCACATCACAAGCATCGCCAGCGTGACGATGATCGATGGAAGTTTCATCCAGCCGATGAGCGTTCCGTTGAGTGCTCCCATCAGTCCGCCGATGAGCATCACCGCAACAAAGACGAGCGGCATCGGCAATCCGGTTTTCGCCAGAACGCCGGCCGCAACGCTGCACACGGCGAACTGCGATCCGACGGAAATATCGATCTGTCCGACAAGTATCACGAGCGTCATCCCGATCGCGATGAGCAGCGTCGGGAGATTGTTGATGATGAGATCCCTGAGATTTCCCGGAGCGAAAAATGACGGCGCGGCGACGGCGACTATCACCAACAGCGCAACGAGCGCCGCCGCTGCAGAAATTTCTCGCCTGTATGTCTTTCCGATCGTTGCCATGTTCAATGTCCGAGAGCCGCCGAAAGTATCAGATCCTGCGTCGCATCCGTCCGCTCAAACATTTTCGCGATAGTTCCGCCATTCATCACCGCGATCCGATCGCACATGCCGAGCAGCTCGGGCATTTCGGATGAGATCATGAGGATCGCAACGCCTTGCTCCGCCAGCTCCACCATCAGCTCGTGGATCTCCGCCTTTGATCCGACATCGACGCCCTGAGTTGGCTCATCAAGGATCAGAACCGCCGGCTGTGTAACGAGCCATCGGCTCAGAGCGACCTTTTGCTGATTACCACCTGAAAGCGTTGAGACGGCGTTGTAAATAGCGGGAGTTTTAACTCCGAGACGCCGCGTATACTCAGCCGCGATCTCTTTCTCTCTTCTAAAATTCATTCCCTTGAAGCCTGAGAGATCCTTTAGCGACGCGAGCGTGATGTTTGAGCTGATGGGAAGATCCAATACGACTCCGTGACGTCTCCGATCTTCCGGAAGATATGAAATGTGAAGATCGATCGCCTCGCTCGGATGACCGATCGTGATCTGCATGCCCCGAAGAAGCATCACACCCGCATCCGGAGGAACAAGACCGAAAATCGTTTTCGCAAGCTCGGTACGTCCCGCACCGACTAGACCCGCGATGCCGACGATCTCGCCTGCGTGGATGGTTAAGTCGATTCCGCGAATTCCGGCCTCGCGGGATCCGAATCCACGCAGCTCGAATACGACATCGCCGCGCCGCACTTCCCGCTTGGGAAAAACACCCGAGAGATCGCGGCCCACCATCAGACGAATTAGTTGAGAACTCGATATGTCCGACATCTCGTGAGTCTCGATCGTTTGCCCGTCGCGAAGAACGGTCACGCGGTCGGCGATCGCCGGCAATTCTTCGAGCCGGTGCGATATATAGATCATCCCGACACCCGAAGCGCGAAGCTCCCGAATGACTCGAAAGAGATTTCGCGTGTCGTCCTCGGAGAGCGATGCGGTCGGCTCATCGAGAATCAAAACTCGCGCGTTCGCGCCGAGTGCACGCGCGATCTCGACCAACTGCTGCTGCGGCATCGAGAGTTCGGCAGCGATCTGTTCGGGATCTATCCGAGCGCCGATGCGGTTGAGAAGCTCCTTCGCGCGCTGTTTGCGCTTCGGCCAATGGACGATGCCGAACACTCCGGCAGTCTCTTGCCCGACGGCGATATTTTCCGCCACGCTCAACTCGGGAAAAAGGGCGGGCTGCTGATAGATCGCTGCAATGCCGAGAGACTTCGAGATGCTTGGCGAATTCTCAATGATCTTCGCGCCGTCCAATGAGATCTCACCTGAGTCCGGGACAACGGCGCCCGTCAATACTTTTATAAGTGTCGATTTGCCGGCACCGTTTTCTCCAACTAACGCGTGGACTTCTCCGGCGCGGAGATAGAAGGAAGCGTCGCGCAGCGCGTGAACGCCGGCGTACGACTTTTCAATGTTGACGGCGTTAAGGAGCATGTTATTGGTCGTCGATGACGATGACGTATAGCTCGCCCGGACCATGGACGCCGATCGCGAGTGTCAACTCGATGTCCGAAGTTCGCGACGCACCTGTTATGAACGTGATCGCCGGATTTGCATCGACGTCCGCCAGCTCCAGGATCTCGGCCATCGAACGTCGGATCGAGCTCGTCAGCACGATGCAAATGTGCACCGGTGGAACGAGCGATACAAGTCGATGTCGTTCGACTCCCGATTCAAGCACGAGCGTGCCGGTTTCCGCGATCGCCCATTGGGCACTTGTGATCCCAACATCCGAGGAGAAAAGCTCTTCGCGCGACGCATCTGCGATCGCGTCGAGGCCCGCAGTGTTAACGATGCGATGCACCCGGGGGGAATCCGAAACCATTATCTTAGTTGCCGACAGATCGTCGATGATCGCGCGAAGTCGATCGGCAGCTTCGCTCTCATCTTTAACGAATGTATATTTTGCTCCGACCTGTTCGAGACTTTCTCGAAGTACTTCGAGCAGATCAACAGCGGCGTCCGACGTAGCATGCGGGATCGACAGCGGCGGTTCATCATGTCTATCACCCGGGCCGCTTTTCGCGAGGTTCTCGCGGATAGAAGCGAAGATCGCCGATCTGAAAGGTGAAGAGCTCGCCATCATTTCTTTTTCTCTTTCCATAAATCCCGAAATGATTTCGGTGCGACGACCGGCGCATCGCGCCATTCGGTCCAGGCTCCGAGTGGTGGGACAAGTCGCGAGATGAATCCACCGACCTTACCGATCTTTCCGCCGCGCGAGACGAATCGCTGCATCAATCGGGCGGCTTGCATACTGAGTGTGTAAGTTCTACTTCGCGACCACATTCGCGAATACATTCGAAAGGCAAACCTCTCCCCGGGCTTTCGCATCGGCGTTTCGGCCCCCTCAGCAATCTCGGATCGTAGATGAAGAAGTAGCGCGGGAATATCGATCTTCACCGGACAAACTTCACGGCACGCACCGCACAAGCTCGACGCGTAGGGAAGCTGCTTTGCTTTCGACAATCCAAAAAGCTGCGGCGTGATCACGGCCCCGATGGGGCCGGGATAGACCGAGCCGTATGCGTGTCCGCCGATCTGCTGATAGACCGGACAGGCGTTGAGACACGCTCCGCATCGAATGCACGCGAGACTTTGCCGCGTAAGCGGATGTGCCAGCATTCGCGATCGCCCGTTATCGAGCATTACGATATGAAGCTCATCCGGTCCGATATCGTTCGCGTTCTTTTTTACGCCTGTGATCAGCGACTGATACGCAGTCAGACTTTGGCCGGTTCCGGAGCGCGGGAGCAATTTTAGAAATACATCGAGGTCCGCGAATTTCGGAATCACTTTTTCGATTCCCATGACCGCAATATGAGTTTTTGTCAGGCTTGTCGTCAGACGAATGTTGCCTTCGTTTTCCAGGATCAGGATCGTCCCCGTTTCAGCGACGCCGAAATTGACACCGCTGATCCCGACCTGGGCTTCGGCAAATCGTTGACGAAGGATCCTGCGTGCGGTCCGCGTCAGGACATCGACGCTGTCCGTTTTTTCGATTCCGAACTTTTCAACGAATAGGTCGGCGATCTGCTGCTTCGTTTTATGAATCGCCGGAACGACGATGTGTGATGGCGTCTCGCCGGCGAGTTGAATGAATTATCCATTCGCCGAGGTCCGTTTCGACGGGTTCGATTCCCGCCGCCTCGAGAGCTTCGTTGAGATGGATCTCTTCGCCCGCCATGCTTTTCGCCTTGACGACCATGTCGGCGTTTTTCGCACGGACAAGTCCGAGCACGATCTCACAGGCTTTTTTTCCATCGTGTGCCCAATGGATGGTCGCACCTGCTCTTGCGGCATTCTCAGTAAATCGTTCGAGGTACTCGTCGAGATGGAGCAGCGTTTCTTCTTTGATCGATCGCGCACGCTCACGAAGGCTTTCCCAATCACCAGCCGATGCGATCGCATTCGCGCGCCGAATCACAAAACTGTCGGCGAGATTTCGCAGCGCTCCGTGCAAAACGGGATCGGCGAGCGCCGCACGGGCGTTCCGATCAAACGTCTCGGATGTTGCATGGCTTGTGCTCATTCTTGAGAAGCTAAAATTTCTGCGATGTGCTTTGTCTGAATCTTCGAACCGAGACGCGATAATCGTCCGCTTATCTGCATGAGGCAGCTCGCATCACACGCGACCACGGTGTCGGCTCCGCTTTTCTCGATCATCTCAATTTTGTTATCCAAAATGCCCGCCGAGATCTCGGGATATTTTACCGAGAACGTTCCACCGAATCCGCAGCACACATCCGCGTTCTGCATTTCTATGAATTCTAGGCCCTGGACGTTATTCATGAGACGTCGGGGCTCATCGCGAATACCGAGATCGCGCAATCCGTGACACGCATCGTGCCATGTCGCCTTGCAATTCGAAATTGCGCCTACATTCTCAACGCCGAGCCTGTTTACTAGAAAAACGCTCAGCTCGTGCGTCTTCGCCGCGATACGGTCTGCACGGACTTGCCATTCGGGCTCCGCCTCGAACACTTCGTGAAAATGCTTGACCATTGCGGCGCACGATCCGGATGGAATGACGATCGCTTCGGCATCGGTGTTTTCAAAAATCTCGATAAATCGTTTCGCAAATTCGCGTGCTTGTTTTCGGTAACCGGTATTGAATGCCGGCTGCCCGCAGCAGGTTTGCCGGTCGTCGAATGTCACATGGCATCCCGCGCGCTCTAACACTTCGACCGTCGCCATGCCGACGTTCGGACAGAGTTGATCGACGAGACAGGTGACAAAGAGTGCGACCTTCATTTTGCGGCCAACTTCACGGGCGACTGCATTTCGAATCGGGCTTCAATTGCGAGGTACCGAGCTTGTGCTTCGGCGAAGCCCGGCACGGTTTGGGAAGTAAACGTTTCGAACTCGATCTGCGACGCAACATAATCTCGTGCATCGGACAGCAACCTGAAGCGTCCCGACGCGATCGCTTGAACGAGTACGTTCCCGACCACTGTTGCTTCCATCAATCCCGAGCGGACCTGCAAGCCGGTCGCGTTCGCCGTCGCCTGATTAAGATATCGATTGCGGCCACCGCCACCGACCATCTCGACGCGCTCGATCTTCGAATTCGTGAGCGACTCGATCGATCGTAATACCGAAGCGTATCGAAATGCGAGCGAATCAAAAATGATCTTGGTGATGATCGCCGGCTCGCGCTCGGCGTGCTGTCCGGGTTCAGAAAGCTGAGTGCTAATCGCTTCGAGCATGCTCGCCGGGTTTAGGAATCTTTCGTCGTCGGGAAAAATGAAGCCGGGAAAGCCGTCGATCTGCGACGCATCTTGGATAAGCGTATCGTAGTCGACGGAATTTCCATCAGCTTCCCATTCCTTGCGGCACGATTCAAAGATCCAGAGACCCATCACATTTTTCAGAAATCGAAACGTGTTGTAAACACCGCCTTCGTTCGTGAAGTTGAGCCGGGCCGCCTCGGGCGTGATCAACGGTGCGTCACGTTCGATCCCGATCAGGGACCAAGTGCCCGAGGAAATGTAAGCACTTCCTTCGTTTAGCGGAGTTGCGGCAACCGCACTCGCCGTATCGTGTGTTCCCGGGGCAATGACGTGAATGTCACGCAGACCTGTGTCCGCCGCAATTTCGGGAAGCAGCATTCCGAGCCGTGTGCCGGCCGGGACGATGTGCTCTAGAATGCCGGGGGACAAGTCCAATCGCCCGATGAGATCGGCATCCCAATCACCCGTGCGAGCATTGACCAACTGCGTCGTCGTCGCATTCGTGTACTCCGTAACGGCATTTCCTGTTAGCAAATAGTTGATCAAGTCGGGAATCAGCAGGAGCTTCGAAGCTTTCTCGCCTTCCGAAAACATCTGATATAGCGTGTTGAATTTTTGAAACTGGATACCGGTCTTCTCGAAGATCTGGTCGCGATGAACGATCTCAAAGACGCGGGCCATCGCATCGTCGGTGCGCGAGTCGCGATAACAAATGGGGTCGGCGATCAGCTTGCCCTCTGGACCTATGAGACCGTAATCCACGCCCCAACTATCAACGCCGAGGGTTGCGGGCTTTCTGCCAAACGCCGACGCTCTCGTTACGGCCAGACGTAGGCCTGACTTAATTTCTTCGAAGATCGATCTGAAATTCCAGCGAAGATATTGACCGTCGAAATATGGTGGATACCGAAAACGGTGAACTTCGTCGAGCAAAAACTTATCTGCGTCGAACGCGGCAAGAAAAACGCGTCCACTTCCAGCACCAAGGTCGACCGCAATGTGTAGAGGACTCGGCATCGGCTGAGCAAGACCGGAGAACAGCAAACCCAAATTCGGGATCAGTGAAATAAACTAGACAATGCCTGCTGACACGCCGACTCGAGCCGGCCGTTCTTTACCCTTTTGTGTCCGGTAACCGCTGGCTCGATACGCTGCAACCGGGTCGATCGCCCCACCTTTCTGTTGGCGGGCGGCAGCGAGTATTGGGGACACATCTATCGTAAATGCCTCTTTCAGCGTGGTCAACGCCAAGATCGGGTCGCAATCTGCCTGAGCCTCGGCCAAGCGATCACGATCGACAAGACAAGCCTGGACGAAGGCTCGCGATATCTCGATCGAGCTTGTGACAAGCGATTCGATCGGATCGGTAACATTGTGAGACTGATCGAGCATGTAACAGGGATTGAAACCAGGTATCCCGCTTAATCCGGCGTCAACCAATTCATTGAATATCAGGAAAAGCTGAAATGGTTTGACCGATCCGGCATCAAGGTCGTCATCCCCATATTTGCTGTCGTTGAAATGAAATCCGCCGAGCTTCCCGAACTGAATAAGACGCGAAACGATCTGCTCGATATTTACGTTCGGTGCGTGATGCCCAAGGTCCACAAGACACGATGCTCTGTCCCCCAGTTCGCGAGCACAGTAGTAATTTGTTCCCCAGTCGTTAATAACGGTGGAATAAAACGCAGGTTCGAACAACTTATGTTCTACAAACAGCCGCCAGTCGTCAGGTATTGCGGCATAAACCTCTCGCATCGATTCGAGATACCGTTCCAAGGCGTGTCTGAAGTTCGACTGGCCCGCAAAATTGCTGCCGTCCCCGATCCAGACAGTAAGTGCTTTCGATCCGATCTTTTTGCCCAATTCGATACACGCGAGGTTATGGTCGATTGCCTGCCTTCGAACAGCTCCGTCAGGATGAGTTAGGCTTCCGAATTTGTAAGATTTCTCCTGGCCTGGTTGGTCTTGAAAAGTGTTGGAGTTCATTGCGTCGAACGTCAGTCCGTGGCGTTCGGCGGCCTCGATCAGATCATCGGTACTTTCCGGCTTGTCCCAGGGAATATGAAGTGAAACAGCGGACGTCGTACGGACGAGCTTGTTTATCGACGAACAATCTTCAAGTTTTTCAAACACGTCGCGCGGTTCTCCACGGCCGGGAAACCGAGCAAACCGCGTTCCGCCTGTCCCAACTCCCCATGACGGAACCGCAACACGCAGCTTAACGGCGCTCTCGATCACTTTGTCGATCGCGACACCCCGACGATCAAGTTTTCGGGCCAGATATTCGAGATCCTCGGCCAGCCAATCTTTGTTCGCTTTATTTTGTTCAGCGATGAAATCGTCGCTTATCTCGAAGTTCGTTGGCATAGATACCTCCGACCGGGCCATAAGGCACCCGACTTCACATGATCACCGCATAAAACCGTCCTGCAAACCGCCGTCTACCGGGATAATATGGCCCGTTGTTTTCGAAAGCCTGGCGGAAAGCAGCAAAAATATCGCCTCGGCCTGGTCCGATGGCTCGATCGGCGTCTGCGTTAGAGAGCGTTTCGCATAGAAATTGGAAAGCTTCTCGGTCAATGAATCGGTCCCCTCGGATTCGTCATGCGGGATCTCATATTTTGACAGAGATGCGATGACGCGATCACGCGGAAACATCGTGCTGCCTTTCACGACGGTCGCGGGAGCAACCGCGTTGACTCGTACGAGCGGCGACAGTTCGACCGCCAACTCGCGAACCAGATGGTTCGCTGCGGCTTTGCTCGTGTCGTAGGCGAGGCTTCCTTTTTTCGCGACGACGGCGTTCGCGCTCGTCGTCAAAATAATGTTTCCTTTCAGTCCTTGTTTCTTAAAAATTTTGTTCGCTTCGTCGGCAACGATGTAAGCGCCTTTCACGTTGATACCGAAAGTGAAGTCCCACATCTTATCTTCTATTATTCCGCTCTTGTCGGGCGGAACGAACACGCCGGCGGTGACGATGACGGCGTCGATTCCGCCGTAGGCGAGAATGACGTTCTCAAACATCTTCGCGACCGAAGCTCGATCTGTCATATCGCAGCTGAGTCCGATGGCGACTCCGGCATTTGAAATTCCCGTTCCCGAAACGCCGATGCCCGTGCCGTATTTCGCGATGATTTCATCCGCGGTAGTCTTTGCACTCGCTTCGTCCTTGTCGACGCAAACGACATGCGCGCCTTCTTTAACGATCCGATGTGCAGTTTCTCTTCCAATGCCGGCACCCGCGCCGATGACGACGTGGATCTGCCGATCGAGTTCCTTTTCCGGCGGCATCCGTTGAAGCTTTGCTTCCTCGAGCAGCCAGTATTCGATGTCGAATGCTTCCTGCTGATCCATCGCCTCGTACTCGTCGATCGACTCAGCGCCGCGCATCACTTCGATCGCGCAGTTGTAGAACTCGCCGGTCACACGCGACTCGCTCTTGTTCTTTCCCCATGCGATCATGCCCAGGCCGGGAATCAGTACCACGGTCGGATTCGGATCGCGCATCGCCGGTGAATCCGGACGCTTGCAGCGGTTGTAATAGTCCTCGTAATCCTTGCGATATTGGACGAGACCATCAGAGATAGCAGTCTTCAGACTTTCGATGTTTCCGGTTTCCGGATTCCAATTCACGAAAAGCGGCTTGATCTTGGTACGCAGGAAGTGATCGGGGCACGACGTTCCGAGCTCGGCGAGACGCGGTCCCTCGACGCTGTTTACGAAACGCAGCATCTTCCAATCGTCCTGCACCGTTCCAACGAAACGTCGATTGACCGAAATTTGTCCGCGGATGAAAGGGATGATCTCAGTTTGGAGATGCATGCGAGCAGTCTCATCGAGATCTTTATATTTCGGTCCGCCGAATGTAGCTTCGCCCTTGTCATGTGACTCGATGTATTGCGCCGCTCGATCGATGATCTCGAGTGCGGTCTCGTAACAAGTCTTGTCGTTGTTGTCCCACGACGACATTCCGTGATGACCGAGCAGAATTCCTTTCGCTTTCGGATTGTCTTTGATCAGCTGTTCGATCTTCAAACCGATGTCGAATCCCGGACGCTGCCACGGAATGTAAATCACATCGTCGCCGTAAATTTCTTTCGTCAGTTTTTCCTGATTTACGGACGCCGCGATGGCGATGACCGAGTTCGGGTGAAGATGATCGACGTGCTTGAAAGGTACGAGCGTGTGAAGCGGTGTATCGATGGAGCAGGCACGCGGGTTGAGATCGAACACGCAGTGCGAGTACATCGGATACATCGCATCTTCGATCGCAGACTTGGGACCGTTCGCCGGATCGTTCTCGTACAACGGCCGCATCGACCTGACCTTGTCGAGATAGAGCGACGCAAATCCGTCACGCGTTGCTGTGCGAAGATCGCCGCCCGAGCCTTTCAGCCAAAGGACCTCAACGTCCTCGCCCGTGAGCGGATCTTTTTCCTCCAGCTTGGACGACGTATTCCCGCCGCCGGTGTTGGTCAGGGTGAGATCATCGCCGAGCCGGTTCGACCGATAAACGAGCCGGTCGACGCCGTCGAGTTTTTCAGCGTCTTCATCGTTCCACAGATATTTAACGAATTTAAAACGCGATTCTGTTGCTGCTGGATTACTCATTACTTAAGAAGAACGTCTACAAGATAAAGCTCAGCCGTTTAACAAATATCAAAGGAAAGAAGGCTCCAAAAAGTAGGCGAACCCTGCGACAGGATCTCAACTTACCTATACGACACAGAAAACCGCTTAACTACAGTAATCATCGAAGAATATCAACTTTTTGCTGGAAACGCAACCGAATCTGTAGCCGGGATCAAGACGTAACAATAGGGCTACTATTTATTAATGAAAACTTCCTCAACTCCGGCCGCGATTCTGACATCGTATAGTTCGGGTTCGATGCTGGTTTCGGCTCGGTACGCTCGGCTGACCTTTGACATGAATTCGCCCCGCGTATTCGGAAGCATAAGGTTGATCGTACAGCCGCCGAAGCCGCCGCCCATCATCCGTGCCCCTAGAACGCCTGGCTGCCGACGCGCTATTTCAACCATTGTGTCTAACTCGGGGCAACTCACTTCAAAATCGTATCGAAGGCTCTCGTGCGACGCGTTGATCAGCTCACCAAGCCTCCGAAGATCACCGGAATTGATCGATGCCACCGCACTGAGGACGCGGGCGTTTTCGGTCACAACGTGCCTCGCTCGCTTCTTGAGGAGCTCAGACATTTGCGATTCCATTTTTTCCAGGTCGTCTACTGAAACGTCTCGCAGCGACGTTTTCCCAAGCATTGCGGCGGCATTTTCGCATTCGGTCCTTCGCTTGTTGTACTCACCGTCTGCGAGGTTATGTCTCGTTTTGGTGTGGCACACGACGAACGCGATATCCGGCAGCGGAATTGCAGACCAATCGAGGCTGCGACAATCGAGAAACAAGGCCCGTCCTTCCTGTCCATGGACAGAAACGAACTGGTCCATTATCCCGCTCATCACCCCACCGTATTCGTGTTCTGCGGCTTGCCCGATCTTCGCCAGTTCCATACCGTCGATCGTATTACCGCAGATACTGGCAAGCGCAAAACCGACCGAGATTTCAAGGGCCGCGGACGAACTCAGTCCTGCCCCGAACGGAATATCGCTCGCAATTAACAGATCTGCTCCGAGCAATCGGTTACCGCGGGTTTCAAGAACAAAAGCGACGCCCTGGATGTATTTGCCCCAATCGGTTCGCGGCAACGCATCACGGTCGTCAAGATCTACCGACACGATGCCCTCGAAATTGACAGACGCTGCAGCCACGATCCGGTCCTCCCGCGGCGAGGCGGCAACATACGTTGCCATATCGATCGCGGCAGGCAGGACAAAGCCGTCATTATAGTCCGTGTGTTCGCCGATCAGATTCACTCGCCCCGGAGCGCGGAAGATTCTCGGCGCTAGTCCGTGTTTGTCGATGAACCTCGCTTTTAGTAGTTCTAGATCGATCACTTAACGCCGCACCTAAATCTCCAGATAATGCTGTTCGCTCAACTCACGGAGTCGAGCTGCTGCGGATTCCGGCGTGATGTCACGCTGGGGACTGCCCAAGATCTCAAACCCTACAAGGAACTTCCTCACGGTCGCTGACCTCAGCAGCGGCGGATAGAAATGAGCGTGAAAGTGGTGGTACTCGTGTTCGCCTCCATCGGTAGGTCGTTGATGAAAACCCATCGAATAGGGAAAGGGCGTTTGAAACAGATTGTCGTAACGCGTTGTCAGACGCTTCAGAATATCTGCAAAGGCAAAACGTTCTATCTCATCGAAATTGCTGATCGTACTGCGATGAGCCCTGCTGAGGACCATGACTTCGAACGGATAAACCGCCCAGAACGGAACGATCACCGTGAAGTGCTCGTTCTCGCATACCAACCGTTCGCCGTTGGTGTTCTCGATGTCGAGGTAATCACATAAAAGGCACGTTTTTTTGGTTCGATAATATTCAAGTTGAAAGCGATATTCCCTGGCTGGCTCGTTCGGAATACTCTCGCTCGCCCAGATCTGGCAGTGCGGGTGCGGGTTGCTCGCGCCCATCATTTCGCCCCTGTTTTCAAAGACCTGGACATGGTTTATAAAAGGGATCGCCCCTAGTTCGTCGTACTGCCTCGACCATTCGTCAACAACAAACGTTGTGTCGTCGCGCCGCATACGAGAAAGCGTCAGAGAATGGTCAGGCGAAAAGCAAACCACGCGACACGCGCCGCGCTCGCCCTCGGCAATGATCAGACCGGCAGTGTCGACGCTGCCCCTTGGAACATCCGCCGTTAAGGCGGCAAAATCGTTGTCGAAAACAAAAACGCTATTGTAAACGGGGTTCTTCTTTCCGCCGGCGCGCTCGTTTCCGGGGCATAGATAACAGTTTGGATCGTAATGAACTGCAACCTCAGGGTGAGATTCTTCGACTTGTCCCTTCCACGGACGTTTTGTGCGATGCGGAGAGACAAGCACCCATTCCCCCGACAGTGGGTTATAGCGCCGATGCGAATGTTCATTTAAGTCAAATATCATCGCTTTCCTGACGTTGGATCTGGCCAGTCATCTGTGCGGAACGGCGATGCCGGTAGGCCGGAGTCGTTCGTAAGATTTGGGTTACGCGGATTACTGTTGAAAGCGTACCGTACGGCCTTCGGCGCCTTAACTTGCGGCGACGAGACCTCGATGCGGTTCTTGCCGACGATCTTCGCGTCAGCCCAATACCATTTCTTGTCTTCGCCCGCTATCGCAAATTCTTCGAGCTTGTCACCTTTTCGTATTCGCAGCCCGGTGCCGACGCCATCATACGTCAACACCACCTTCCCGCCCTTTTCGTCCGCGCGAACAAGCACCGGAGCGTTCACGAGCTTAAGTCCATAAACGTCCTTAAAAGCCCATCGCGCCATTCGCTTGCCCACGTCGAGCTTGTTTTTTGGATGTATATCGGACGCTTCTCCGATATCAATGATCACTATCAGCCCCGTGTTCCGGTCCGTGGCCGCTGTACGCCGTTGCGCCTCCCGAATAAAGCTCCACGGGGCTTCTTCGGGCTCGGGCTTGATCTGTCGGTAATTCGGCAGCTGTATTATGCCAAACGGCATATCGGCCATGCCCCAGCGTTCACGCCAGGAACGGATCATCGTCGGCAAGAGGATGTTGTACTGTTCGGCACGGGCTTCATTGGATTCGCCCTGATACCAGATCGCGCCTTTGATGGCGAACGGTATCAGCGGGGCGATCATCCGGTCGTAGATCGACGACGCTATTCGATACTCGCGCAAAGCATCAGGAACCGCGGGCGAAGGTGATGGTCTTGCACCTGCAGCGCGCTGCTTATCCGAATCCTCGCGCCATTTCTTTATCGCCGCATCATATTCGACCCGAACACGCGGACGTTCCTCGTCCCAGATCTTTGTTCGCTCGACTGTCGCCTTCAGATCGGGATTCGCGAGCAGATATTCAGTCGGAGTCCATGCTTCGGCCTGTGAGCCGCCGAACGATGAATTGATCAAACCTATCGGGACCTTCAGCTCCTTCGCGAGTTCGACTCCGAAATAATATCCGGCCGCAGAAAATTCTTTTACAGACTCAGGAGTGCAGGCCGCCCATTCGGCAAGTTTGCCTTGGGCGTGTTTGAACGCAACTTGCCGACTTACATTGAAAAGGCGAATGTTCGGATCATTCGCCGCAGCCTGAACTGCTTCGCCGTTGTCGGTCTCACGGAGCAATCGCTGCATGTTCGATTGGCCGGCAACCAACCAAACCTCACCGACTAAAATATCTTTAAGAACGATCGTGTTCTTTCCGCCGATGGTTATCGTCTGCGGCGATGAATTCGCGAACAGCTTCCCGAGATCGACACGCCATTTGCCGTTCGCATCCGCGACAACGGTCTTTTTTATTCTCCCGAACGTCACGGTCACTGCTTCCCCGGGTTCGGCGCTTCCCCAGATCGGAACAGCCTGCTTTTGCTGCAGAACCATCGAGCTCGCGATGACATCGGGCAGCCACACATCTGCCAGAGCGGTGGCGCGGGCCATCAATACAATGCAAAAGAATATCCAGTACTTATTCATCGTCTAGTATTTTCGTTTGAGCCACGATTCCGGCACCGGGATTATGCAAATGTTCATCGAACGGCCATCTGCCGAAAGCATAGCGGATTGGATCTCGATCCTCGTTCCGTCGGTGCTCATTGTCGGATGCGGATGATCTGCAGCCGTAGTTTTATGTCCTGCCGAAAGCATGATCATTTCGTTCGTATGACGATCGATCAGATAGATGCTTCGCGAAAAATCGTCGCCGACCGCCCAACGGCCATCAGGCGAACCGCTTACATGCCATAGTCCGCTGCCTTCTTTCGTTTGTCCCGCGATAACCATCTCACGAGTTCGAAGATTAACGATCGCTAGACCGGTCGGTTTTTCACGAGTACCTGACGGACCCCATGCCGGATCCTGTCCCGGATTCGCGCCGCCGACATCGGTTGCTTCTCCCAAACTCTTATTCGTACCCGGGATCTTTCGATGTCCCATGATCGCTATGGCCACTTCATCTTTCCCGATTACCGCTTCGTGGGTCACCCATTCGTGTTCGGACTCAGGATACAGCGGCCGCAGTCCGGTTCCATCGGATCTAACCGTCCATGTTCGCTGCGGGGCTTTCCCGCCGGTCTCCCAGCAGAAGACGAGCTCGCCCGGCACCCATCCGTTCGTCTGGATATGTCCGATCTGAAACGGAACCGAAACGACGTGCTTGAATTTCCCGGTCTCGAGTTCCATCGCCGAGATGCCGCTCGGACCCGCACCCATGTTTCGCGGGCCGAAGTTTTTTTCGATCTTCGTCTCTGCCGGCAAATGCCTGGCGGCTTCCTGCGGGCCGACCCGAAAGTAGACCCACTTCTCGTCGGCATCGAGCGCCATGTCGCCGCCGGCCTGCATCTCGGGCGGCGTGGTGCCCATCACTTTTTGATAGTGATCCGCCGCCAACATGCTTCCAGCCTTGCTGTCTGCAAAAACCTTTGCAAGGTCGACCTCTATGATCTGAAGTGTCGTGGTCTGCTGTGGACGTTGCGTCGGAGTCGTGCCGGCGGCTGGCGGCGCGCGCATTGCACCGCGGTTCGGATCGCGCAAGAAGTAGAGCTTCATCGAATTCCGTGCGACACTCAGCATTCCCGCGTATCCGCCTTGAGTCACCTGGACTTGCTCGCCCGTTTCCTCATTCACCGCCATCGCTTCGCCGCGGACACGGCCCGAGCGAAAGATCAACCACTTACCGTCCGAAGTCCACTGATTGTGCGTTTGATAGATCTTCGAATCGCCGACTGGCTCGCTCGTAAGGAACGTCAACATTGTTCCGGTGACAGGATCCTTGACGACCTTTCTTTCGGAAGGGAAACGCTTTCCTATTTGCGCGTCGGCCATTCCGAAAACAAGAAGCGAAAAGAAAATGCTGGCTGCGAAATATTTCATGATGATGAAGTTCCTCTTCAACCCCCGCTCACTTCCTGACGCCGATGGTGATCTTGTTGCTCTCCAGCCCGTCAGCCGACGCGGTGAGCGTGATCGTGCCTGACGTCTTGTCGGTCTTGACGTACGCCAGACACCGACCTTGAAACGCTCTTCGCTTCGTCGCCTGAAACGGATCGTGATCCGTGTTATCGGAACTGTCTACCGCGAAGATGAAGCCGGCGCCTTTCGCCTCGAAGCTAATTATGGGGTCAGCGTCGGGCACCGGAATGCCGTTGGCATCGACGACGATCGCTGTGACAAAGACGACATCGTTCCAGTCGTCAGTGAGGCTCGACTTGTCCGTCGATAAAAGGATCTTTGCCGGTTTGCCAGCGGTCTTCAGTTCGTATTCGGCGACGACCTTGCCGCCATTTTTGCCAAGAGCTCGTATCGTTCCCGACTCGAACTTCACCATCCAATTTCGCGGACGGTCGTTCGGATCCTTTGATTTCGAACCGAGCGACTTTCCGTTGAGAAATAACTCGACCTCTTCGCAATTGCTATAGACCTCGATATTCTCCTGATGCGGTGACAGATCTTTCGGAGTCCAATCGTCAAAAACGACCCGCGTTCTTACTTGTTCATTCGGATCGTAACCAGGGTCCGTTGGAGCAGCGGTGTTCGGAGCGGTCCGCCTCGCCGCGTATACCATCGGCTTGTCGCTCCACCAGCTCTGACGTTGCCAGCCAAGCGGCCGTCTGTGTGCAGTGCGGTCCAGCATTCCATAACTGAATGCGTAATTCGGCCATGCTCGCGCTTCGCCGAGGTAATCGACGCCCGCCCAAACGAATTGTCCCGAATACTCGGGATGATCGCGCATCGCCAGCCACTGCTCGAGACTCTGTCGGTCGTTCTCCGTCCCGATGATCTTGCGCGTGGGTTTCTGCTTGTATGCCGCGAGAATTTCCTTCTCGCGGTAGTTCTGACCGACAACATCGAGGATGTCAGCGAGGCCGTTGTTATAGTCGTTCGCGCCTTCGATGTTCGGGCGGAAAAGAGCCTGAGTGACCGGACGCGTCGGGTCATTCTCGTGAAATGTATCGACGAGCCCTCGCAAAGTTTGCTTCGCTTTCTCTTGATCGGCGTGATTATCGCGGATCTCATTTCCGGCGCTGTAGATGATCACGCTCGGATGATTGCGATCGCGGCGGACCGTATCACGGACATCGATCTTTGACCACTCGTCGAAATAGAGATGATAGTCGTACGGATTTTTGGCGAGCGTCCACTGATCGAAGAGCTCGTCCATGACAATGAAACCCATCCGATCGGCGAGGTCCAGAAAATCGCGCTCCGGGTTGTGACTATTACGGATGGCATTGACGCCAAGCTTTCTAAGCTCAGTAAGTCGGCGTTCCCAAACAGCGAGCGGAACGGCTGCGCCGAATGCACTGCCGTCATGATGAAGACACATTCCCTTAAGCTTGAAATTTCGGCCGTTCATCCAGAATCCGGTGGCCGGATCGAAATGAAATTCACGAATACCGAATGGAATTGTTTGCTCGTCGAGCGTTTTGCTGCCGTTCTTGACACGCGCGACCGCCTTGTAAAGAACCCCTTTCCCGATGTCCCAAAGCTGAGGGTCTTTGACTGTAAGATCGAGATCAAAAGTCATCATCTGGTCCGGAGCGATGTTTCCAACGCTGGTTTGTCCCGATGCAACGGACTTTCCATCCGGCCCGATGAGATCGACCTGCATACCTGCGGTTCGGCCTGCGGCGGACTGATTGAGGACTTCACCAGAGATGTGGATCGTGGCTTGCTTCGCGTCTATTCGCGGGGTTGTTACAAAGACTCCCCAATTCGCAAAGCGCGTCTGACCGGTGGTCACAAGGTGCACGTGTCGATAGATCCCGGCACCCGTGTACCACCTCGATGCCGGTTGTCCCGAATTGTCAGCACGGACCGCGATCACATTGTCCTGACCCAAATTCAAATGGCCGGTCATCTCATACGCGAAGCTAACGTACCCGTACGGCCTTTTGCCGAGATGAACGCCGTTGATCCAAACATCGCTGTTAGCCATCACGCCGTCGAATTCGATAAAGATACGTTTGTCCTTCTGGTTGCCCGCGACGTTGAAGTGTTTGCGATACCAACCGACGCCGGCTGGTAAAAATCCGCCCGCACCCCCTGTCGGATTCTTAGCGTCGAAGGGTCCCTCGATACTCCAGTCATGCGGTACGTCGAGCCTCCGCCAACTCGAGTCATTGAAGTTCACAGTTTCCGCTCCCATGACATCTCCTTTTAGAAACAGCCAGTCGTTGTCGAAGGAGATGGTCGAGCGCACCTGAGCCAGGGCCGACGACGCAAGCAAGCCGACGAGGATGCCCGAGACGAGCGCCAGTTTTTGAGAGATCCTACTTTTCGGCATAGATCTTTTCCAAAAGTTGATTGACGTAAGCACCGGCTCGACCATCGACAGCCGGTTCGCGATCGCGCAAAACGCACTCGACAAAATCCGCGATCAGCGGCTGATGGATGTTCACGACCGGCGGTAGATTTTCCTCGCGTTGATGCGTGCCAGATATCACGACCAAACGACCGGAATTGAGAACCGGAATTTCAATACAGCCGTTTGTGCCGAAGACCTGCAGCGTATCCTTCGGAACATTGGTCGCGTGCGTGACCGAGATCGTCGCCGTAGTGCCCGATGCAAAATGCAGCGTCGCGACAGCGGTATCCTCGATCTCACGTGCGTAAATGCTTCCCGAGATGATACTCGCGACGCGATCCACTTCACCAAACAAATTAACTAACACTTCGAGCCGGTGGCAACCGAAATCCATCATCGGACCGCCGCCGCTTTTTTCTTTCTCGACAAACCAGTGTCGCGGATCGCCCGACTGCATATCGATATGCTCGAAGGCGTTTATATGGACAAGCGAAACTCGGCCGATCTCACGTGCGGCGATGATCTCTTTTGCACGCTCGATCACCGCATAAAAGTGCCGGTAGTATGCAACGCCTAATTTAACGTCGTTAGTTTCGCACGCCGCGATCATTGAATCGCAAGCAGCGACGCTCAATGCCATCGGCTTTTCACAGAGCACGTGCTTGCCTGCTTCGGCGGCGGCGATCGTTTGCTCGGCGTGAAGGTATACCGGCGTTGCGACGTAAACCGCGTCGACCTCTTTATCGACTATCTGCTCGCGCCAGTCCGTGAAATATTTTCTTGCACCTAGTTCAGCAGCGGCGGCCTCGGCAATATCTGAGTTCCTGCGACTGATCGAGACAAGTTCGCTATTCGCACTATTGCGAATGGCATCGGCGACGCGCTTTCGCACGATATCGCCGGCTCCGATGATTCCCCAACGCACAACATTCATCAAAACTCGCGCCTCTCCGCTGTTGCGATCTTTACGTCGTCGCGGTTGCGGCTTTGCGACGAGCTAAAGTTCGACACATTTTTGAGCACAAACATTTTTGCACCGGGAAAAAGCTGAGCATTCGCTCCGACAAAAGCTATGTTTTTAACATCGTCAAGAAAAAACGCCGGTCTTGCATCATCTTTCTCAAACGAAACCTCGAGGTTATTAAAAGTAATTCCGCGGACGTGTCTCACATAAAATCCATACGCGGGGGTCACACCGAACATACTCGGCTCCGGATAATTCTTCTCGTTCTCCGGGATCTCCCGCACCGCATTCACTTTCGTCCCGCCGCCGTTGTAGTGAATTCGAATATTCGAAAGACGAACATCTTCGACCGGACTCTCGGTGAGGCCGGCGATGATCGAAGCAAACTCATGATGTGCTCCCGAAACGACGACGTTATCGATGATGATCCGTCGAACTTTTGCGACCGGCGTTCCTTCGGGAGCGCGTTGACGCTTGCCGAGCCGGATAAAGATCGGCGCTGTTGTGATGTCGCGCATCGTGAGATTCGAAACGGTGACGTCTTCGATGTTGCCGCCATCGACCGTCTCGATCGCAAACCCGCGGCAGTGTACAAAGTTGATGTTCGAGATCGCGATGTTCTTAAACCCGCCATTCGATTCTGTTCCCAGCTTTATCCGGCCGGTCACTCTATCTTTGTCCGGAGCGAACTCCTGGGCGGTCTTAAAAGTTCCGTCGAGCATCGTTCCGAGATCGAATCCTGACACCTGTGAATTGGTGATCGTGACATTCTCCGTCGCTCGCGGAAAACCGAGGGCGAACGAGCTCTTCAATACGATCGCGTCGTCGTTTGGTGTATTGACGTACGAATTTGATATCCGCACATTCCGGCATGAGTCGATGTCGAAACCATCGCGATTTGTGTCCACCCGCAGATTGTCGATCGTCAGGTTGTCGACGCCTGTCGCGAGAAGCGCGAAGTGTCCACCACGAAAGATCGTGAAGTCCCTGAGCGTAATGTTGCGGCTCAGTTTGAGCGCGATTGCCTTAGTTCCGATGCCGTCCATTTCTGTGAGCGGCGACGTCTCGCCAAGGGGCGAAACGTTGTTCGCCATACTAGTCGGGGTTTCGCCAACTGACCGGGGACGACGCGGTCCCGGACTTCGACGCGACAGTCCCTGGCCATCGATCTTTCCCTGACCCATGACCGCGACATTCTCGATCCCGATTCCCCACATCAAAGAATTCTTCCAATGCGAGTGGCCGAAGTCCTGATACATATCAAACTCGTTCGGTTCCCACTGATCGTACTTGTCTTTGTGCACGGAGGGATCAGCGGCAAGTATCGTCGCGCCGTCATCGAGATAGATCGTGATGTTGCTTTTCAAACGGATCGAAAAGCAGAGATACGAGCCTGCTGGAAAGAAGACGGTTCCGCCGCCTTTCGCTACGGCGGCATCGATCGTTTTGTTTACTGAATCAGTGTCGAGTGCCTCACCGTCGCCTTTCGCTCCGAAGTCGCGAACGTTATAAAACCCGTTCGTTTGCGAAAGCGAAACGTTCGCAAGAAAAACAAGAATGACAACGGAAAGAAATACTCTCATTTATTTTGCGCGATATCCGATACAGATACGGATCGACTGTTCGAGATCTTCACCGCATCACCCGATTTTGTTTTTAGCTTGACGTTCGTCAGCTTCCAGTTCGACGCATACTCGATCGACCCCGCGGAATTTCCTTCCGCACTGATGTTGGAAAAAGTCACATTCTCGATCAACTTTTCCGGAAGACCCGCGGCGGTAAAGATCCGGTCTGCTCCGACGATCTCGACCTTCTCGATCCTGATATTGCGGAACCGACAATAACCTTTTTCTATTGGCAGCACCGGCGTGTTCAAAACGATCCAGTAGGTTGGGACATTTTTCATGTCTGCCGGGATCGTCGCGTAGCTGTAACTCGGATTCCAGTTAAGAGTGAACGTGAAAGGCAGAGCGACGTTTTCCATCTTCAATCCGCGAACGAGGACGTCCTCGACATAACCGCCGCGCGTTTTTGCGGATTTGAATCGAACTCCTTCTTTCGTCCCGACGCCTCGATTGTTGAGCGCGGCGACGTGACGAATGCCGCCCGACGTTTCGCTGCCAAACGAAATGATCCCGCCGCCGCGTCTGATCATGTTGTCGCGGATGAAAACATATTCGGTGGGACGAGCGACTCGAAGTCCGTCGAAGTCGCGGCCCGCTTTTAGGCAGATGTCGTCATCGTTGTTGTCGATATCGCAGTTCTGAACGAGAACGTACGTTGATGAATCGATATCGACTCCATCCGTGCTCGGCCCGCCGTTGTCGCTGATCTTCACGCCATCGATCGTCACGTGATCGGAGAACAAAATTTGCACGGTCCAAAATCCGGACCGTTTGAGATTAACATTCTCGACAGTCACATCCGACGACCGGCTGACCACCACCAATCGAACGCGCTCCGCATCATAGTCTGCCGCCCAACGCAGTCCCTTCGGCTCGTACTCCCGCCGCAGCGCCCAATACTTGTCCCACCACTTCTTACCGCGACCGTCGATCGTCCCGCCGCCTGAGATCCTTACGTTCTTCGCATCGTCGACATTGATAAGCGCGGATGGCCAAGTCATCTCGATGCCGGCGACGCGGGTCGGAGCACGCGGATAATCGCCGTCGTCCTGACTGCCGAGAAGCGTTACGCCATCGCCGACTCGAAGATCGACATTATTTTTTAGGAACAGGGCACCGGTGACGTATTCACCTTTCTCGAACGCGACGATTCCGCCGCCTACCTTCGAGCATTCGTCGATCGTTTTCTGAATTGCGTTGGTGGAATTTGTAATGCCGTCGGCCTTCGCTCCAAAAGACTTGACGGCGCAGTTCCGTTTTATCTTCGGCGCCGTTCTTGACCCGGTATTTCGCGTCCATGCTGGAAAGGCTCTATCGGTGGACTGTTTTTTGGCCCGTCCCTGGCCCTCGATTGGCCACACCGATAAACATGCAATGAGCAACAACAAAAGGTTTCCCTTCGTTATCGACGGCGCGACCAAACCTGCACATCTTTGTCTGAATGCTGCTGCGTTTTTGCGCTTCCCGGCAAATCTCGGTCTCATAGGTCCAAACCCGTGGAGTTTCTAAACCATATCATTAGTTCGGTCAATTCTAAAGACTCATTTAACCGATTAACCGCCATTGCTGCAGGGCCGGCGCTGGGCTAAAGTTGCTATGGAAATACGGAACAATATGACGTGGGAAGAACGATGGCATCCGCTGCGCGAGGAATGGGTCGTTGTGGCTGCGCACCGGCAGGATCGGCCCTGGAGCGGTGAGAAGATAACAACCGAGGAAACGCCGCTTCCGGACTACGTTCCTGACTGCTTCCTTTGTCCGGGGAACACCCGAGTTAGTGGAAAGACCAACCCAAATTACGAAAATGTCTTCGTATTCGACAATGATCACCCGAGTGTAAGTTTCGGGGCACCGGACGTTGTTCAGCCGTCGTCATCGGCGTATCAAGCTCGACCTGCTCACGGCGTGTCACGTGTCGTCTGCTACAGTCCGCATCACAACCTCACGTTGGCAGAACTAAGTTCGGAGCAGATCACCCAGCTCTTAGGAACCTGGCAGGAACAATATCTCGGTCTTGGCAGCAGAGCCGAGATCGAACACGTTCTGATCTTCGAAAACAAAGGCGAGGCGGTTGGCGTTTCGAATCCGCACCCGCATTGCCAGATCTACGCAAACAATTTTGTGTTCAAGACGATCGCGAATGAAGTCGCGGCCGGGCGACGATATTTTTCTGAAGACGGTCGCGTTCTTTTTCAGGATATCATTCGCGCCGAGAAAGAAGATGGCCGCCGGATCATCTCCGAGAACGATTCGGCAATCGCGTTCATTCCGTACTTTGCACGATATGCTTACGAAGTTTTTGTCGCGCCGAAAAATACGCATCCACACATCGCGGCGCTATCAAACGACGAACTCACGGATCTGGCCGACGTCTTGCGAACGGTCCTGATCAAGTTCGATAACCTGTGGAGTATGCCTTTCCCGTACGTGATGCCGCTTCATCAGGCGCCGACGGACGACGAAGATCACAGCACGTTTCATTTTCATATCGAGTTTCATCCGCCGCTGCGCAAACCAAATCTTCTCAAGTATCTCGCCGGGCCCGAGATCGGCGGAGGAAATTTTCTAAGCGACACTTCACCTGAGGACAAAGCGGCCGAGCTTCGTTCGATGTCGGATATTCATTACAAATCGGAGGCCAGATCTTGAACGACATTGGATCGCTTTTTGAACCGATCAAGCGCCTGCACGTGCAGGTCCGCGACTCGGTAGTTGCGGCTTGCGAGAATGCCTCGGTCGATCAGTTGTCTGAAATCGTCGCGGATGGGGATGGCGACACGATCTTCGCCATCGATCGCATAAGCGAAGAGATGATCGTCGAGTTTTTTGAAACCGAGATCGCTTCGCAGGTTCCGATCGCTCTCATCGCCGAGGGCATTGATGAAGGCAAAGTAGTTCTTCCCCGCGGCGCGGATGAATCGGATGCATTATGGCGAATCATCATCGATCCGATAGATGGAACCCGCGGCCTGATGTATCAAAAACGCAGCGCGTGGGTTTTGACCGGCGTCGCTGCGAATCGCGGACCCGAAACAAGTCTCCGAGATATCGAATTCGCGATCCAAACGGAGATTCCACTGGTCAAGCAGCACTTATCCGACACGCTTTGGGCGTATCGGGGTGAAGGCGCGCAAGCTGAACGTTTTAATAAGCTTACGGGCGAATCGAAACCGATCCATTTCAAGCCTTCGGCGGCTAATTCAATTGAGCAAGGCTTCGCGATGATCGCACGATTCTTTCCCGGTGTGAGAGACGTTTTAGCCGAGATCGACGAAGAGATCGTGCGCGAAGTCCTCGGAAAACCTCGTGAGGGAAAGGCTCAGTGTTTCGAAGATCAGTACATTTCGACCGGCGGTCAACTCTATGAGCTGATGGCTGGCCATGATCGGTTTGTCGCGGACATTCGCCCACTGATGCGAAACATCATGGCGGACCGCGGCCTGGAGTTAAGCATCTGCTGTCATCCATACGATCTTTGTACCGAACTGATCGCGCGGGAGATGGGCATTGAGATCACCGGCGCCGATGGCGAGTTACTCGGTGCTCCTCTGAACGTCAATCCAGATGTCGCTTGGATCGGCTATGCGAACAGCCTCATCCGGCAGCAGATCGAACTCGCGCTTCGAACCGCGCTCGACTCACGCGGACTGAAATAAATTGTGTTCACCATCGTCGAAGACAATTCATTTAAGCTGAACGACGTTGACTGGTTCGTGGAGACGCTAAACGCGCACTCGTCGTTCGATCGCGGCCGAGATGTTAGCGTCACGCGTGCGCCGGGTCGGCTCGATGTGATGGGCGGTATCGCGGACTACTCGGGCTCGCTCGTACTAGAAATGCCGATCGCCGAAGCGACGTTCGCAGCTATCCAAAAGAATTCTGGCGATAAGATCGAGATCGCAACCATCGACGAACACACCTCTACGTTTGCAATGCCGCTCGCCGACCTGGTGCGGGACGATCAACCACTCGATCTCGCGTCGGCTAAAGACTATTTTGCCAAACGAAATGAAGGCGACTGGGTCCGTTACGCCGCGGGTGTTTTTTTTGTTCTCGGTAAAGAGCTCGGAGTTCGATTTCATGAAGGTGCAAAGATCCTGATCGCGTCGCGCGTGCCGATCGGTAAGGGCGTAAGTTCATCTGCGGCGCTCGAGGTTTCTGTGATGCAGGCTGTTTGCTACGCGTACGATGTCAACATCGAACCACGTGATCTCGCGCTTCTCTGCCAAAAGGTCGAGAACCGCATCGTCGGTGCAGCGTGCGGCGTGATGGACCAGATTACCTCGCACTGCGGCGAAGCGGGAAAGCTCACAGCTCTTGTATGCCAGCCGGCGGAGATCCGCGGCTGGATCGAGATTCCCAACGATGTCGAATTCTGGGGAATCGACTCCGGGGTCCGGCACGGGGTGTCCGGTTCTGATTATTCCTCGGTTCGCATCGGCGCATTCATGGGCTATCGAATAATTGCCGAGGTCGAAGGACTCGACATTCGCGAAGTCGGTGATGGGTTAGTCGATATAGACGACGCACGCTGGCAGGGCTATCTCGCAAATGTGACTCCAAACGACTATGAAAAGGAATTTCGAAACAAGCTCCCTGGCGCGATGAACGGTCAGGAATTTCTTTCCAGGTATCGCGGCACGACCGACCCGGTAACATCCGTTGACCCAAAGAAAACCTACGCGATAAAAGCACCCACCGAACACGCGATCTATGAGAACTCGCGCGTGCATCGATTCGCCGAATTAATGACCACTGATCGACTGGATGACGCAGGCGAACTCATGTTCACGTCGCACGAGAGTTATAAAGCATGCGGACTCACCGAACCGCGAACCGATCGCATCATTGAGCTTGTAAGAGCAAGCCGTAATGAAGGGCTCTTCGGGGCCCGGATCACAGGCGGAGGAAGCGGCGGCGCGGTCGCGGTCCTCGCTCGCCGCGGAAGTCGGAGCGGGATCGACCAACTTGCAGCACAATATGAAAAAGAAACTGCTGAGAAACCGTACATTTTTTACGGTTCGTCGCCCGGCTGCAGGCTGTTTGGACGTGTGCGTCTACAAAGCGTTGAAGCGTGATGTTGGTTTGCGAAAGTTGCCGAATGGCATGCATAGGGAGTATATTCACCGTACCCCCGGAACGGCCGTTTTTTTGTATTTTGGTTTTCGGAGAATGCATTCACGGAAAAGCGGTTAACCGGTGGATTCGCAGGCTGGTCATGCGAGGATTATGATCAAAACAACTTTTTATTCTTTACTATCGATCTTTCTTGTCTGTCTCTTTGTTTCGTGCGGCGCTCCGGGCAATCAAAACGTCTCGAACGCCTCCGCGAACGGCAATGCTTCTTCAACAGGCAAGAGTTTTAAGCTCGCTTTCGTCACAAATAACGCCTCGGACTATTGGACGATCGCTCGCAAGGGTGTCGAAAAGGCTGACGCCGAACTTAATGAAGTTACGGTCGAATTCAAAATGCCCGGCAGCGGGGCGGCCGACGAGCAGAAGCGGATCGTCGATGACTTGGTCTCCGTTGGAGTGAACGGCATCGCGATCAGCCCCGTTGATCCGGACAACCAGACGCAGTGGATAAACGATACGGCGAAAAAAGCGCTCGTCATCACGCAGGATTCCGATGCCCCGAGCAGCGATCGCGCGCTCTATATCGGAACCGACAATGTCGCCGCCGGACGCCAGGCGGGCGAGCTCGTCAAAGAAGCTTTGCCGAACGGCGGAAAGATCATGGTCTTCGTCGGGAAAAGCGATGCTCGCAATGCGGCTGAACGTTATCAGGGACTCAAAGAAGCTCTAAACGGCTCCAGCGTCGAGATCATCGACATCCGCACTGACGACACCGACCGTGCCCGCGCAAAAACTAACTCCGCTGACACGCTTGTTAAATATCCGGAGATCGCGGCGATGGTAGGACTCTGGAGCTACAACGGACCTGCGATCCTGAATGCAGTGAAAGATGCGAACAAGGTCGGACAGGTGAAGATCATTTGTTTTGACGAGGAAGACGAGACGCTCGCCGGTGTGAAAGACGGCGCGATCTTTGCGACTGTGGTGCAGCAGCCTTTCGAGTTTGGTTATCAGTCGGTAAAGCTGATGGCCAAAATCCTGGGCGGAGACAAGTCAGCGATACCGGCGAACAAGCAGATCAACGTTCCGACGCTTGTTATCAAGAAAGATTCGGTCGAGGAATTTCAAAAGAAAATAAGTCAACTGCGAGGCAGAGGCTAAGAGACATAAGGTCAGGTCTCACGTTCAAATATGCGGAAAGAACTCGGAACATTCGTGCTCCTGATTTT